>JBMTYG010000030.1:0-27684 GCA_049454295.1 Pseudomonadales bacterium
CTCTTTCTTCACGGCCTTTACCTAAGCCCTGCAGCGCAGCGACGCGGTTTGGGGCGGCGGCTGCTTGCGGATGTAGAAATGGAGGCGAGGCACGCGGGCGCGACGGGCGTGCTTGTTAAAGCTGAGCGCGTGGCGTTGCCGTTCTTCGTCGCGTCGGGCTATGTGCAGCTGGAAACAGGTGTGGGCCCCGGTGGTGAATACCCTTACCGGTGCTGGCGCGCGCTGTCGCGGGACAGGGGATGATCTCGGTATAGTCCTTGACCAGAGGATCAACAGTCATTCAGGGGGAGAGGTTCCATGAAGTCCAAACTGTGCGAGCGACTGGGCATTGAGTTTCCGCTGTTTGCGTTCAGTCACTGTCGGGATGTCATTGCCGAAGTGAGCAAGGCGGGCGGGTTTGGCGTGCTCGGCGCGGCCGGGCACACGCCGGAAAGTCTCGAGATCGAGCTCAAGTGGCTTGATGAACACACCCAGGGCGCGCCTTACGGGGTCGACGTGATCGTTCCGACCAGCATGGATGCGAAGGAGGGCGGCCTCACCGCTGCGGATATCGAGGCACGTATCCCTCCCGAGCATCGCGCTTACGTGAACGGCATTCTCGCGCAACATGGCATCGACACGTCGGATCTCTGGCAGAACGCGCCGCGGGACGACTTCGGCAACAACATGCGCGCCGCCGGCGCAGCCAATATCCTGGCGGTGGCGCTCGCCCATCCGCAGGTCAGGATGGTGGTGAATGCGCTGGGGGTGCCGCCCCCTGTGATGTTCGAGATGGCGCGCGCGCATAACGTGCTCGTTGGAGCGTTGACCGGGTCTCGGGAGCACGCCGTGAAGCATGCCGAAGCAGGTGTCGACGTTCTGATCGCGGCGGGCGGCGAGGCGGGCGGGCACTGCGGTGAAATCGCCACCATCGTGCTGGTTCCTGAAGTGCTCGAGGCTATTCGCGATTACCCGGACATGTTCGTGCTGGCCGCGGGCGGCATCGTCACTGGCCGGCAAATGGCGGGCTGCATGGCGATGGGTGCAGACGGCGCCTGGTGCGGCTCGGTCTGGCTGACCACGAGCGAGGCGGAAACCAACCCGGTGGTGAAGGACAAGATGCTGTCTGCCAGCTCGCGGCACACCGTTCGTTCGCGCAGCCGAACGGGCAAGTACACGCGACAGCTCAGATCCGCGTGGACCGACGCCTGGCAGGCTGCGGGCGCGCCTGATCCTTTGCCCATGCCGTTGCAGTCGTTGGTCAGCGAGCCGGCGCTGCGCAAGATCGATAAGCTGTCCCAGGCGGGTGACGCCGGGGCACGTCAGTTGGCAACCTACTGGGTGGGGCAGGGTGTTGGTCTCATGAACCAGCGCCTGTCTGTGCGGCAGGTGGTCTACAACTTCATGGAAGATTTTGCCAGCGCGAGCGACCGACTGGCCTCATTTACGAGCTGACTCGAGACTCGATACGCATGCCGACGGGTCAGTCGACCGGTCGGCAGGCATTCTGCGCGGGTTTCAGCCGCGCTGCCGCGCGGTGCGGAAATCGGGTTCCCGTTTTTCCATAAAGGCGGCAATGGCTTCGTGGTGCTCGGGCGATTTGTAACACTGCTGCAGGGCTTCGAGCTCGCGCCGCTGCACCGTCGCCAGGTCCTGTTCCGATGCGTTGGCGTTGATCAATGCCTTGATCATGCGCAGCGAGGACTGAGGATTTTCTCCCATGCCACGCGCAACGGTGGTTGCGGTGGCAAGCAGCTCTTCCGGCGCGGTCACTCGATCCACGAGTCCAAGCGTGAGCGCCTCTCCGGCGGCGACAGTGCGACCGCTCAACATCAGTTCGCTCGCATGGCCGAACCCCATGCGCAAGGTGAGAAAATGTGAGCTGGCGAGCTCGGGCACTAGCCCCATTTTCACGAAGCGCACGCTCAGCTTGGCGGTGGTCGATGCAATCAGGTAGTCCATTGGCAGAACCTGCGTCAGCCCGACGCCAATAGCGGCGCCGTTGATTGCTGCCACCATCGGTTTCGAGCTGCGAACGAGCCCGACCCAGTCACGCGGCGTGCCGTCGCGCGCCGGCGCGGCGCCGTCCGCCTGGGCTTTGAACACGTCCTGAATGTCGGCGCCGGCACAGAACCCTCGGCCCGCTCCGGTGATCACCATGGCGATGATGTCGTTGTTCTCGTTTGCCCCATTGACCGCGTCCGAGAGCTCTGCCCCCATGCGGTAGGTCCAGGCGTTCAATCGTTCCGGGCGGTTCAGCGTGATGCGCAACACGCCCTGATCCTGTTCTGTCAGCAGTGTCTCGTAGTCCATCATTCCCCTCCGCGTTGGTCTGCCGAGGAATCACGTTAGCACAGCCGTCGCGACGGCAGAACGTGGTATAAAAAACCGCGCTGGGGGGAGGAAAACAACATGCGCCTGCACGACATTCTGGAGCTGAATGCGCGTCGACGCGGCTCGAACTCGGCGCTCGTCAGTCAGGACGGACGACGGCAGACGTTCGCCGAACTCTGCGACCGCAGTCTGCGCCTCGCGAGTGCGCTTGCCGTTGACGGGCAACCGGGCGATCACGTGGCGATCCTTGCGGATAACCAGCCGGAGTACGTCGAGGCGTACTACGGTGTCCCCGCCGCGGGGCAGCGACTGGTGTTTCTCAATTACCGTCTGGCGGTGCCGGAGCTGGTGCGTATTGTCAATGATGCCCGCGCGACGCGCCTGCTCTATGCCCCGGCGTTCAGCGACGTGGTCGAGCGCATGCGTCCGGAACTCGAAACTGTGCGCAGCACGCTGGAGCTCGGGGAGCCGTGGGAGCGGTTTATCGCGCCCCACCCAGCGCGAGCCCCGTACCCGGCGCTGGATGATCGCGAGATCGCCTGGATCATCTACACCTCGGGTACGACCGGCATGCCGAAGGGAGCCATGCTCTCCCATAGAAATCTCTTTGCCTCGATCTTCAATTCCCAGGTCAGTCAGCCCGGAGAGCCGCCCGAGAATCCCTATTTCCTCATGCCCTTCCCGCTCTGCCATATCGCAGGCTTCACTGTGCTCGGGCAGCACCTCGTCGGCAATCCGGTTGCGCTCATGACGGCTTATTCCAGCGCAGCCTGGATGCGCATGGTCGACGAGCTGTGCATCACCGGGACGGCGCTTGCGCCCACCATGATTAACATGCTGCTGAATGACCCGGGAATAGCGACTCACGATCTCGGCTCTCTGCGCAGCCTGGGTTATGGCGCCTCGTCGATACCAGCGGAAGTACTGAGGCGCGCGATGGCGCGCTTTGGTCCCATTTTCACGCAGGGGTTCGGCATGACGGAGCTCGCGGGCAACGTGATTTTCATGTCGAAGGCGGACCACGTTCGAGCAGACCGCGAAGCGCCGGAACTGCTGCGCGCCGCGGGGCGGGTGGGTGCGCTCGCGGCAGTGCGCATTGTTGATGCTGAGGACAATGACTGCCCGGTTGGCGTCGCGGGGGAAATTGTCGTGCGCGGCGATCAGGTGCTCGCGGGCTACTGGAATCGACCGGAAGCGAACGCCGAGGCCTTTCGCGATGGCTGGTTTCACACCGGTGATGTTGCGCGGATGGATGACGAGGGATTCGTCTATATCGTCGACCGCAAGAAGGACATGATCGTGAGCGGCGGCGAAAATGTTTATCCGCGCGAGGTTGAGGAAGTGTTGTTCCAGCACCCCGCGGTCGCGGAAGCGGCGGTATTCGGTCTTCCCGACACCCACTGGGGCGAGCGCGTTGGCGCAGCCATCGTGCTGCGGACGAACGCCCGGGTCGAGCCCGCGGAGCTGGATGCCTTCTGCCGCGCACGACTCGCGGGTTACAAGCGTCCCAGGGATTGGCATGTCGTTACCGAAATTCCCAAGAATGTCTCCGGCAAGGTGCTGAAGCGCGAGCTGCGCGCGCGGTTTGGTTCAGCGGGCTAGCGACCAAAGCACCGACAAACCACGTGCGCCCGGAGGCTCGTGCAAGACGCTCACGCGCGCCCCGGTAACATCATCGCCTTTCAAGGCGTGGCGTTGTTCCATGGCAGTCCTTCTTCGAGTCGGTCTTCTGGTTGGGTTATGGGTCTGTTCGATGCAGGCTTTTGCAGCTGCTCTGGTCGAAGAGCCACGCTCAGCGACGGGTACTTGGGCGCTTCGGGTCGAAACTGCGATGGGCGTAGGGACGCCAACAATCGAGCTCTGGCAGGAGGGATCGACTCTGCGTGGCACTTATCTCGGACGTTTCGGCGAGGCGCCGGTCGAGGGTACTGTGACCGGGGATGTGATCGATTTCTCTGCCCGCGTCACGGGACCCATGGGTACTATTGATCTTCGGTACACGGGCCGTGTGAGCGGCGATAACATGTCCGGCGCCATGCGGCTGGGTAAGCGGGATGGTGGGCGTTTCAGCGGTCAGCGGCAGCCAAATCAGGTTGACGCGCAAGTGTCCGTGCTGGGTCAGCCGGAGTGAATGCGCCGGTCCGAGAATCCATGAATCAGAAGTAAGCGGGACGGGGCAATGGCCAAAAGCGCAATGGACTTGAGCGGATTGCCGCGTGTGAGTGAACCCGGGCGCATCGCAATTCTCAAAAGCAAATGGTATCCGGAGTGCGTCGGCTCGATGGCGTCAGTCTGCGAGCGCGTGCTGCGCGAGCAGGGCTATGTCCGTATCGAGCAGCACATCTTGCCCGGCTGTCTCGAATTGCCGCTCGCTGCGGCTGATCTGCTCGCCTCGGACACTGCAGGCGATCTCGATGCGATCGTGTGCTTCGGTGTCATTCTCAAAGGGGAAACGCTTCACTTCGAGATGATCAGCTACGAGTGCATGCGTGGGCTGGGAGCTCTCAGCCTGCAGTATCGCCGACCGATCATCGTCGAGGTACTGCCGGTCTTTGACATTGCCCATGCGTATGCCCGCGGCGCGGATAATGAGTTCAACAAGGGCTATGAGGCTGCTGCCGCGGCGCTCGAGATGATCGCCTGGCGTCGGGCGGTAGGTGCCTGATGCGAGTCGCGGGCGCGCCGTTTGCAGTGCGCTCGACGATCGGAGAGCAGGGCGCTAGAGTTTGCTGAAGCGCCCGGATCAAGCGGCGTGGCGTCGCAGGCGGTCTTTTTCCCGAGTCCACTCGCGCTCCTTCAGGGCGGCGCGCTTGTCGTGGAGTTTCTTGCCCCGTCCGAGTCCAACCTCGCACTTCACGCGATTGCCCTTCCAGTACAGGCGCGTGGCAATACAGGCGTAGCCTTTTTGCTGGGTCGCGGTCATGACGCGCACCAGTTCGCGGTGGTTGAGGAGGAGTTTGCGCGTGCGCTGGGGGTCGGCGATGACGTGGGTAGATGCGGACGTCAGCGGCGTGATGTTGGCGCCAAGAAGCCAGGCCTCGCCGTTCTTGATGATCACGTACGAGTCGACAAGCTGCGCCTTGCCGGCGCGCAGGCTTTTGACTTCCCATCCCTCCAGCACCATGCCGGCTTCGAGCCGCTCCTCGATCAAATAGTCATGGGTGGCGCGCTTGTTCTGCGCGATTGTGGCGGAGCCTGCTTTGCTATCGGTTTTCGACATGAGCTCAGTATAGGGGAACCTTGAGGGGCTCCCAACGTTCGAGGGAGAATCCGCCCCCGCCTCCAATGCCGTGAACACCATGCCCCCCGTGAACAGATCGAAGGATATCCGCTGGTCCAGCCACCCAATTTTTGTCATGGCAGCTGCGGGCACTGCCGCGGGACTCGGGCATCTGTGGCAGTTTCCAGCGCTCGCGAGCGAACATGGCGGTGGCGCGTTTGTGCTGGTGTATGTGGCTTGCCTGTTGCTTTTGGGGACACCGCTTCTGCTCGCGGAGATTCTTCTGGGCCGGGCGGCGAGACGCAGCCCCCTGCGGGCTTTTCGACATTTTGCCCCCGCAGGGGTGGGGCGCCGCGTTGGGTCATTGCTTGGGTGGATTGGGCTTGGTGTTGCTCTGCTCGTCGCATCCATGGACGCGGTGGTCGGGGCGAGGGGGCTCTACTGGCTGGGCGCGAGTCTGACCGGCGGGGCGCCATCATCGGCGGGTCTCGCCGATGCCATCGTCGCCCCGGGCACGCTCTGGATCATGTTGGGCATCACCGGTTTGACCGTGGTCGCGATCGGATGGTCACGGCGTGGCATCACCCGGGGGGTTGAGGTTGTTATTCGGTTCGCGATGCCTCTTCTGCTCGGACTTCTTGCCGTGGTGCTGGCGCATGCGGCGCTCAGCAGCGGGTTTGGCGGTGCGGCATCGCTGTTGTTTCAGCCGGACTGGCACTCCGTCACCCTCGGCACGCTGTGGGCGGCGATGGGTCACGCTCTGACCACGCTTGGCGTGGGTCTGGGGGTGTCGATGGCGTACAGTGCTTATCTGCCCGCGGATTCGTCCCCGTTTCGCCTCGGGGCCGGTATTGTGGGTATAGATCTTGTTGTCACGTTGGCAATGGCGCTAATCCTGCTGACTTTCGCAGCGAGCGCAGGTGAGCCAGTGCCAGAAGGATCGGCGCTACTGTTCGGGTCGGTGACAACGAACCTGGCGGCTCTGCCCTTCGGAGCGTGGGTAATGCCCCTTTTGTTCCTCATCGTGGTTCTTGCTGCCTTGATCTCGATCGTCACCTTGTCCGAACCTGCGCTGAGTTATCTGGTCGAGGAATACAATGCGAGGCGACCCCGCGTGGCAATTACCTGGGGCGTTTTCTGCTGGCTCCTGGGTGCTGCAGTGCTTCTGGTGTTTGATTCGGCGCCCGCAAGCTCGTCGGTGTTCATGAGTGAAAGCGTGCTGCTCGATGTTGTTTCGCAGCATGCCTTGCTGCTCGTGACCCTCGTGTTTGCGCTTTTCGCGGGTTGGCGACTGCCGGTGTCAGGGATCAGTGCACCATTCCCGAGCACTGGTTCGGGCGGTCTGCAGCTGTGGCGCATGTGGGTGGGCATACTGATTCCGCTGGCTATTGCCGCTGCGCTGGTCGACAGCCTGATCGGAACGGACGCGTTGTGACTCGTATTCAGCGCTCAGCGCTGGTGCCCTGCAGCGCCAAGATGCTCTTTGGCATCGTGGATGACGTGACGCAATACCCGACGTTTCTGCCCTGGTGCGCGGCCGCTGAAGTACTGGAATCGACGCCCACGGAGATGGTCGCCACCTTGGAGGTGGCTGGCCGCGGCGTGCGCGAGCGGTTTACGACGCGCAACCGGCGCTATCCACATGAGCGAATCGAGCTTGCATTGGTAGACGGACCCTTCCGGGCTTTCGAAGGTTCGTGGCGCTTTACACCGATTGGCGGCGAGCAGGGCTGTCGGGTCGAGCTCGCACTCCTGTTCGAGCTGAGCGGCGCCTCGGCGTTGCTTGGACCGGCGTTCTCCGCGGTGTTCGTGCGTGCGGCGGATCGCATGGTGGACGCTTTCTGCAACCGCGCGCTGACCCTCACTTGAACACCGGCGTTATGGGAGATGCTGCGCACTCGCTCGCGCTCGTTGCCGTTTTGGCAACACCCGAGCGCGTGATCGAGGTTGAGCTCAGAGTGCCGGAGGGTACGACGGTAGGGGCTGCCATTCGTGCGGCAAGTGACCTGCCGCCATTTGCGGGTATCGATCTCGAGTCGATGCCGGTGGGCATTTTCGGTGAGCCGGTGGCGCGCACCCGTGTTGTCGCGGCTCATGATCGGATCGAGTTCTATCTGCCGCTGCGCATCGATCCTATGGAAGCGAGGCGTCAGCGCAGTCTCATCAAGTAGACCGGGATGACCATCGGCTTCGGCGACTGCGCCTGATCAGCCTTTTTTGTTCTCGTTAGGTTCGCTGATGGTTTCCGGCACGTCCGGGGTCGTGATCGCCGTTGGGGTGTAGTCGCCATCGAAGTGAGTGACCGTATCACCCTCGAAGTAGATCGAGAGGCGCTTGCGCTCTAGATACTCCCCTGGGATTTCTATGGAGTAGAGATAATCCCAACGTGAATCATTGAACGAATTGCGGTGAATAGGCTCGCCCATGATGAACATCACCTGCTCCCGTGAAAGCCCGGGTTTCAGCTGGTCGATCATCCGCTGCGTGATGACATTGCCCTGCTGGATAGCGACCTTGTGCAGCCGCGGCAGCCGGAAATTAGGCATGCTGCAGGCAGCCTGCGCGAGGCAGGCGAGTATCAAGGCCGATCCGATAAGAACGCGCATGAACGGGTTCCGGTGTAGCAGGATGGTCATGGTAGCCGAGGCGGGCAGTCGGTATGAAGCGACCCTGCGTCTTCGAACAGAGTTCTCGCGTATTCCCGGGTGCGATCGGTGATGTCGGCGCCAGCCAGCATGCGGGCGAGTTCCTCGATTCGGCTGTCATGGTCGAGGCGGTCGATGCGCGTCTCTTGCGCCGTGTCCTTGCGCACTCGCAGGTGATGGTGCCCGAGTGCCGCAACTTGCGGCGCATGGGTGACGCACAGCACCTGGGCGTTGTCCGCGAGCGCTCGGAGTAGGCGGCCCACAACATCGGCGGTAGTGCCGCCAACCCCCACGTCTGCCTCGTCAAGCACGAGACACGGCAACTCGCTCCGCGCGGCGGCAACCACCTGGATCGCCAGACTGATACGGGCGCGTTCCCCACCGGACGCAATTCGTCCCAGCGGCCCGGGTGGGTAGTTCGGGTTGGTGCGCACGTGGAAGTCCACGGCGTCGGTGCCTGATTCGTTCTCGGCAGCCTCGAAGGCAATCTCCAGCGCGCCACCCTCAATGCCAAGGGTCTGCATGCAGGCCCCTACGGCCGCGCCAAACTGCAGTGCGAGACTCCGGCGCATTTGGCTGAGCATAGCCGCATGTTGTTGGTAGCGAGCCTTTGCATCCGCGGCGCGCGCGATGAGCGCATTGAGCATCGAGCGGTCCGTGGCAAGTCCGGAAAGCTCCACTCGGAGTGCCTCGGCATGGGCAGGGAGGTCGGCAGGGGGCACCCGGTGTTTGCGCGCGATGTCCATCACAACCTCGAGGCGAGCCTCGACTGCAGCGAGGGCGGACGGATCTATGTCGAGGCTATCGTCCCAGGCGCGCAAATCGCGCGCGGCATCGTCGATGAGCTCGCTCGCTGCGCGCAAGGTCTCGCGAGCGCCCGCGAGGCGCGGATGCGGGTCGTCGATGTCCTCGAGAAGTCGCTGCGTGCGCCCGATCGAGCGTTCTTCGCTCAACAGGTGCAGCGCCGTGGCAGCGGCATCGCGCAGCGATTTAGCCTGTGCCAGCCTGCGGTGCTGTGCGTCGATGACGTCGAACTCCCCGGGCGCAAGACCGAGCCCATCCAATTCCTCGAGTTGGTAGGAGAGCAGGGCCGCACGATCCTCCCGCGCGGTAGCAGCTGCGGCGAGTTCCTCCGCCGCGCTGGTCGAGGCGCGCCATTCGCGGAAGGCCTCGCGGCACGCCTGTCGCAACTCCGCATCGACGCCATAATCATCGAGCAGTGCAAGCTGGATATCGCGGCGCAGCAGCCGTGCGTTTTCGTGCTGGCCATGAATGTCGACGAGCCCTTCGCACAGAGCCTTGAGGGTCTGCACGGTGGCGGGTGATCCGTTGACGAAGGCGCGCGAGCGCCCGTCCGCGCTGATCACGCGTCGAACCAGACAGCGACCAGGCTGGTCGGTGTCCTCGAGCGCGAGTTCATGCATGAGGGCAAGCGCCACCGGGTAGGCGCCCAGGTCGAACTCAGCCGAAATGTCGGCGCGCGCAGCGCCGGGTCGAACCACATCCGCTGCCCCGCGTTCCCCGAGCACGAGCGCCAGTGCACCGAGCAAAATGGACTTGCCCGCGCCCGACGCGCCGGTGATGACCGTCAAGCCGGGCTCGAAGTTCACGTCGAGTTCGGAGACCAGCGCGAAATCGCGGACGGTCAGACTCTTCAGTACTGGGGGTCGCATGGCTTGATCTTACTCAAGAGCCGCGTTTAATTTGTAATCCGGATGAGAAAGACCGGCGACGATATTCTGGATGTGCGCGCCCAGCGAGTTTTCAAGCTGCTGGTCGAGCACTATATCTCCGAAGGCACCCCGGTGCCGTCGCGGCGCCTTGCCGTTCAGCCGGGCGTGGAAGTCAGCCCAGCGACGGTCCGTAATATCCTCGCGGAACTGGAGCACCACGGGTTTGTGCGAGCGCCGCACACGTCTGCGGGGCGTATTCCCACAGAGCGGGGACTGCGGTTCTTCGTCGATAGCCTGTTGCATGTGCGTCCTCTGGATGACCGCCAAATCGAGCGCCTGCGCGACCGCCTGAATCCCGATCTTGAACCGAAGGTTCTGTTGCAGTCGGCATCCGAACTCTTGTCGCATCTTACGCACATGGCTTGCGTGATTACGCTGCCGCATCGGGATCAGGCGGCGCTGCGGCACGTGGAGTTCCTGCCGCTGTCCGGTCGGCGGGTGCTCGTAATCCTCGTGCTTAACGATCGCGAGGTGCAGAACCGGGTCATTCGAACCGATCGCGATTACGACGCCACCGAGCTCAATCAGGCAGCGAACTATCTGAATCAGGAGTTCGGCGGCATGACCTTGGTACAGATCCGCTCGTCGTTGCTCACAAGCATGCAGGCAGACAAGGAGCACATGGATCGGCTGCTGCAAACCGCGCTCGACGTAGCCGCCCGCGCGTTTGAAGGGCAGTCCGCGGATGGCACCCAGGAACTCGTAGTGGCAGGCGAGAGCAATGTGCTCGACTTCAGCGCTAATACGGAACAGGTACGACGCCTGTTCGATGCCTTTTCGCGCAAGGGCAGTTTGCTTGATCTACTGGACCGATGCGCGGCAAGCGACGGCATTCAGCTTTTCATCGGTAAAGAGTCAGGGTTCGAGATTCTGGAAGATCTCAGTTTGGTGATGGCGCCCTATGGCCAGGGGGGGCGAGTCGCTGGCGTGCTCGGCGTGATCGGTCCGACGCGTATGGCCTATCAGGAAGTCATCCCCGCAGTGGACGTGACCGCGCGCGTGCTCGGCGCCGCAATGAATTTTGTGTAGCAACCTTCGGTTGATCTCCTGCCCTTGAAATTTCCGAGGGGCGCCCCACCTTGCCTGGTTGAGGTCGGTCCCACCATGGGCTCCGACGTAATGCCAGGGAGCCGCACGTGTCTACGCAAGAACCCGCCAAAGAGACCGCTCAGGATCAAACCCCTGCCTCCAGCGTAGAGATGCCACCAGAGAGTGGGCAGCAACAGCCGGGCTCAGGATTCGCCGGCGCCAGCCCCGAGGGCGACCTCGCAGACCTTGCCCGGCAGCTCGAGAGCGCGCTGAGCGAGATCGGCTCGCTGCGCGATCAAGCCCTGCGGGCGCAGGCCGAGGCAGAAAATGCTCGCCGGCGGGCGCAGCGTGACGTCGAGAGCGCGCATCGGTTCGGTCTCGAAAAATTCCTGGGCGAACTGCTCCCGGTGGCTGATAGCCTGGAGAAAGCCGTGGAGGTGGCCCGGTCCACCGACGGCGCCGGGGCTATAGCAGACGGCGTCGAGCTCTCTTTGCGAATGTTTATTGGTGTCCTCGCTAAAGCCGGCGTGGAGCAGATCGATCCGGCTGGTGCTCCATTTGATCCGCAGCGGCACGAAGCCATGGCCCTGGTGCCGAATCCCCATGCGGAGCCTAACTCGGTCATCGACGTGCTGCAGCGTGGCTATGTTCTGAATGGTCGGCTGGTACGGGCCGCCAAGGTGGTCGTTAGCAAGGCGCCGGGTTGATTCATTGCGAACACGGGGTTGAAACGGGCGCGGACGTCCGCACATTGGCGTCAGGAAGGCCCGCATGGGACGGGCGCACGGAATTCAGGAGAAGGATATGGGCAGGATCATCGGCATCGACCTCGGCACGACCAACTCGTGCGTGGCGGTCATGGAAGGCAAGGACGTTCGCGTCATTGAGAACTCTGAGGGTGACCGCACCACCCCCTCGATCATCGCTTACACGGAGGACGGCGAGATCCTGGTAGGCCAGAGCGCCAAGCGACAGGCAGTCACCAATCCGAAGAACACGCTGTTTGCGGTCAAGCGCCTTATCGGTCGCAAATTCGGCGATGGGGTGGTGCAGAAGGACATCAAGATGGTGCCCTACAACATCGTTCAGGCGAAGAATGGCGATGCCTGGGTTGAGGTGAAAAGCGAGAAGCTGGCGCCGCCGCAGATCTCGGCCGAAGTCCTGAAAAAGATGAAGAAGACCGCTGAGGACTACCTCGGTGAGGCGGTCACCGAAGCGGTCATCACGGTGCCCGCCTACTTTGACGATTCGCAGCGTCAGGCGACGAAAGATGCGGGTCGAATTGCTGGGCTCGAGGTGAAGCGCATCATCAACGAACCGACCGCGGCTGCGCTGGCTTATGGCATGGACAAGAAGCGCGGTGACGCCAAGATTGCGGTGTACGACCTGGGTGGCGGCACGTTTGACGTCTCTATCATCGAGATCGCCTCGGTCGACGGCGAGCACCAGTTCGAAGTGCTGGCGACGAACGGCGACACGTTCCTGGGTGGTGAGGACTTCGACCTGCGCGTCATCGAGTACTTGGCGGAGGAGTTTCGTAAAGACCACAAGATCGACCTGCGCCAGGACCCGCTCGCGCTGCAGCGTTTGAAGGAGGCTGCCGAGAAAGCCAAGATCGAGCTGTCGAACAGCCAGCAAACCGAGATCAATCTGCCCTACATCACGGCGGACCAGACGGGCCCGAAGCATCTGGTGTTGAAGCTGACGCGGGCGAAGCTCGAGGCGCTGGTCGAGGAACTCGTCGAGCGAACCATCGGGCCCTGCCGCACCGCATTGCAGGATGCCGGGTTGTCGGCTGGAGAAATCGACGATGTCATTCTGGTGGGTGGCCAGACGCGCATGCCGCTGGTCCAGGACAAGGTCAAGGCGTTTTTCGGCAAGGAGCCACGGCGGGACGTCAATCCTGACGAAGCGGTGGCGATTGGTGCGGCTATCCAGGGCGCAGTGCTCTCGGGTGATGTGAAAGACGTGCTGCTGCTGGACGTCACGCCGCTCTCGCTGGGTATTGAGACGCTTGGCGGGGTGATGAGCGTGCTCATCGAAAAGAACACGACCATCCCGACCAAAAAGCAGCAAGTGTTCTCGACGGCAGATGACAACCAGACTGCCGTAACGATTCACGTGTTGCAGGGCGAGCGCAAACAGGCGTCGTCCAACAAATCGTTGGGTCGGTTCGATCTTTCGGACATTCCGCCGGCGCCCCGCGGCATGCCGCAGATTGAGGTGAGTTTCGACATCGACGCCAACGGAATTCTGAACGTATCCGCAAAGGACAAGGCGACGGGTAAGCAGCAGTCGATTGTCATCAAGGCGTCGAGTGGTCTTTCCGACAGCGAGATCGAACGTATGGTGCGAGACGCTGAAGCGCACTCCGAGGAGGATGCGCGGTTCGAGGAGATGGTGACGTTGCGCAATCAGGCGGATGGCATGATTCACGCCAGCCGCAAGGCTGTGTCCGATGCGGCAGACAAGATCACCGACGCAGAGCGCGAGGCGGTCGAGGCGGCGGTATCCGCACTTGAGGCGGCGGTCAAAAATGGTGACAAGGCCGAGATCGAGGCTAAGATGCAAAGCCTCTCCGAGGCGTCGGCGGCTGTCGCCCAGAAGCTCTACAGCGAAGCCGGTCCTGGTCCCGAGGCAGCGAGCGATGCCGACTCAGCGACGACCGGGGACACGGTCGATGCCGAGTTCGAGGAAGTCGACGACAGGAAAAAGTGATGCAGCGTGGCCGGGTCGCCAGTCGATCCGGCCGCCCTCTCCCCGAGGATCTTTTGCTCCATGGCCAAGCGTGATTATTACGAGGTGCTCGGGGTCGAGCGCGAAGCGGATGCGGCTGAGATCAAGAAGGCCTACCGCCGGTTGGCTATGAAATTTCATCCCGACCGAAATCCCGAGGATGAGTCTGCCGCCGAAAAATTCAAGGAGGCGAGCGAGGCCTACGAGGTGCTGTCCAACGAAGAGCAGCGCGCTGCCTACGACCGTTTTGGTCACGCTGGGCTGAGCGGTGCCGGAGCGGGTGCAGGCCAGGGCTTCGCTGGCGGCAGTTTCAGCGATATTTTTGGTGACGTTTTCGGCGACATCTTCGGCGGTGGCCGGGGTCGGGGCGGCGTGCAGCGCGGGGCGGACCTGCGCTATGGCCTGGAGCTCGATCTTGAGCAGGCCGTCAGTGGCGACACGGTCGAGATCCGTGTGCCGGTCCTGGCCGCGTGCGGGGACTGCGATGGCTCCGGGGCGAAGCCGGGAACCCGTCCGAGCACCTGCACGGATTGCGGTGGTGCCGGTCAGATTAGGGTTGCCCAGGGGTTCTTCTCGCTCCAACAGACCTGCCCGAGATGTCGTGGCGCGGGCAAGATGATTACCGACCCCTGCGGTACCTGCGCGGGCCGCGGCCGAGTGGAGAAGCGCAAGACACTGTCGGTAAAGATCCCGGCCGGAGTGGATACGGGCGACCGCATTCGTTTGGCCGGAGAAGGCGAAGCGGGGGTCATGGGAGGTCCGCCGGGAGATCTCTATGTCCAGATCGAAGTGCGCGAGCATGCGATTTTCGCCCGCGATGGACGCAATCTTTTCTGCGAGGTGCCCATCAACTTCGTGGATGCAGCGCTTGGAGGCGAGCTTGAAGTGCCCACCCTGAATGGGCGTGTGAAGCTCAAGATTCCGGCTGAGACCCAGACCGGCAAATTATTCCGCCTGCGCGGGAAGGGGGTTACCCCGGTTCGCGGCGGCGGAGTGGGCGATTTGCTGTGCAAGGTCGTCGTCGAAACGCCGGTCAACCTGTCGGAACGGCAGCGGGCGCTCCTGCGAGAATTTCAGGAATCCATGGTCGGTGCAGGTGAAAAGCACTCGCCGAAGGAAAGCTCCTGGTTCAAGGGTGTGAAGGATTTTTTTGACGGTCTGACGCGCTGAGGGCGAAGCATCGCGGCACTCGGTCGACGGGGAGATGAAAGATGCGTTTGGCTGTGACGGGTGCCGCGGGTCGAATGGGTCGCACGCTGATTCAGGCGATCACGGAAGCCGACGGCCTCACCCTGGGGGCTGCGTTTGAGCGTGTGGACAGCTCGCTCATCGGGGCTGATGCCGGCGAGCTTGCCGGGGTTGGGCGACTCGATGTGCCGATCCACGCAGCGAATGCGATGAATCCTGCGCTGTTTGACACGCTCATCGACTTCACGGCGCCTGCGGCTACCCTGCTCAATGCGGACTTCTGCGCGCTGCACGGGCGCAAGCTGGTGATCGGCACCACGGGGATTGATCTGGCGGGTCGCGCGCGGATTGCCGCAGCCGCGGAGCGGACTGCCATCCTGCACTCGCCCAATATGAGCGTGGGTGTGAATCTCGTGTTTCGCTTGCTGGAGATAGCGGCGGGTGTGCTGGGTGACGAGGTCGATGTCGAGATCATCGAGGCGCATCACCGGCACAAGGTCGACGCCCCTTCGGGCACCGCGGTGCGCATGGGCGATATTCTGGCTCGCGCGCTCGGCCGCGATCTCGAGAAGGTCGCGGTCTATGGGCGCGAGGGGATCACGGGTGCGCGTGCGCGCGAGACGATCGGGTTTGCAACGGTCCGCGCCGGGGACATCGTCGGCGATCACACGGTATTGTTCGCCGGTGCCGGCGAGCGCATCGAGATCACCCATCGTGCGCACAGCCGCTTGAACTTTGCCGAAGGCGCATTGCGCGCCGCACGTTTTCTTGCAAGCCGCGACCGCGGTCTCTATGACATGCAGGATGTGCTGGGCTTTGGGGAGCGTCTCCAGTAAACTCCTGTCTCCAATCGCGCCGGGTTACGCGGTGTCCTCCGCAACCCCGGTCGCTTCGCCGGCTCCCGCCCGATCGTGCAGAGATGCGCACCTAAAAGTGCTCGTCCGGCATCGTGCAGCCGGTCGCACGCCATAACTTCGCAGTGCGTATATGCAGTTGTTCCGAGCGCGGAATGACGGAGTCAGAAACAGGCAGGTGGGTGAGGACGTGACGCCGGCGCTATTAGCATTGGAAGACGGCAGTGTGTTCCGCGGGTGCTCGATCGGCATCGATGGAGAATCCGTGGGCGAGGTGGTGTTCAACACCGCCATGACGGGTTATCAGGAGATCCTGACCGATCCATCCTACGCTCGACAGATCGTAACGCTGACTTATCCCCAGATCGGCAACACCGGAGTGAATCCCGAGGATTTCGAATCCGATCGGGTATGGGCGAGCGGGCTGGTCATTCGGCAGACGCCGCGGCGGCCTAGCAACTGGCGTATGACCCAGTCTCTGCAGGAGTTCCTGCGTGAACAGGGTGTGGTTGCGATCGCGGACGTGGATACCCGGCGCCTGACAAGTCTCATCCGCGAGAAAGGCGCCCTGTCCGGTTGTATCGTTGCAGGCAATAGTATCGATGCCGCGCATGCCATTGCGGCGGCGCGCGCGTTTTCAGGGCTTGGCGGGCTCGATCTCGCGCAGGTGGTATCGCGGAGTGACATCGGCGCTTGGCATGAGACGAGCTGGCGTATCGGCTCGGGCTATGGCGTTCGCGGCGACGATCGTTTTCATGTCGTGGCTTACGACTTCGGTATCAAGCGCAATATCCTGCGCCTGCTCGCGGATCGCGGATGCCGGCTGACGGTGGTGCCTGCCAAGACCACCGCCGACGCAGTGCTGGCAATGGCGCCTGATGGCGTGTTTCTGTCGAATGGCCCGGGGGACCCAGCGCCGTGTGATTACGCGATCAGCGCCATTGGCGCGCTGCTCGCAGCCCAGGTGCCTGTGTTCGGCATCTGCTTGGGTCATCAGCTACTTGCGCTTGCGAGCGGGGCGCGGACTGTAAAGATGCCCCACGGCCACCACGGCGCGAATCACCCAGTGAAGGACCTGCGCAGTGGACAGGTCATTATTACCAGTCAGAACCACGGCTTTGCCGTTGATGCAGATAGCCTGCCCGCAACGTTAGAGCCCACTCACGTGTCTCTCTTCGATGGCACCCTGCAGGGCATCCGTCGCACCGACTGCCCGGCTCTCGGCTTTCAGGGGCATCCGGAAGCCAGTCCCGGCCCCGAAGATTGCGCTTATCTGTTCGACGAATTCGTTGCGCTCATGGAAGCTCGGCATGCCTAAACGCACTGATATCCAGTCTGTCCTGATTCTGGGCGCGGGCCCTATCGTCATTGGTCAGGCCTGCGAATTCGACTACTCGGGGGCGCAGGCGTGTAAAGCGCTGCGCGACGAGGGGTATCGGGTCATCCTGGTCAATTCGAACCCCGCGACCATCATGACCGACCCAGCAATGGCAGATGCCACTTACATTGAGCCGGTCGAATGGCGCACCGTCGCGCGGATCATCGAGGTCGAGCGCCCTGACGCCTTGTTGCCGACCATGGGCGGACAGACTGCGCTCAATTGCGCGCTTGATCTGGCGCGGGAAGGCGTGCTTGAGCGGTTTGGTGTGGAAATGATCGGCGCGTCCCAGGATGCCATCGACAAAGCTGAGGATCGCGAGCGATTCGATCGGGCGATGAAGCGAATTGGTCTCAGCTGCCCGCGCTCAAGAATCGCGCACAGCATGGAGGAAGCCGTCCAAGTCCAGCGTCAGCTGGGGTTTCCTTGCATTATCCGACCGTCGTTCACTCTGGGTGGCAGCGGCGGTGGTATCGCCTACAACCAGGAAGAATTCGAGGAGATCTGTCGCCGTGGACTCGATCTCTCGCCGACCCGTGAACTGCTGATTGACGAATCGCTGCTCGGTTGGAAAGAGTTCGAGATGGAGGTGGTGCGCGACCGCAAGGACAACTGCATCATCATATGTGCGATCGAGAACCTCGATCCGATGGGTATTCATACCGGTGACAGCATCACCGTGGCGCCGGCTCAGACCTTGACGGATAAGGAGTACCAGATACTCCGCAACGCCTCGATCGCGGTCCTGCGCGAGATCGGCGTCGAAACAGGGGGCTCGAACGTTCAATTCGCGATCAACCCGGCGGATGGCCGCATGGTGGTGATCGAGATGAATCCGCGCGTGTCCAGGTCCTCGGCGCTCGCGTCTAAAGCAACCGGTTTCCCGATCGCTAAGGTTGCCGCCAAGCTGGCGGTCGGTTACACGCTTGACGAGTTGCGCAATGACATCACCGGCGTCACGCCGGCTTCCTTCGAGCCCGCGATCGATTATGTCGTTACCAAAATTCCGCGCTTCACATTTGAGAAATTTCCCCAGGCCGATGCCCGCCTAACGACACAGATGAAATCGGTCGGTGAGGTCATGGCCATTGGACGTACGTTCCAGGAGTCGCTGCAGAAAGCCCTGCGTGGATTGGAGACGGGCATGTCCGGATTCGATCCGGTCCTCCGGGGAACCGGTGAGGAAGCCCTCGAAGTCTTGCGACGTGAGCTTATGGCGGCGAGCTCCGAGCGCATCTGGTACGTGGCGGATGCATTCAGGCTGGGTTTCAGCCTGGAGGAGCTGCACGAGCTCACCGCGATCGATCCCTGGTTTTTGGCAGAGATCGAGGACATTGTTTCGACGGAGCAGTCGCTCAGTGGACGAGTACTTGCTGAGCTCGACCGCGATGCGGTTTGGGCGCTAAAGCGTAAGGGGTTCTCCGACGCACGGCTCGCTCGCGTGATGGGAGTGGATGAAGAAGCCGTGCGCGCGCACCGTCTGGGTCTCGGCGTGCGTCCGGTTTACCGTCGGGTTGATACTTGCGCAGCGGAGTTTCCTTCCGCGACGGCTTACATGTACTCGACCTATGAAGAACACTGCGAGGCACGACCTTCGGACCGCCGCAAGATCATGGTGCTGGGAGGGGGTCCCAATCGTATCGGTCAAGGGATCGAATTCGACTACTGTTGTGTCCATGCCGCTCTCGCCATGCGTGAAGATGGCTATGAGACCATCATGGTCAATTGCAATCCGGAAACCGTGTCGACGGACTACGACACGTCCGATCGCCTGTATTTCGAACCTGTAACGCTCGAAGACGTTCTGTCTATTGTCGAGCTCGAAAAGCCGCAGGGCGTAATCGTCCAATTCGGCGGCCAGACGCCACTCAAGCTGGTCGACGCACTCGAACGCGCCGGCGTTCCTATCATTGGAACCAGCCCGGACGCGATCGACCGGGCGGAGGATCGGGAGCGATTCCAGGGGTTGATTCAGACCCTGGGCTTGCGGCAACCCTCGAACCGAACGGCGACTGATCTTGAGAGCGGGCTTGCGGGCGCGCGGGAAATCGGCTTTCCCATCGTTGTGCGGCCGTCCTACGTGCTGGGCGGTCGGGCAATGGAGATTGTCTACAACGAGGACGAACTTGCCCGCTATCTGCGGGAAGCCGTCAGCGTTTCCAATGACTCACCGGTGTTGCTTGACCGCTTTCTCGACCAGGCCATCGAGGTGGATGTCGATGCGGTCTCAGACGGCCGGCGCGTCGTCATTGGCGCGATCATGCAGCACATTGAGCAGGCGGGCGTACACTCGGGCGATTCTGCGTGCACGCTGCCACCTTATCAGTTGGCGCCGGTTATTCAGGACCGCATCCGCGAACAAGTCCGTCAAATGGCGGTGGAGCTTGGCGTGGTCGGGCTGATGAACGTCCAGCTGGCTGTTCAAGGTAGCGAGATCTTCGTCCTCGAGGTCAATCCGCGCGCGTCCCGCACGGTTCCCTTTGTCTCAAAGTGCATTGGCGTATCCCTTGCCAAGGTGGCTGCCCGCTGCATGGTGGGCACCTCCCTCGAAGAGCAAGGTTTCACTCGCGAGATCGTGCCCACGGTCTACAACGTCAAAGAATCTGTTTTCCCGTTTGTCAAATTCCCTGGCGTTGACCCTATTCTAGGTCCGGAGATGAAATCTACCGGTGAGGTCATGGGTGTCGGCGATACCTTTGGTGAAGCCTTTGCGAAGGCAACCTTGGGCGCCGGCGTGAACGTGCCTTTGCGCGGTCGCGCGTTCTTGTCGGTGAAGGATTCGGACAAGGCGGCGGTTGGGTCCCTGGGCGCAGCGCTGGTTCAGCTGGGATTCCATCTGGTCGCCACCCGGGGAACCGCGCGCTGTCTGCAAGACGCCGGAGTTCCGAGCGAATTCGTCAACAAGGCGACGGGGGGACGACCGAACGTCATCGATCTGCTGAAGAATGAGCAGATTGACCTCATCGTGAACACGACCGAAGGGCACACGTCGATTCGCGATTCAGCGATGATCCGGCGCCTCGCGCTGCAGAACAAAGTGTGTTACACCACAACGCTGACGGGGGGCGAGGCATTCAGCATCGCGATTCGTCACCTGCAGGAGCGAGCCGCGGCTAGCGAAAGCGCAGAGGGTCAGCCCATCACCGTGCGTCGTCTGCAGGATCTCAATCGGTCGTTGAGCGCGCGTCAGGCAGGATAGTCATGCCAAATCCGATGACCCTCGAGGGAGCTGAAGCGCTGCGGGCGGAACTGCAACACCGCAAGTTTGTGCTGCGTCCCGAAATAACCCAGGCCATCGCGGAAGCGCGGGAACACGGTGATCTCAAAGAGAATGCCGAGTATCACGCGGCGCGCGAGCAGCAGGGATTTAATGAAGGCCGCATCCAGGAGATCGAGAGCAAGCTCGCGGATGCGCAGATCATCGACATCAGTCGAATTCCACCGTCTGGCAAAGTGATCTTCGGCGTCACGGTGACGCTAATCGCGGTGGAATCTGGGGTCGAGGTGACCTACAAGCTGGTGGGCGAGGACGAAGCCGATCTCAAGACGGGGAAACTGTCGGTCATGGCGCCGATCGGGCGCGCGCTGATTGGCAAGACGGTGGGTGACGTGGTCACGGTTCGCACGCCAAAAGGCGACGTCGATTACGAAATCGACCGCATCGAGCATCGGTAGTGCTGCGGGTCAGGAAACCCCGAAGCGGCTGAGGTTGGAGAGTTTGGGTTTTGCATCCGGATTATGCCGGTACAGCACCACCATTTTTCCAATGGTTTGAACAATGTGCGCGTCACACGCTTGGGCCAGGCGCTGGATATCAGCAAGCCGAGCCTGGCGATCTTCGCCAGCAACGCGCACCTTGATAAGTTCATGGTCGAGAAGTGCGCGCGTGGTTTCCGTGATCACGGCATCCGTCACACCGGCATCACCGACAAGAATGACAGGGTCGAGATGATGGGCAATTTGGCGCAGGCGTTTGCGGTCTCGGGCGCCGGGTTGGGTGAAATTCATGGCGGCATTCTAGGGTGTTGGCGGCGCGACCACCACAGGCGGTTGCTTCGGAGGTTGCTGAGTCGTCGGCCTGCTTCACTGGGGATGTGGAAATGACGCGTCGCAGTGCATCGAGTCATCGTTGGCTCGCCCGTCAGCGGCGTGACGTCTACGCTCGAAAGGCCGCGGAAGAAGGGCAAATTTCCCGCGCGCACTTCAAGCTCGAACAACTCGACGAGCGGTTCAAGTTGCTGCGCCGCGGGCTACGTGTGTTGGAATTAGGCGCGGCACCGGGCGGGTGGACGCGCTACGTCGAAGGGAAAATCAACCCTGGTTGTCTCGTCGCCTGTGACCAGCGTCCGATTGCGGCATGCGCGGACACGCGCGTTGTTGCCGGATGGTATGGCGACGCTGAGACGGATCACGCGCTTGCCTTAGCGTTGGAGCAACAGCCGGTCGACCTTGTTCTTTCTGATATGGCCCCCAATATGTCTGGCATCCGGTCGGCGGACCAGGCCCGTGCCATGGCGCTTGCAGACTTGGCCCTCGAGGCAGCCATGCAATGGCTACGTCCCGGCGGCGATCTGGTGGTCAAGCTGTTCCAGGGGGAAGGCTCGGAGGATTGGTTGAAGCAGGTACGGTACCTGTTTTCGAAGGTGTATCAGGTCAAGCCCAAGGCCTCGCGCCCGGATTCTCGAGAGGTCTACGTAGTTGCCCGTGAACGGCGAGCGGATCGCACGGTGGCTGATGCGTCGGCGCAGGGGCATCATTCGGGCTACCATGACACGGTGTAATCGGGATTGACGGACCGTTGACCGCTCTCGGGTTAGCGTCACGTCATCGGTTGAGAGTCGGCATCCGGCGCGTCTGTCGCGCCTCGCGTTAGAGGGTAAGTCGTTGTCTGACATGGGAAAGAACCTTCTGTTGTGGCTTGTCATCGCGGCGGTACTGCTGACGGTGTTCAACAACTTCAACGTGCGGCCGGAGCCGCAGACGCTCAGCTACTCGAATTTCCTCGAACAGGTGCGGCGCGATGAAGTCGTTCAGGTGGAAATCGATGGGCTCATCATTCGCGGAGCGACCCGAGGGGGTGAGACGTTCCAGGTGGTGCGTCCGGACATTCCTGATCAAAAGTTGCTGGACGACCTCTACAACCACAATGTGGGCATCATGGGCAAGATGCCTGAGCAGCAGAGCATCTGGGCCCAGCTTCTGATCGCCAGCTTTCCGATTTTGATCATCATCGCCGTATTCATGCTCTTCATGCGCCAGATGCAGGGCGGTGCCGGCGGTCGGGGCGGCCCGATGGCGTTTGGCAAGAGCAAGGCGCGCCTGCTCTCTGAAGATCAGATCAAAACGACGTTTGCCGACGTGGCGGGTGTCGATGAAGCGAAAGAGGATGTCCAGGAGCTCGTCGAATTCCTGCGCGATCCGGGCAAGTTTCAGCGCCTCGGCGGGCGTATTCCGCGCGGTATTCTCATGGTTGGGCAGCCGGGCACGGGCAAAACGCTGCTGGCGAAAGCCATTGCCGGCGAGGCCAAGGTGCCGTTCTTCTCGATCTCGGGTTCAGATTTTGTGGAAATGTTCGTGGGCGTTGGCGCGTCCCGCGTGCGAGACATGTTCGAGCAGGCAAAAAAGCAGGCGCCGTGCATCATTTTTATCGATGAGATCGACGCGGTCGGGCGCCATCGGGGCGCAGGCCTCGGCGGTGGGCACGACGAGCGGGAGCAAACGCTGAACCAGCTGCTGGTAGAGATGGACGGGTTCGAGCCGAACGACGGCATCATCGTCATCGCCGCCACGAACCGACCGGACGTGCTGGATCCGGCGCTGCTGCGACCGGGCCGTTTCGATCGTCAGGTGGTCGTCGGTTTGCCCGACATCCGTGGTCGCGAGCAGATACTCAAGGTGCATATGCGCAAGGTGCCTCTTGGCGACGACGTGAGCGCGGCGGTGATCGCGCGCGGTACGCCCGGATTCTCCGGCGCTGACCTCGCCAATCTGGTGAATGAGGCGGCCCTGTTCGCGGCCCGTGCCGGCAAGCGGATCGTCGAGATGGTCGAGTTCGAAAAGGCTAAGGACAAGATCATGATGGGCGCAGAGCGCAAGTCGATGGTCATGTCCGAGAAAGAAAAACGTAACACGGCGTATCACGAAGCCGGTCATGCGATCGTTGGACGCTTAGTGCCGGATCACGACCCGGTCTACAAGGTGAGCATCATTCCGCGCGGTCGCGCGCTGGGCGTCACCATGTTTCTGCCAGAGGAAGACCGCTACAGCTTGAGTCGGCAGGCCCTGCGCAGCCAAATCTGCAGTCTGTTCGGCGGTCGAATCGCGGAAGAGATGATTCTGGGCTCTGAGTATGTGACCACCGGGGCCTCCAACGACATCGAGCGTGCCACGCGACTCGCACGTAACATGGTCACTAAATGGGGACTGTCCGAGCGACTGGGTCCCATCATGTATGACGAAGCTGACCAGGAGGTCTTTCTCGGCATGTCCGGGGGCGTTAAGCCGAAGGCGTTTTCCGATGGTACCGCGGGTTCGATCGATGCTGAGGTCCGCACCATTATCGATGAGTGCTACGGCACTGCGCGCAGGCTCTTGACGGAAAACATCGACAAGCTCCACGCGATGGCCAATGCGCTGGTCGAGTTCGAGACGCTCTCCTCGGAGCAGATCGACGACATCATGGCTGGCGCGCGTCCTCGAGCCCCTAGCGATCTGCCGCCCCCGGGGGGTGCCTCGGCTGCTGAAGACGGCCAGCGCGGCGAGACGCCGATCGGCGGGCCCGCTCAGGAAACCTGAGCGGGCTGTTCGGTCCTTTGGGTAGTGCGGATCGCCGCTTGGCCGCTCCCCTCAAGCGTGAACTCGTCTGCGCGGGTCGCAGACTACCTCTCGACCGCCCCCAAGTGATGGGCGTTCTCAACATCACCCCGGATTCGTTCTCCGATGGCGGACGTTTCTGGCACGGGCAGCCAGATCTTGGAGCCGTTCGTGCAGTCGCAACGTCGATGGTTGAGGCCGGCGCCGCGCTGCTCGACGTTGGCGGTGAGTCCACGCGACCGGGTGCAAGGCCGGTTGCCCCAGAAGATGAATTAAAGCGCGTCATTCCAGTGCTTGAAGCGTTAAGCGATCTTGATGTCTGTCTGTCAGTGGATACACGACGCGCGTCCGTGGCACGTGCTGCCGCGCAAGCGGGCGCGCATCTGTTGAATGATGTGTCCGGATTTCGAGATCCGGAAATGGTCGCGGTCATGGCCAGCACTTCGCTGGCAGGGTGTGTCATGCATATGCGCGGTGAGCCGCAGAGCATGCAGGACAACCCGGTCTACGCTGATGTGGTGAGCGAGGTGCAGAAGTTCCTGGCTGACCGTGTCCAGGCACTGCTGGATGTGGGTGTTGACCCGCAACGGCTGGTGCTGGATCCCGGTATCGGTTTTGGCAAGCAGTTCGAGCACAACGTGGTGCTCTTGCGAAGTCTCGAGTCGCTGCGGGTGTGTGGACTGCCCATTCTGGTGGGGGTCTCGCGCAAACGGATGATTGGTGAAATCACAGGGCGCCCGGTAGAGCATCGCCTCGCGGGAAGTCTCGCGGCAGCGCTGGCGGCGGTTGAGTTTGGCGCGGATCTGGTGCGTGTCCATGACGTTGCAGAGACGATCGATGCTTTGCGTGTACGCAATGCGTTATCGTCTGCCCGGCACAGGGATTCGTGATCGGTCGTCGGACTCAGCGATAAGCGGGTGACGAACAGCAGGGAGCAGGGGTGAGGCGCACATATTTTGGAACGGATGGCATTCGCGGGCGCGTCGGCCAAGCACCGATCACACCAGACTTCTGCTTGCGTCTGGGCTGGGCGGTCGGGCGCGTCCTTGGGGGCGGGCAAGGGGGCCACGTGCTCATCGGCAAGGACACGCGTATCTCCGGCTACATGTTGGAATCGGTGTTGCAGTCCGGGCTTGTGGCTGCTGGGGCGCAGGTTAGCCTCGTGGGTCCGATGCCGACCCCTGCCGTGGCGTATCTCACGCGAACGCTGCGGGCGGATGCGGGCATTGTGATCAGTGCGTCGCACAATCCTTACCACGATAATGGAATTAAGTTCTTTGATCGCAACGGGGACAAATTGCCGGATGCGGTCGAGCTCGAGATTGAACATCAGTTGGAGAGCCCGCTGGCCTGCGTCGACTCCGACCGATTGGGCAAGGCGGCGCGCGTGAACGATGCGCCGGGACGCTATATCGAATTCTGCAAGGCGAGCGTGAATCGCGGGTTCAGTTTACGCGGGCTACGGATTGTTCTCGATTGTGCGCACGGAGCGACCTATCACGTCGCGCCACGGGTGTTTGAGGAACTCGGCGCTGACGTCAGCGTGATCGGCAACCAGCCGAACGGAACCAATATCAACCAAGGATGCGGCTCTACGGACCCTGGTCAACTGGTGGAACGCGTACGTGGGTCGGGTGCCCACGTGGGTGTGGCGTTCGATGGAGATGGTGACCGAGTCGTAATGGTGGACGCGACCGGAGCACTGGTTGATGGCGACGAGCTGTTATTCGTCATCGCACGCGCGCGGCACCGGGCTGGGCTGCTTGGCGCGGGTGTGGGAGGGGTGGTCGGGACCGTCATGTCCAATTTTGGGCTCGAACGCGCGCTGGCGGCACTCGATATCCCGTTCGTGCGTGCTTCCGTGGGCGACCGTTATGTGCTCGAACAGCTCCATGACCGCGGGTGGTTTCTCGGGGGCGAATCGTCCGGCCACATCCTCTGTCTTGACCTTGCGACGACGGGCGACGCGATCGTTGCGGCGCTTCAGGTGTTGTCGGCGATGGTAGATCAAGGCGCCTCGCTCGCGGATCTGCGTGCGGGCATGAGCAAACTGCCGCAGACGATGATCAACGTTCGTGTGCCGGATCCGCGCGGCCGCGCGACGTCGGCTGATCTTTCTTCAGCAGCTGATAAAGCCTCCACTGCATTGGCTGGACGTGGGCGCGTTCTGATTCGTCCCTCGGGAACGGAGCCGCTCCTGCGCGTCATGGTCGAAGGCGATGATGAGGACGAGGTACGAGCGATTGCGCAGGATCTAGCGGATTTGGCGGCTCGTTCATGACCGGTCCGGTGAACCCAAACGGGCCGTTGGGCGGGCGCCGGGCAATCGTTGCCGGTAATTGGAAAATGAACGGTGATCTTGCTTTTGTTGAGCGGTATGTTGAGGTGCTTCGTAACGCGACAAGACCATCAGCGGTCGACGTGGTGCTTTGTCCGCCTGCCTGTTATTTGCCCGCGCTCCTGACTGCGGTGGCGGGGCTCGGGATTGGTTTGGGCGGCCAGGATGTGCATTGGCTCGACGCGGGCTCATGTACCGGCTCTATCGCCGCGGCCATGATTCGCGACTGTGGCGCCGAATGGACGATCGTCGGTCACTCGGAACGCCGCATCGGTCTCGGTGAGCGAGACGATATCGTTGCGGACAAAGTGGAGGCTGCCTTGCGCGCGGGATTGCGTCCCATCGTTTGTGTGGGGGAAACGCTGGCCGAGCGCGAATCGGGCTCCGCGGACGCTGTTGTCCTGCGGCAACTGGATGCCGTGCTGGCACGTGTCTCGCCGGGCGACATGGCGACACTCACGTTTGCCTATGAGCCCGTGTGGGCGATTGGCACCGGGCGGACCGCAACCCCAGAGATGGCGCAGGCGGTGCATGCGCTGATTCGGAGTCGCTTGGTGGATCGAAACCCAGACGCGGCCAAGTCGGTTTCCCTCCTTTACGGCGGGCGCGGGACCCCTGACAATGCGCGCCGTCTGGCGCAGGAACTCGACATCGATGGCGCGCTGGTGGGGGGGGCCGCCTTGGACCCGACCCGTCTGTTGCAGATCGCGACCGCGTTTGGCGAACGTGTGATGACCGTGCCCGTGCACGGACCGTAGAGAAACGAATTCGGAAAGAGAGCCGTCATGTCTACGCTTGAAACCATTCTCTTGATCTTGCTGGTGATCGACGCCCTGGCATTAGCTGTGCTGGTCCTATTGCAGCAGGGGAAAGGGGCGGACGTGGGGGCTGCGTTTGGAAGTGGAAGCGCTAGCACCATATTCGGTAGCGCTGGTGCTTCCTCCTTTTTCACCCGCGCAACGGTCTGGCTCTCCGTTGGGTTCTTTGTGATCTCCTTCGGGCTTGCCTACATGGCCAAGGAGCGCGCGGCCAGCATCGATGATCTTGGCCTGCCGGGTCTTGAGGAGACGGTGACGGAGAGTGTCAGCGGAGAAGCAGCGCCCGTTCCGCCCTCGTCCGTCGAAGCCGCCGAAGCGGCAAAATCTGAGGGATCAGGCAGCGAGGCGTTGACTCCCGAATCGGAACGTGTAGATTCCGACATCCCGGAGCTGTGACCCCGGGACAAACCCCGCCGAAGTGGTGAAATTGGTAGACACGCTATCTTGAGGGGGTAGTGGGCGAAAGCCCGTGGAGGTTCGAGTCCTCTCTTCGGCACCAAATAGGCTCTCTTGATGGGGAGCCATTGCAAAGGCAGCAAAGCCTCTCTAGTATTCGCGGTCCCTGATGCGGGGTGGAGCAGTCTGGTAGCTCGTCGGGCTCATAACCCGAAGGTCGTAG
>JBMTYG010000031.1:0-27434 GCA_049454295.1 Pseudomonadales bacterium
AAACGTCAGCGGTGTCGATGTCGAGCTGGTTTTCGATCCGCCCTGGACCCGGGACCGAATGAGCGAGGAAGCGCAGCTCGAGCTC
The DNA here is from genome assembly GCA_049454295.1 of Pseudomonadales bacterium. Taxonomy (GTDB): domain Bacteria; phylum Pseudomonadota; class Gammaproteobacteria; order Pseudomonadales; family Azotimanducaceae; genus UBA7803. Next base: position 86 of record JBMTYG010000031.1, read on the forward strand.
GGATTGTTTTGAACAGAGACGATTGCCGACCATGACCCTCGATGAGTTGAAAGACACGTTCGCCTTCCTCGACAGCTGGGAGGACAAATACCGTCTCGTCATCGATCTTGGCAAGGATCTTCCTGCCCTGCCGGACAGCGAGCGTCAGGAACGCAATCTCGTCCGCGGCTGCCAAAGCCAGGTCTGGCTCGTGACCCGCTACGACCCCGTAACCGACCGGCTCTATCTTGGACTGGACAGCGATGCTCACATCGTCCGCGGTCTCATCGCCATCGTGCTCGCCGCGTACGACGGTCACAGCCCGCGTGACATTCTCGATTTCGATATCGAAGCCCTGTTCAAAGAACTGGATCTGGTCAGTCATCTCAGCCCAACGCGGGGTAATGGTCTGCGCGCCATGGTGGCGCGCATACGTCAGGCTGCGGCAACGGCAGAGACCTGAATCAAGCGTGTCTGGAGACAGAGCGCCTCGCGCCTGTCAGTGCCCGATCCGCTGCTGTCGCAGCGCCGCATAACGCAACCAATCGTCGGGCTGATCGACATCCCAAATGGTCGGCAGGAGCGCTATTCTCGAACACATCACCGGTGTGCTGCCGTCCTGCGCGCGCCCTGCCAGCACGTTGGCAAGCGTGTCAGATAATGCCTGAGCAGTACTCCAGCGCACGTTAGCAAAGAGCCCACTGAGTATTGATTGGCTGCTTGCAGCAAGCCCGACCAATCCATAGCCACCATCCTCAGCCGGCGCAAAGACCAGATCATGCTGCGCGAGGCATTCGATAGCCCGACGGACGTAGGCCGCATCTATCGTCGGACAGTCCGTCCCTACGACCAGGCCCGCGCGTCCCCGCGACAGCGCCCGCGCGAGCGCGGCCTGCATACGATCACCCAGATCACCGGTCGGCTGAATGGCGAGCGCCACACCGAATCGATCACTCCAATCCTGTGCCAGGGCATTAGGCGGCCCGTCGAGCCACAGGGTTGTGACAAGCCCCGAGACGTGCGCAAGTCGACCCAGGCAGTCCTGCACCAGCTCAAGATGCGCGGCATACGCGCCTTCAACACCCAACACGGGTTCGAGCCGAGTTTTGACCTGTCCGCGCACGGGCACGCGGGCAAAAATTGCTAGATCAGCTGGGGTCAGGTAATCCATGGAACACTACCGACGCGACGGGGGCGCGCGATAGTACTCGCGCGCGAGTACCGTAGGGTCGGCACCCCACCAATAGCGCAGCCGAAAGCGCCACATGGATAAGATCGTTCGAATCACCCCGTTTCGCTGCCAGCGACGCGGTGAAGTGTGGACCTTGAGAGTGGAGCAGCCCGGCCACGCCCGTCGCCGAAGCCTGCGCGAAAGCTCGATGTCTTCCATGAGTGGCAGGGGTGGTATACCGCCAACCGAGTCGAGCAACTCACGATGGACGAACATGCCCTGATCGCCCGTCGCGATGCCGGTCAGCCTGGAACGCAGATTCATGCAGGCGCCGACCAACGACAATAGCGGCGATCCGGCCAGACCAATATTGAACCGTCCCCAGCCCGGGACATCGGGCAGTTCGAGCAGCCACTGCAAACAACCAATGTCCGGACGCGAGTCCGCGTGAAGAAGCCAAATCCAGCGCCCGCGGGCAAACGGCACAGCGGCCGCCAGCTGCGTGCCGCGACCCGGCGGCGTGACCAGAACGATATCCACGCCCAGGGAACGGGCTACTGCGGGACTTTCATCCCTGCTGCCTCCGTCCACCACTAACACCTCGACTCCCTCACGCAGACGCAGTTCGGACAGCAAGGCGACAAGCGCCACCGCGTCGTTCAGCACCGGAATAATGATGGATAGCTGCATGCTTCGCGCCAAGAGCAGTCTGTCACCCGACGCGGAATTCGTGTTGGTAGCCCCGGCGGGAATCGAACCTGCATTTGCCGCTTAGGAGGCGGCCGTTCTATCCATTGAACTACGGGGCCAAAGATTCCCGCGCGACCTGCCGCGCAGCGACCCGCACCTTGAACATTGACAAGTTCGACCACGGGGCTCACAGGGAGTGCAGCGGACCGTCAGGTCGCAAGATCACGGAATGGCGCGCCCGGAGAGATTCGAACTCCCGACCTCATGGTTCGTAGCCATGCGCTCTATCCAACTGAGCTACGGGCGCATCCGCGAAGGGGCAGCATTATCGGTAAGCGCCCTGAGGGCGTCAACCAAAGGATCAGACGCAATGCGGGTTGCGCAGACCGGTCCATGGCGCGTTCACCTGCCTTCTGCGACCATCACACTACTCATCAAGGAGCCCAAAGCCATGAGCGCCGACCTTCCGCCCTCCCCCGAGAAGACCTTTCGCGGCTGGCGCCTGATCGGATACATCATGTGCGTCATCGTCGTACTAGCGGTCGTGAGCGGTATCGTCGACTGGATCGTCATCGGTCCACTTGAGGGCCGAATGTTCTGACTCCCGCGAGCACGGAGAACCACCTGATGACCGACGTGGTCGCCGCGGTGATCGAAAGAGAGCGTTTCTTCTTGATCGCACAGCGTCCTCTGCACAAGCAGCACGGGGGCTTTTGGGAATTTCCGGGCGGCAAGGTTGAGCCCGGCGAAACTCTCGAGCACGCACTCCTGCGCGAGCTTCAGGAGGAACTCGGCGTCACCGCCGCCTCAATTGGGGGCACGCTGTACGTTCACACCGGCCATCCTGGGCGAGCCCTCTGCAAAGACCCCATGAAGATTCACTTCATAGCAGTCACGCTCACGGAAGAGCCCGTCCGCCTAGAGCATCTTGCTCTTGCGTGGCTTCCGCTCGAGCGCATGCCGAGGGACCAGCTGGCAGAGGCGGATGCTGCCTGTGTGCAGTATCTCAGCCACCAGGCATCGGCTCACTCCTGACGCAGAATCACGCGCTCACGAAGTTCCGTTTCGTTGCCGACGTCATCCAGCCCTACCATCTCGCCGTAGGCGCTACGATGGATGAATACGGCTTCTCGCGCCCCTGTCGCAGCCAGCGCGCGCTGCGCCGCATAGCGGCTGCGATAGTTGAGCGGCTTTCCGCGTCGATCGCACAGCGCCTGTGGCTGCCCTTCAACCACCGCGAAAGCGGTGTACAGCACGGGATCGAGCCCGTGAATCTCGAGCATCGGCTTCGCCCCCTTGGCGATTTGCGCCGTGAGTTCGTCGAGTGTCATCTGCGGCATTCCCCGATGTGACTGAGCGTATGAGCCTCGCAGGCTATGCGACCGCCTGTCGAGACGATGTCCATGTCTGCATACGCCAACAGTGCCCGCACCTTGGGCCGCCTCGCCTTGGGTACTGTTTTCAGCCTGCTCTTGATCGGCTGCGCCGCCGCGCCGGATACACCGACGTTCAATGGTGCCAATTTGTATTTGGGTTACTGCGGCGCATGCCATGGATCAGGCGGCGCGGGTGACGGACCCATGGCGGCGGAACTCACCGCTCGAGTACCGGACCTGCGCACGCTGACTCGCCGCCATCAAGGGGAATACCCCGAGGATTTGGTCCGCGGCATCGTCGACGGTCGCAGCTACCGAGCCGTTCACGGCAGTGCGGAAATGCCCGTCTGGGGTTATCAGTTTCGACGCGAGGAAGGCACCACGAACGCCGCTGCCGCACGCGTTGCCGCCCGCATTGAGGCTCTGGTCGAGCATTTACGGACGCTTCAGCGCTGAATCGAACCCGAGCATCCGAAACGCTGACCTTGACTGATTATAAGCCCTACTTATTATTAGCCCTGCTCAGACTTTCGACAGGGCGTCATGAATATCGATACCGACCAGAACTTCGGGTTTCTGGTTGCTGACATCACCCGGCTCCTGCGCGAACGCTTTAACGGAACAGCGCAATCGGTCGGTCTAACCCTTGCCCAAGCGCGGGCGCTCGCCTATCTGGCGCGGCACGAAGGAATCAGTCAGGTCGCCCTCGCGCGTCTGCTCGAGGTGCAGCCCATCACCCTGTTGCGCCAGCTCGACCGGCTGGCTGACAGCGGTTTGATCGAACAGCGACCCCATCCCGCGGATCGCCGAGCACAGCAGCTGTTCCTCTGCCCTGCAGCCAAGGCACTCTTTGACCAACTTGCCGATATTGGCTCGAACCTCACTGAAACCGCCCTCGCAGGGCTCGATAGCGACGAACGCGCGTCCTTGTTTCGACTTCTCGGCCGGATCAAACAGAACCTCGGCCCAACACCAGACCCCTCGACACCGTCCGTCATTGACACGCGATCTAACGATGAATAACCCCAATTCTCATACCTTGGTCGTCAAGCGCGTCATCCTCATGCTGCTGGTACCACTCGCCATCGTAGCCGGCGCCTTGCAGCTCTGGCTCGGGGCCGGTCGGCATGTCAGCACCGAAAACGCCTACGTGAAAAGTCATGTCGCCAACATCGCACCCGAAATCTCAGGTGCGATTGAGGCGGTGCTGGTGAATGAACATGAACACGTCGCACCGGGAACCGTTCTGTTTCGGCTGCGGGCTGATCCCTTTCAGATCGCGCTAGCCCACGCCGAAGCCGCCCTCGCCGAAACGGCAACACAGATTGCTGCCGACCAACGCGACTATCGACGCGCACAAGCGCAGATTAATCAGCTAGAAACCGCGGTAGCCTACGCCCGCACACAACACGAGCGACAGCTGCAGCTGCGCCGGCGCAACCTGGGCAGCGCCGAGGCACTGGATACCGCGGCTTTCGCCCTCGCCTCGGCAGAGAAGCAGAAAGCTGTTGCAGCGGAAGAGGCTGCCACTCTCAAAGCGCGTCTATCGGGTCAGGTCGACGCGCCTGTAGAGACCTATCCCGCTTATCAGGCAGCCAGCGCACAGCGGGCCCAGGCCGCGCTCGACCTGGCGCGAACGGAGGTGCGCGCCCCATTCGCGGGGGTCGTGGTTAACCGGCCCGAACCCGGCGACTATGCCGAGCGCGGCATCACCGCCATGTCCCTCGTCGGTGATGAGACCGTATGGATCGAAGCAAACTTCAAAGAGACTCAGCTTGATCATCTGCGCACCGGGCAAACCGCAGAGATCACCGTTGACAGCTACCCTGATCGGGTCTGGACCGGAACCGTGCAAAGCCTGAGCCGGGCAACCGGTGCCGAGTTCGCCCTGCTACCGCCGCAGAACGCCACCGGTAACTGGGTAAAGATCGTGCAGCGCGTCCCCGTGCGCATCGAATTCGCCTTGGCGGCGGACGATCCGCCGCTGCGCACGGGGATGAGTAGCGAAGTCACGGTCGACACTAAACACGAGCGCCGTTTGAGCGACCTGTGGCCGTGGTAGGCATTCGGCATCACCTGACCCTGTCATCATGACTGCCTCACGAACGCCGCGTCCGCGACTCATGATGGCCAGCATTATGCTGGCCACCATTGTCTACAGCCTCGATTCAACCATCGCCGCGGTTGCGCTGCCCCATATGCAGGGCACCTTCGCGACCACCCAGGAGCAGGCCGCCTGGATTCTGACTTCCTACATCGTCGCCTCCGCGATCGCGACACCACTCGCCGGTTTTCTTGCGGACCGCGTGGGCAGACGCAAACTCTTCATGGTTTCGGTGACCGGGTTTGTCGTCTCGTCGATGGCCTGCGGACTGTCTGTGAACCTCGAAGAAATGATCGTGTTCCGGATTTTACAGGGCGCCTTCGGCGCTCCACTGATTCCCTTGTCACAGGCGAGCATCCTCGACGCGTACACGCCCACCACCTATGGGCGGGGCATGGCCATGTTCGGCGTGGGTGTGATGCTCGGACCGATCATCGGGCCCACGCTGGGCGGCTGGTTGACCGAATACCTGAGCTGGCGCTGGGTTTTTTTCATCAATCTGCCCGTCGGCGCCCTAGCCCTCACAGGCATCTGGCTCAGCGTGCGCGATGGCAACGCGGAAGATCGCGGTCGACGCTTTGATCTCGCCGGCTTTCTCTATCTGTCCGTCGCTATGGGCGCACTGCAGCTCATGCTCGACCGTGGCAACTCGCTATCCTGGTTCGAATCGACCGAAATTCAAATCGAAGCGCTGTTGGTTCTGATCTGCAGCTATCTGTTTGTCGTCCAGATACTCACCCGTGACAAGGCGTTCGTCGACCCGCAGATCTTCCGAGACCGCAACTTCTCGCTGAGCCTGATCCTCGGTTTTGTTGTGGGGCTCAACCTCATGGCTACCATGGCGATTCTGCCGCCGTTCATTCAGGGACTGCTGGGCTATCCCGTGCTTACCGCGGGTGAGCTGATGGCGCCGCGCGGCTTCGGCACCATGATCTCAATGGCTGTCGTGGGTCGGCTTGTGGGACGTTTCGACCCGCGCTACCTGATTGTCTTCGGTCTTAGCTGCGTGGCCTTCGCCATCTGGCAGATGTCGCTTTTCGACCATCATGTGACGCCCGCAATGCTGGCACAGACCGGGTTTTTGCAGGGTTTCGGGCTTGGATTTACTTTTGTACCAATGAGTACGCTCGCGTTTTCCACCCTGTCCGTACGCTACCGCGCGGACGCATCTGCGTTCTATAGCTTGTCGCGCAACATCGGCAGCAGTGTCGGCGTCTCCATTTTGATGGGTGCGCTTGCCGTCTATACCAAACAAGAACGCGCGCAGCTGGTAGAGCACATTACGCCGTTCAACCCCGCGCTGAACGGACCCGATCTTGCGCTGCCCGGAGAGCGCGGCACGCTCATGGGACTCGAGATCCTGAATCAGCTTGTACAACGTGAGGCTATGCTGCTCGGATTCCTGCAGGACTTCCGCCTGATGATGGTCATGACACTCGTCGCGATTCCAATGGTTCTGGTGTTGCGCCCGGGACGCATGCAATGAAGACTCGGGCGCCCTTCCTCACGGCGTGCTCGTTAAGATCGACCGCTCTCACGATATTCGAAATCCATGCCAACCCTTACCCGTGACATTGCTGCTGCTGCCGCCCGCCTGCGCGCCGGCGGGCTCATTGGGCTGCCCACTGAAACCGTGTACGGGCTTGCGGCACGGGCAGACCATCCCGACGCAGTCGATCGGCTGTTCGCGCTCAAGGGTCGCCCAGCGAGCAATCCGCTGATCGTCCACCTCGCCGACATCGCCGAGGTCGAAGCCTGGGCACAAGATCCACCGCTCGGCGCGCGCCGACTCATGGAAGCCTTCTGGCCAGGACCTTTGACACTGGTGCTGGATGCGCAACCTTCAGTTTCCCGCAGGATCACGGCAGGACAAGACACGGTCGCGATCCGGATGCCAGACCACACCATCGCTTGTGAGGTCATCCGCGCCGCGGGCGGCGCGCTCGTTGCGCCTTCGGCCAATCGCTACACCGCGGTCAGCCCCACTTTGCCCGAGCATGTGGCCGCGCAGTTCCCCGAATCGGACCTCCTGATCGTCGACGGCGGCGCGTGCAGGGTTGGGATCGAATCCACGATCATCGGTCTGGCCCAGGGCGCGGACGCTTTGCTGCTGCGACCCGGCATGCTGACCACGGCTGCCATCGAGTCCGTACTCGGCGCGCCTCTTAGTGCCCCCGGCGCCTCAGCACCCCGGGCGCCCGGTCAGCATCGCCGACACTATGCACCGCGCACCACCGCGCAGCTGTTCTATTACACACATCACGGCGCCATCGACAACGCACGCCTCGGGTGGATCTTCTGCGGCAATGCCTGCGCGACCGCCGGTCCGTCAGTCGACCTCGGCGATGATCCGATGTCCTATGCCGCGCGCCTCTATGCGACGTTGCACACGCTTGACGGACTCGGTCTCGAAGGTCTCCTGATCGCGCGACCGCCCCGGGATGCCGCCTGGCAAGCCGTTCACGATCGCCTTGCCCGCGCGACTGTACCTGCCCCGACGGATACCCGAGAATGACCCATCAACCTTGGCTGCCGAGAGCGAGTCTGTGAGCTACGACAAGCCCATTCCCACACCAGGCCTGCATACCGCCCCATTCTGGGAAGGCGCAAAGTCAGGCACCCTGATGCTGCCGCGCTGCGTCGACTGCAATCGCGTGCACTGGTATCCGCGCCATCTCTGCCCATGGTGCCATTCCGATCGGATTGAGTGGATCAAAGCGAGCGGCGAAGGCACGCTGTACAGCTTCGCGGTACAGCACACCGCTTTCGGCGGCTGGGCGCGCGAAGTCCCGTTTGTCTCGGCTTACATCGATCTGAAAGAAGGCGACCGCATGCTCACCGTGCTGCGGGGCGTAGACCCAGCGGCTCCCGAGCAGATCCGCATCGGCATGCCCGTGCGCGTGTTCTTCGAACCTGCAGACGACAACGTTCACATCCCCTTCTGGCGCCCGATCGAGGACTGACTCATGCCCGGCACCCTGTACAAGGCGGCTGCCATTATTGGCGCAGCCGAATCGAATCAGATCGGCTTTCTCGATAAGCCCATCACCTCGCTACAGCTGCATATCGAAGCCATCCGGAATGTGTGCGCGGAGACGGGTATTCCGATCTCCCGCATCGACGGCGTGTTCTCAGCCGGCTGGAGCACAGAGCTGTGCGAGCACCTGGGTATCCGTCCAAAATACATCGATACCACGGCGGTCGGCGGCTGCTCTTTCGAGATGCACGTTCATCATGCCCTGGCGGCGATACACGCGGGCATCATTGATGTGGCACTCATCAGCCATGGTGAGAACGGACATTCCGCGCGACGCATCGGCGGCGGCGGGGGCAACTATGCCCGCGGCGCGGGCACGCAGTCGCCCGCACTCGAGATGACGATGGCCTACGGGCTGGCGAGCGCCCCCTCCCACTACGCGCACGCCATGGTGCGGCACATGCATCGCTATGGGCTCGAGCGGCGCGATTACGCCCCGATCGCCAAAGTGACGCGCGACTGGGCCACGCTGAATCCGCGTGCTGCGATGTACTCGAAGGAGAAACACCCCTTCGGCGGGCCAATCACCGTCGATCAGGTCGAAAATTCCCGTCTCATTGCCTGGCCACTCACCATTCTGCACTGCTGCATGGTGACCGACCACGGCGGTGCGGTGCTTGTCTGCAGTCCGCGGGTGGCCGCAAGCGCGCGCACCCGCCCGGTCTGGATTGCCGGCGCAGGGGAAAGCATGGATCACGGCAATATGCTCGAAATGCCGGATTTCACCGCCACTTCGGCGGCAAGGTCTGCCAACGCGGCCTACACTATGTCAGGCATGGGTCCGGCTGATATGGAAATGGCCATGATTTACGATTCCTTCACCATCACTGCGGCGATTACCGCAGAGATGCTAGGGCTTGCGCGGCCTGGCGAAGGACATCTGCTGTGGAAAGATGGACACGCCGCCCCGGGCGGACGCTTCCCGATCAACACGAACGGGGGCGGTCTCTCGTTCACCCACAGTGGCATGTATGGCATGCCGCTTCTGATCGAAGCCTACCGCCAGCTGTCGCGTACGGCGGAGGACGGCGTGCATGGCATCGCGGGAAAACAAACAAACGCTCGCACGTGCGTGGTCAACGGCACCGGCGGCAGCCTCTCTACCACCGGCACGCTTGTGCTGCTGGCAGACGATTGAGCGCATGCGGGGACACCGTACCAAACGCCTCTTCCCGCTGCTTCTCGCAGCGCTGCTGTTGAGGACTCTGATTCCGGGTGGCTTCATGCCCGCGAGCGTCAGCGAAGGATTCTTTCTCGCTCTCTGTCACGAAGGTCTATCCCCTGCCCTGTTTGCCGCGCTTACCCAGGGCAGTCGCCACAATAGTCCAGCGCCGGCTCTACATGCGAGCGAACATCACGCTCATCACCACGCTCATCAGCCAATCGACGACACGACGAACCACCATGCCAGCGGGGCCAACCATGGCGCCGCGTTCACGCACTGCGAAATCGGCGATGGTTTGAGCGCCGCCGTCGCGATCGATCAGTCGCCCGTGCTCCCGCTCCCCATTGCCACTTTCCGGTTTGCGCTTGCACTGCGCAAGGGAGAGCCTACCGCCAACCCGCACCTGTCCTATCAGGCTCGGGGACCACCCGCCCTTCACGTCTGACCGTCCGCGGCAACCATGCCGCCAATGCCACGCGCTCGCTGCCTAACGCGTCGAACCGGCATGCCCGTTCGGCAGCCAGCGCTTTAGCTACCGGTTAATGTGAAGGGAAACGTCATGAGTCGTATAAAGTTCAATGGACGCCCGTCGCGTCCTGCGGCAGCCACTACCTACCCGCTACGCCGCCGCGCGCTACGCCTTGGTCCTTGTATCGCAGTGCCTATGGTCTGTGTCGGTCTGCTCGCGCCCGTGCCGGGCCTCGCCGAAAGCACGCCGCCAGCGCTCGAAGAGATCGTGGTCTGGGGCAAGCAACAGGATCGCACCGACGCGGGATACACCAATCCCACCAGTCTGCTGACACAAGCAGACATGGTCGCTATCAATGCCACCACAACGGAGGATCTCGTCAAATACGAGCCCAATCTCGTCATTCGCAAACGCTTCATCGGCGACAGTAACGGCACCCTGGGCATGCGCGGCGCAAACATGTTTCAAACCTCGCGCGCCATGGTGTTCGCTGACGGCGTGCCGCTGCACTATCTCCTGCAATCCCGCTTCAACGGCGCACCGCGTTGGACGATGGTCTCGGCCGCCGAGATCGCGCATGTGGAAACGGTCTATGGACCGTATAGCGCGGAGTACAGCGGCAACGCGCTCGGCGGCGTTGTGCTGATCGAAACCGCCATTCCGCAGACGCGGGAGTTCAATTTCGAGCAATCGTTTTTCTCGCAGTCCTTCGACGCGTACGGATTCGAGGGCGACATGCCGGGGTATCGCTCGTTTGCCTCTTACGGTGATCGTTTTGGCAATGCGAGTGTTTATGTCTCACTCAACCGTCTCGAAAACGAGTCACAGCCGATGACCTTCTACTCCGCGACCCTAAACACGGCAGCGAACGCGGTGCCGGTAACAGGCGCGGAAAGCAAGCGCGACGAGCTTGGCGTGCGACGGCCTTACTTCGGCGACACCGGTCGGGTCGAGAGCGCGACGAATAACCTGAAGATCAAGGTGGGCTATGACTGGGATCAGTGGTCGACGCTCCTCAATGTGGCCTATGAAGACCGCAACGGCAACACCGAGAATCCCAACAGCTACCTGCGCGACGCCGACGGCAGCGCGGTCTGGTCAGGCAACGTGGTGGAAGACGGCGTCCGCTTTTCCGTGCCGGCGTCGCGACTCAACGTGGCGCAGCAAGACCGCCATAGCCTGTCGCTCGGTCTGCGTGTTCGCGGTCAACTCTCGGATCGGATCGAACTCGAGAGCAACGTGAGCCGATTTGCGATTCTCGAGGACGAAACCCGCGCTTCGGCACGCAACCCACAGGATCCGGCTTACACGCCCGCGGGCGAAATCACAGCCTTCGGCGATTCGGGCTGGGACACAGCCGAGGTCAAAGTCCGGATGCCGGGGTTGGTGCACGAGGATGTTGACCTCGTCGCCGGTCTCCGCCACGAGGCCTACCAACTGGATCTCAACGTTTTCGCATCTGATGACTGGGCGCGCGGTATCCGAACGCGGCGCACCAGCCGCAGCGGCGGTGAGACGGCCGTTGACGCTGCTTTCCTGCAAGGCACCTGGCGCATCGACGAGCGCTGGGATGCGACCCTCGGCGTACGCCATGAGCGTTTCGAGAGCAGCGACGGCTTTTACTCCGCGGACGAGGCTGCCACACCAGAACTCGACCTCGTCTCTACCGACGATACTCGTGACGCCGCCTGGTCACCGAAGCTGAGTATCGGTTTCCGCCCGGCGGAAAAATGGCAGGTTCGCTACTCGCTGGCGCGCGCCTGGCGCTTCCCGATCGTCGAGGAGCTGTTCAGCCAGTACCAAGCGTACAACGCCGTCAGCGTATCTAATCCAGATCTGAAGCCGGAGGACGCCGTCTCGCAGAACCTCATGATTGATCGCGAGATCGACGAGGGCTACCTGCGTCTCAACGTGTTCCAGGACACTATCGACGACGTGATCGAATCACAGGGCACCACCCTGCCCGGCGGCGTCAGCATCCGCACTTTCGTACCCATCGACACGGTGCGTACGCGCGGTGTCGAACTCGTGGCTAACCGTGCGGCTCTTGTCGGCGGACATCTGGATCTGCGCTTCAATCTCGCCTGGACCGACTCCGACATCATCGACAATGCGGCGGATCCGCGCGTCGAGGGCAATAGCTACCCGCGCATGCCCGATTGGCGCGGCAATCTGCTCTCAACGTGGCGTTTCGACGACCGCGTGTCGGCAAGCGCCAGCGTCCAGTATGCAAGCGACAGCTTCGGGAGAAACGATAACCGGGATCGTGAGTACGGGGTCATGAATGCCCAGGACGGATTCCTCTGGCTCGGGCTCAAGGGCGATTATGCGCGCGATGAGCACCTCACACTGTCCGTCGGCATTGACAATCTGACGGACACAAAGGCGTGGGTGGCGCATCCCTGGCCCGGGCGTACCTGGTATGGGAGTGTCTCTTATGCGCTCTGACGTACCAATGCCGCAGCAGACGCGCACCACCAGCGCGCTCTATCGGACACTCTGGCGCTGGCATTTCTATGCCGGGGTCCTGTGCGTTCCCGTGTTGATCTCGCTCGGCATCACGGGAGCCATCTATCTGTTCAAGCCCGACGTCGAGCGCGCGAGGATCGCAGCTTACGCGGATCTCACCCCCGGTGACGCGCGAGCGCCGGCGAATGCGCAGATCGCGCTCGCACTGAACACGCTGCCGGATGCTCGCTTCATCGAGTACCGGGTGCCTGAATCCGACAACGACGCTCCGGTGATCACCGTGCTCGCTGGTGGCGCGCGCCACGCGGTGGCCATCGATCCCTGGCGTCTGTCCGTGATCGAGGTACGCAACCTCGATCAAGAGATCATGCAGACCGTGCGCAGCTTGCACGGTGAACTGCTGTCGGGTGATGCCGGCTCGATTGTCGTCGAACTGGTCGGCTCGTGGGCGATCGTGCTGCTGCTGACCGGCCTGTATCTGGCCTGGCCCGCCGACACGCGTCGGCTCGCCACTATGCTATGGCCGCCAGCCAATCGACCTGAACCATCGTCCGCGAAGCGCGCTGCCTCCACGATCAGCTCACGCACACGCTGGCGCGACTGGCACGCAGCTATCGGTCTGTGGATATCGCTGCTGGTCCTTTTTCTGCTGATCACCGGCCTGCCGTGGTCAATGGTCTGGGGCGGGGCATTCAAGGAGGTACGCGCGTGGGCTGGCTCGTTTGGAGAACCCACCTGGAGCAGCGGGCGCAGCGCGGAGATTCGCGTGTGGCAGCGGCGCGCGGTCGAAGGCGTGAATCTGCCGGACCGATTGGTAGAAGCCGCAAGAAGACTCGACTTCGCGCCGCCCGCGACGCTTGCGCCCCAACCCGGTAGCGAGGGTGCGTGGTCGTTGGCATCGGACCATCCCAACCGCATGCTGCGCGAGACCGCGCTGTTAGATCCCACCACCGGATTAGTGCTCGCTCGGCGGAACTTCGCGGATCAGGGGCTCCTGGATCGCGCCATCGGGATTGGCATCTCTGCTCATGAGGGAGCGCTCTTCGGTCGCGCCAATCAGGTGCTCGGGCTCATTGCTGCGCTGGGAACGATCGCACTCTCTGCGAGCGGCACCGTGATGTGGCTCAAGCGCCGTCCGATCGGCATTCTCGGCGCGCCACCGGCGCCCACAGGGCGACGGTGGTTCCCTACGCTCGTGCTGGTGCTTGCGTGCATACTGCCGCTGATCGCGGCGTCCCTGGTCGCCTTGTGGCTGCTGGAACAGGTCTTTCGGCGTATACCGCCGGCGGCGCGCTGGCTGGGGTTAGCCCACTAGTGGCAGTTGACTCACCGCAGGGCGGCGTAGGCCGCCCGTCAGATCAAACAACGCTCGCATGACATCGCCATCATTCAGCAAGGCTAACCATCGGGTTCAACCGGTCGCGTCGAGACCCATACGGCGGAACAACGGATGCAGAGGCGAACGCGGTTTCGCAGGCGCGAGTTCGGGGTGCATCACCGCTGCACCTTCAGAGAATCGGTGATCAATGTGCCAGTCCAACTTGTACACGCGCCGGGCAATCTTCCACACGTCATCACGCCGCTCCCAGACGTCGAAGTAGCGACCGCCAAACACGTTGGTGTGTCCGTCAAAGCCGCGACCGCCAGCGATGCCGTAGACCTCGACATAAGCGCGCCGTTCATTTTCGAACTCGATCTGCGGCGCGGCACAGAGATGGAACGTGGTCTCGCCCTTGGCCTCGATCTCCATGAGCACTGGTTTGTAGTCTTTCCACTCACCCACGAAGAAACCAAAATCGACGTGCGCATCCGGGTAAAAGACTTCGTCCATCAACGAGCCGTCGAGCCATTCCTGGCCGCGCCCGTAGCGCGTGATTTGCTGGCGAATTTGTTCACGCGCCTTCAGCCGCTCCACCTCAGAACGCAGCGCGATGACTTCCTCAATCAATGCGGACACCTGATCAGACATGGTCATTCCTCCTCCCTGACATGCGCCCCATGCTAGCTCAGATCGACTCGCGCAGATCAAGCGATTGCACAGGGAAAGCAACGGGGCCCGCGCGTCACACGGGCAGGTTTGAAAACCGCCCATAGATCGGCACACCGTGCGCTAGGCCATCATCGATCGCTCTCTCGCCTGGGCGGATCTGATCGGCGCCTGCGCGCCAGCACAGCGCCGATTGTGTCTGTGAGTCTGTTATAGGCGACACCCACGGCTACCAGAAGCAGCATATTGAAGCCGACGGTCAGGAAAGCGTAGCCGATTCCCGCTGCATGAATGCCCGGTCCACCCAGGACCACGGAGAGCGCTACCGCACCGCCTGGCGGGTGAAGGCAGCGGCAGATCTGCATCATCACGATCGCAAAGGCCACAGCCGTCATCGCGGACCATGGTGTCGACCCCAGCAGCATCACGGCTGAGAGCCCCGCAAGCGCGGAGATCACGCTGCCACCAATCACGGCCCAGGGTCGGGCAAACGGACTGTTGGGCACTGCGAAAACCAGCGCAGCCGAGGCGCCAACCGCAACTACGAATGCGGGCGCCGATTCGGCATTTACCATGGCGCGCTGACTGAGCTCCATCACGAGCCCAACGCCCAGCCCAGCGCCTAACCCTGCGCGCAGCAGCGCGAACGCCTGATCAGTTGCCGCCATGCCAACTCTGCCCGGGCAGACGCGACTCAGCGGTCCATGTGCAGTCGGACCCAGTCACACATCTCATCGACGGCCGTTTGCGCTTCCGGCGGCTCGACACCGATGTCGACCCATCGCATCTGACCCTCGGGGTACTGGATGCGATGCGTGCCGTTGAGGATCCAGATGTGCTCCACATCCGCGTATTCCGTCAGGCGCACTTGCACGCCATCGGCGCGGGCGTTAGCCGCCAATCGAACGCTGTCATCATGACAGACATCGCGCCCTGCAGCCTGAAGCAGAAGCGGAGATAGTCCTCGCAGATCCCGATACACGGGAGAATGACGCGGGTCGCGCGGATCTATATCGCCAGTAGACAAAAGCGTCGCCGATAACCCCTCCACCATGGAACGCCGGATATCGAAACCATTACGCACAGGGTCATCGAGTGAGGGCGTGTTGAGCGCAAGGTCCGCCCACAGCGAGTTCAGCATGCCGCAGGCAGGCAGTGGCAGGCCGAGATCGCGGGCGTCGGCCATGAGCGACACAACCAGCGCTCCGCCAGCCGAGTCGCCTGCAAGCGCGACGCGCGTTGGACTAAAGCCGCCTGGACCGATGAGATACCGATACGCGGCAAGCACATCATCGTGTGCCGCAGGAAACGGAAAACGCGGCGCTAGCCGATAGTCAGCCGCAGCGACGCGGCAGCCGAGACCCCGCGCGAGACGCGCGGTCGCACGGCGCGCCCACTTCGCAAGCCCATTCGAGTAGCCACCTCCGTGCAGGTAGAGGACCACGCGATCCGTGGCGGAGACCCCCGTAGCAGGAATGGTCCACTCCACCGGCACCTCGCCGAGCAAACCCTGCTCAAACACCACCCCAGCAGGCGTAGAGATGAGAGGCGCGAAGAACACTTCCTGCCGCGCGATCTGTTCTGCAATCTCCGGACTCATGTGCGCCAACCTCCAGCCCCCGATGTGCGAATTGTGCGGGAAGGTTGGACGCGGCGGAAAGGTACTCCAGTCCAGACCTTGTACCCACGATCAATCAATGCGCTAGGTGGCATGCTCCACGGGCAACCCCAACGCCGACCACAGCAACATGCCGCCGCGCAGGTTCGCGACCTGCGCAAAACCGGCGGCACGCAGAATGACGGTTGCCTGCCCGGACCGCATGCCGGCATGACAGACCGCAATGACCGGCTTGTCGCGCGGCAATTCCTGCACACGGGCACGTAGTTCGTTGAGCGGCACGTGGCGGGCACCCGGAACAGCGCCGAGCGTGCTCTGCAGTTCTTCCCGTTCACGCACATCCAGCACGAAGAGTTCCGCGAGATGCTGCGCTACCCAATCCGGCTCGATCTCAAGCAGCCCCGCGTAGGTCTGCCGCACCGGACCCCAGGTGGCGAGCACGGGCAACTGCCCATCCGCCGGTCGCCCGCACGCCAAGTTGGCTGGGACCGCGTGGGCAAGAAGTTTGGGATGCGGCAGGTCGAGATTTTCCATAAAGCCGACAAAATCCCGCTCGGTCGCCTGACCGCCGATACGCGGATTGTGCGCACGCTCCTCGGCGACCGTAGAGACGGTGCGTCCGTTGTAATCATGACCAGGGTAGACGAGACAGGTATCAGGCAGACTGAAAATTTGCTCGACGATCGAACGGTAAAGAATCCGCGCATTGCCCTGCTGGAAATCACATCGCCCCGCTCCGCGAATCAGCAGCGCGTCACCCGTGAATGCCATCGAGCGATCGTCGGTGACAAAGGTGAGACAACCATCCGTGTGCCCGGGCGTGGCGCGCACGTTCAACGCGTGGCGACCAAACGCAATGCGATCTCCGTGATCGAGCAGTAGATCGGCACAGACAAGGGCTGACCCATAGCGACGCGACACGCCGTAGAGACACCCGGTTGCCTGTTGCATGAGCCAAGCGCCGGTTACGTGGTCTGCGTGGCAATGGGTATCGAGCACGGCGACGAGCGTCAGCCCAAGCTCTTCGATCAGCGCGCGGTCACGCAGGTGATGCTCGAACACGGTATCGATCAGCACCCCTTTGCATGCTTGCAAATCTGCGAGAAGATAGGTGTAAGTTGATGAAACTGAATCGAATAGCTGACGACAAATCATCGTTTTTCACCCTTAGGGACGGACCAGCATGATGTCAGCTTTCGCGGCGCAGAGATGCAAGGGGACTCCGCGCTTAATCCTGAACGGGGCGAACCTGAACGGATAACCGCTAGATATCTAAGTTTTTTTGTTGACATTTATCTGAACTTTAAGCAACATTTCTGCTCTGAATCGGGGTAACGGAGACTTCCACCATGAAACATCTCATCTCCATCTTGTCGCTCACGCTGATCGCGGGCGTCGCTCATGCTGTTCCGCCTTCCGTCCCGGAACCGGAGTTGGCAGGATTGGGTCTGGTCACCCTCGGCGTGGCGCTGGCCGTCATATTGCGCATGCGCAACCGCTAGCCTTTCCCTGTAAAAGCTTGGCATCCCGCTAGGACAAGAGGACAGGGTCTCCGACCCGGACTTCACCGGCGGTGATGACACGGGCATAGAGACCCAGATTCTGCGCTGCATCCGCTACGATCGTGCGCAGCACCGAAGGGTCATTCGCGAGCCCAGGCTGCGCCCGAGTCGTCATCCCGCAGCGCGGGGCAGGCGTGACGCAGCTGATTTCTGCACCGCCTACTAGAACTGTTCTGCCCACCCAGCCCAATTCGACCAGACCTTCCGCGTCCGAACCCGGATCGATCACCAGATTCGGTCGGAAACGACGTGCATCCCACTGCGCGCCAGGGTTGCGAGCTGCCATCGCTGCCAGCGACGCCGTGGTCAACAGGTGCAACGGGAAAGCGTCAAAGTAGTCTCCAGGCATGGAGGTGTACTGGGACAGCTCCGGCGCAAAGATGGAGAAATCAGGCATCGGTTCATCCGGAAGGCGCTGGAAGATCTCTGCCATTTCCGCACCCATATCGGGCGGCGCCATCGGCCGACGTCGATAATGCGCCAGGTTGCTTGCCGGCTGGACTGGCCAAAGCGATATCGGGCGTTCCAACAGCGCGGACAGTTTTTGACCAAGCGCTGCATCATCCGTCGCCGTGCAAGAGCCGTCCGGCAACATAATGTCCACCGGCGGCAGCCCATCAACACCCACAGCGCCGCGATAACGTGCAACACACTGCATGAGCAGCGGCATTTTTTTTGCCCCCTGGATTTCACCCGCGCTGTCGTTACGCGTAGCCCATTGCCGGTCGCCGAGGAGCCCGCACGCGGTCAGTTGCGCCGCAGCTAATGACTCGCCGCCCATCGATTTGACCGGAAAGCGCCAAATTTCCCGCACCGTGCCTATGACTTGCATGCCCTCTCCCCCGCTCGCTGATCACAACCCGTGCTTAGAGAAACGTCAGCCCGGCAAACTCGCCCTGACTGCGCCAGGATCGGAGAATGTCAAAGAATGCCACCGGACCTGCCGCATACTGATTGGCGTACAACCCGTGCCCTTTCTCCGGCACGCCTTCGTTGTTGTAGTAGCCCGGCGTACAGTCGGCGAGGAATTTACTGACTCCGCCCTGACTTGCCCGAACGGCCTCGCACCACGCCGCTTCGCTGGAGGCGGTCGTTTCTACCACGCGTGCCTGACGCGCCTGCACTGCGCTCACGATATGAGTGATGTGCTGCGCCTGTTCGTCCAGCATGTGGGGAAAATTAACAGTGAGCGTGCCCTGGGTCAGGCCCATGAAAAAGCAGTTCGGGAAGTCGTGGCTCATGACACCGTGCAGCGTTTGCGCCCCCTCCGCCCATTTAGCGGATAGCCGTGTACCCTGCCGTCCGACCACGTCAAACCCGGATCGGCGCGTATAGCCGGTGCCCACCTCGAAACCGGTAGCGAAGATCAGGCAGTCCACCTCGAACTCCTGCCCATCCACGACGACACCCCGCTCCGTGATTTCATCCACGCCGCGTCCGTTGGTATCGACCAGCCTGACATTCGGGCGGTTAAAGGTGGGCAGATACTCGTCGCTGAAGCAGGGACGCTTGCAGAATTGTCGATACCAGGGCTTGAGCGCCTCTGCGGTCGCTGGGTCCGCGACGATGCTGTCGACGCGCGCGCGCACCTGATTCATCTTGGCGAAATCAGCCAGTTCGATGGCTGATGCGAGTTCCGCCTGGGAAGTACCAGCGAAAGCGTCTTCCCCAAGACCTAGCATCACGTTGCGGATGATGTCGGTCCAGCCGTCGGCTACCAAATCCTCTTCCTGATAACCGCCCTCGACCAACACATTGAAATTCTCCATGCGGCGCTTCTGCCAGCCCGCCGGCAGATCACCCGCCCAGGCGGGGTCGGTGTCGCGATTGTTGCGGACGTCCACCGAGGACGGTGTCCGCTGGAACACATAGAGCTGCTTTGCATACTGGCCCAGGTAGGGAATGCACTGGACCGCAGTAGCGCCCGTACCAATGATGCCCACGCGCTTGTCAGCAAGCCCGGTGAGGTCACCCGCAGAGCTGCCGCCGGTGTAGCGGTAGTCCCAGCGACTGGTGTGAAACGTATGCCCACGAAACCGAGAAATCCCAGGAATACCCGGCAGCTTCGGGCGATTCAGCGGGCCGTTGGACATGATCACGTACTGGGCCCGCATACGATCGCCCCGATGTGTCTCAATCACCCACTGCTGTGCCGCGTCATCCCAGGTGATCGCGGTGATTTCGGTTTGCAGACAGGCATCGCGATACAGGTCGAACTGTTCACCGATGGCGCGGCAGTGCGCGAGAATCTCTGGCGCGCGCGTGTACTTTTCCCTCGGGATGAAACCTGTTTCCTCTAGCAGGGGCAGATAGATGTAGCTCTCCACATCGCACTGTGCGCCGGGATACCGATTCCAGTACCACGTGCCGCCGAAATCCCCAGCCTTATCAATGATGCGAATCCGCTCGACACCCGCCTGCCGCAAACGTGCGCCTGCCAACAGCCCGCCAAACCCGCCTCCAATGATGACCACGTCCACCACATCACGGAGCGGTTCACGTTCGAACCCCGGGGCCACGTAGGGATCGTCGAGATAGTGACTGAAGTCGCCTTTGACCTCCTGATACTGCTCGTTGTGGTCCGCGCGCAGTCGCTTGTCGCGCTCGAGACGATACTTCTCGCGCAACGCCACGGGATCAAAGTTGTGATGGTTCAATGCGTTCATTACTCCCCCTCAGGAATAGCTTCTCGCGCATGGAAGCATAAGTTGGACATCCACGACAAAGGTAGCGGACTGCCATGCCGGTACCGCCCGATAACCGTGGTTTCGTGCCATGATGCGGCCGGCTGGAACCGGGGAGAGGAACATGACGGCTGAACAATCTGAAGCAGAACGAGCACCACTCGATTGGAGCACACTAACCGCGACCCTCGAGCGGCGCGGACACGTGGCCACGTCCTGGGATGAGATCGAGCCGGCGAAGCTGCCCAACGGTGTGCTGGCTTCGATGTACCGCGTCGGGCTGCCCGACCAACCCGGCGCGCCAACGATATTCAAAGTCTATTTTCCGCCTGACTGCTACATCGAAGCGCATACCCACGACTGCGATTACAGCGAGATCATTCTCGAGGGGTCGCAAAAGGTCGGGAGCCAGTGGCATTACCCAGGGGACATACGCATCGGGCTCGCGCATCGGGGTTATGGCCCGCTTGTCGCAGGACCCGAGGGGGCGACCGTGCTATTTGTGTTCGCGGATGGCCGCTGGCCCGCCATCAAGATTGGCAAAAATGACGGAAGCACCCTGAACGTCGACTCGCTCGAGCGACACTTCGCGGCGCGCTGACAGGTCAGAGCCTGGCAGTTAGTATCCGGTAGCGGCACCTGGTATCCATCGGGTCGCCGTGCGGTGGCACGCGGGGGAGCCAACACGACATGTTCAAGGTATTCGCATTTTTAAAGCGCAATGCGCGGCTGACGCACGACGAGTATCGCGCAGCCCACGTGGGCTATCACTGCGGTACGTCGCGCCGGCTGCGCGGCATTCGCGGTTATACGGTCAACGTCTGGGCCAACGAACCGCTGCGGCCGCGGCTTGGCGCCCTGGCGGAAGACATCATCCGGCACGAACCTGCGGGCTTTCTTGATCTCTGGGACGGCTTTCCCAGCGTCATTTTCGACAGCTACCAGGCCTGGATCACGGCGCAGCAGGCGGAGCCGACCCGGGCCATGGAAGGCGGTCTCTCTATCGATCCGGACTGGACCTACAGCCACGGCTGTCATGTGTTCGACGGGCTGCCGGACCGGCCCGGCGAATTCCGTTCCTATCACCTGCGCATGAACGAGCACATCGTGCTGCCGGTGGAGCGACCGGAACGCAAGCTCACCAAGCTCGTGCTGTTCTTCAAGCGCAAGGCGAACCTGCGCGAATCCGACTTCGAGCGTCAGGTGCTCACAGCTTATGCACCTGCGCTTGCGCGCCTGCCCGGTCTGCACGGGTGTCTGCTCAACTTCCGCGACCCGGACCAGGAAGCGGCTTTCCGCGGCTATTATCCCGACACCGCCTGGTGGAACTCCGCCGAAGGGTATGCCATGCGGCGCCAGTTCTGCTCAACGTGGGATGGGGCGTTCGAGCTCCTCTTTGATTCCGTGGACGCCTTTGTCGCAGCGCGCGGTCGTGCTGAACTGCATGTACTCCTCGGCGCTCTGGAGCGGGAGCTGTTTGATGCGAACTGGTACGTCGAGGTCGACGAGAACATCATCGTCATGCCGAACCGCAATCCGGCTCCCACCTTCTACTACCGCTGAGGACGAGCCATGCTGAAAGTCTTCGGGTTCGTTCGCCGTAGTGACGCGCTGACACACGATGAGTACCGCGCGGCGCATGTCGGTTACCACAATTCCTTCGGCCGCCGTCTGAACAATATCCGCGGCTATGTGCTGAACGTGCGCGCAAACGCGTCAATCGAGTTCACGCTCGGCCCGCTCGCGACGCGCATCACGCGGAACGAACCTCCGGCGTTCGATGATCTCTGGAACGGCTGGGGCCAACTGCTGTTCGACTCGCTTGAGCATTATCTGTCAGCCAAGACACCCGCACGAGACAAGCCAGGACCGAACGGTCTCGAGGACGATGCGCGTGTCGCCTCCGTGGGTGGCGACGGTCCCTGGCTTTATCGCGGTTCGCCATTCCAGTTCATGGTGACCGAGCATGTCGCCCTGTCGGTACGCCGACCGGAACGCAAGATTTTCAAGCTCACGCAGTTCACGAAGCGTCGGCCGGATCTTCCAGAGGAGTTATTCAGATCCTATGTGAGCGGAAGGTACGCGGCTCGGCTCGCCGAGCTTTCGGGGCTGCGCGGTCTGATCATGAATTTCCGCACGCCGCTCGATGTCATGAGTCGATTTTTCGAGCCCGAGGCAGACGGATTCACACCCGAGGGCATCGCTGAACGCGAGCATTTTTACCAAGCGTGGGACTGCATCACCGAGCTCTGGTTTGATCGTGCGGCCCAGTTCGTAGAATCCCGCGCTGACGCCCCTCTCGCCGAACAACTCGACACACTGGAACAGGAGCTGTTCGCATCCGCGTGGTACCGGGAAGTCGACGAAACCGTGGTGGTGAATCCGAACCGCACCCCAGCGCCCGCATTCTATTTCCGATGAAGATCGCGCCCTGAACAAACACCCGCAACCCTTGACCTGACCTGCAGCAGGAGTCGCCTCGCATGGCCGCCCATCCAGATCATCTTGACGTCGACATTCCGGGCCTTGACGCCCAGTACATCGGCGGCACTTGGAGACGCGGAAACGGCGCCTACGTCGACGTCGTCTCCCCCACCACCGAAGAAGTGATCGCGCGTGTCGCAGATCCAACAATTGCCGATGCGGACGCAGCAGTTGCAGCCGCCCGCCAGGCATTTGATCTCGGACCCTGGCCCGCACTGTCGGCACTTGAGCGCATTGCCGCGTGTACGCGCCTTTGTGACGCGCTGGAGCGCCGCCTCGATGCCATGAATCGAGCCTGGGCCTTTGAATCGGGCGCGACCATCGCCCACGGCGAGATGATCAACAGCGGCGCAGGTGTCTCGATTTGGCGTAGCGCGCTCGCCAATGCCAGCAAAATTCTCTATGAGGAAGATCGCGGCGATGTTCTGATCGTGCGCGAGCCGATCGGCACTGTGCTTGGCATCATGACCTACAACGGTCCCATCGTGCTGATGGGCATGAAGATCATCCCTGCTCTGCTTGCTGGTTGCACTGTGATCGTCAAACACGCGCCGGAGTCACCACTGACGTCGCGCCTGATCGCCGAGGCAGTGCGCGAGGCCGCACTACCTGACGGCGTGGTGAGCGTCCTCGCCGCCGGAACTGCTGTGACCCAACACCTTGTGGGGCATGCTGGTATCGACATGGTGGCACTCACCGGTGGCACGGCGATCGGTGTCGATGTCGTGAAGCGCACCGCCGACCGGCTGGCACGTACGGCACTCGAGCTTGGCGGCAAGTCTCCAGCCATCATCACCGACGACGTTAATATGGACGAGGTCATGGCAACCCTTGGTGTGGGTTCGACCGGATTCATGGGGCAAGTGTGCGTGAATCTATCTCGCGTTCTGGCACCCCGATCGCGCTATGACGAGGTGGTCGATGCGATGGCGACGCACTACCGCGCGCTGCGCCTTGGAGATCCTTTCGACCCCGCAAACGACCGCGGCCCCCTGGCAGTCGAGCGGGCACGCGACCGCGTCGAAATGCATGTGCGCATCGCCCGTGAAGAAGGCGCGCGCGTGGTCTGCGGAGGCCGGCGTCCAGCACACCTTAACCGTGGCTGGTTCTACGAACCCACTCTGGTTGCCGACGCGCACAACGGCATGCGCGTCGCGCAGGAAGAAATCTTTGGTCCGGTAACCGCCGTGATTCCCTACGACACACTCGAGGATGCTGTTGCGATCGCCAACGATTCGCCCTTTGGGCTTGCGTGTTCCGTCTATGCAAAAGACCTGGACCGTGCACATGCCATCGCACGCCGCATTCGCGCTGGCAGCGTGGCGATCAATCAGGCTGGCGTTTCGTTGACCGAACCTTTTGGCGGCTACAAACAAAGCGGCTGGGGCAAGGAATGCGGTATCGAAGGCATCGGCGAGTTCCTGCAGATCAAACAGATCGTTAAGGGCAGCAGTCACTTGTCGAGGGTATCGCAGTGAGTAGCGCACGCTTTGCATACGGATTCCTCCCAGGCGCGCCGCGGTGACCCGTTACCCTTCACCTGTCTACGGCTGGTACGTTACCTTGGTGCTGCTGCTGGGGTTCACGTTCTCGTTCGTCGACCGTCAGGTGCTCAATCTGTTGGTGGAACCTATCCGTCAGGATCTCAAGGTCTCGGATACCCAGATCAGCTTTCTGCAGGGGTTCGCGTTCGCCATCACCTATGTACTCGCCAGCATTCCCATCGGCCGCATGGTTGATCGACTGAATCGCGTGCGCATCATGATCTGGGGCGTGCTGGCGTGGAGCGCGACGACCATCGCCTGTGGCCTTTCACGCAACTACTGGCAGCTGCTGATAGCACGGACGGGTGTTGGAGCGGGCGAAGCCACGTTGAGCCCGGCAGCCTGGTCGGTACTCGCGGATTACTTCCCCCCGGATCGTTTGTCACGCCCGATCAGCGTCTATCTGATGGGCCCTTACATTGGCGCCGGCATCGCCATGATCGCTGGAGCCGAGGTGCTCGACTTCACCCGCGAGGTGTCCACTGTTCAAATACCCATGCTCGGCGCGCTGGCGCCCTGGCAACTCACCTTTATTGCCGTCGGATTACCGGGAATTCTCGTTGCCGCGCTGATCGCGACCATTCGCGAGCCCATCAGAACAGGGCGCAAAGATACTGATCTTGTCGTCCCTTCCTGGGGCGAGGTCTGGGCACAGGTGCGCGCAAACAAGCGTGTCTACATCGCGTTGCATCTCGGGGTACCGTTCATCGTGGTCATGCTCTATGGATTGCAGAGCTGGACGCCGACCATCATGGTGCGCGTGTATGAATGGGACCTGGCGGATGCCGGCCGGACCTATGGGCTGATTGCGCTCGTTACCGGCTCAGCAGGCGTGTTGTCTGGTCCAACGCTCGCTCGGTTGCTCGAGCGGCACGGGCGCACCGAAGCGCCTCTTCTCGTCGCCATGCTGGGGGCTGCATCGGCGACGCTGTTTCTGGCTGCGATACCGTTACAGACCACCGCCATTGGCGCGCTGATCTGCGTCGGGGGCGCAAGCTTCAGTGTCACGCTTCCTCTCGCGCTCATCACCTCCGCCATGCAGTTGGTAACGCCCAATGAGATGCGCGGCGTGATCAATGGGGCCTACGTGGTGACCACCAACGTTATCGGGCTTGCGCTCGGGCCCACCCTCGTCGCTGCTTGTACGGACTATGTGTTTGCCGACCCGCTCGCCGTGGCACGTTCGCTTGGCCTGGTATCTCTTGTTGTGGGTCCCATTGCCGTCGCGCTGCTCTACTCGGGTGTTGCTGCCTACCGCCGCCTGCCGCTCGGGGCGCGCTAATTCAGCGTGCGCCCACCGCACGCGCCGCGCTTGTCCTTACACGTCCCAACCCGGCAACCCGGCATCCGGTTGCACGCCAAAACTGTTCAGCGCCATCGAGACCAGGTTGTATTGACCGACGGTGAAGACGAGATCCATCATCTGCTCACGGGAAAGCAGCGCTGACAATGCATTCCACGTGTCATCGCCGATATGCGCATCAGCATGCAGCTCATCGGTCGCACTCAACAGCAGTCGGTCCAGGTCAGACAAACCCGGCGTGGTGGGACCGGTCTTGCAGGAGCGAATCTCCGCGTCGGTCATACCCGCCTCACGCGCGATCAGGACATGCTGGCCCCACTCGTAGCCGGACTGACACAGATAGCCGATGCGCAGGATGACCAGCTCTCGTTCGCGAACGGGCAAAGTGGACTTTCCGAGTATGTGATTGCCAAACACGAGCCAGCGTTTGGCGAGATCAGGATGGTTGCAGAGCGTCTTGAAGATATTGAATGTGCGCCCCTGTTTCACGAACGGCGCCATGATTTCCTGCGCTGCCGCATTCCACTGGTCTGGTTCCAGCGCTGGGATACGTGGTTCACTGAGTCGCATGGATTCCCCCTTGATGTCGATGATGTGCCCTCGCCCGACTATAGCCGCGTGACTGACGACCGACCACTGGGCTTCCTTAGCCCGCGCGTGCAATTCCCGAGCGATGGCGCGACGATAGGTCTTCGACACCCTTCGCAGGAACCCATCCTATGGCTATTGAGGTTATCGGCGCAGGCTTCGGCCGCACCGGCACGCTGTCGCTCAAGCACGCGCTGGAACAACTGGGCTTCGGCCGCTGCTATCACATGATGGAGATCTTCGGACTACCGCAACACCCCGCCATCTGGCGCGCCGCAAACAGCGGTGAAGCGGTTGACTGGCATGCGCTCTTCGAGGGCTATCGATCAACCGTAGACTGGCCGTCCTGCAACTTCTGGCGCGAGCAGATGCGCGCGTTTCCAGAGGCAAAAGTGATCCTTTCGCTGCGTGACCCAGACGCATGGTATGAAAGCGTGATGAATACCATCTGGAAGTTCTCCGCCCTGTCGATTGGCACGCCGATGGCAGAAAGTGAGCAGTCGAAGATGGTGTTTGAGCTCATCTGGGACGGTAAATTCCAGCGGCGGATGGATGACAAACGCCACGTCATCGAGGTGTTCGAACGCCACAATCAGGACGTCATCGATTCGGTTCCTGCGGAAAAACTGCTGGTTTATCGGCCTGGCGACGGCTGGGATCCCCTGTGCGCATTCCTCGGTGTGCCGGCGCCCGCA
Organism: Pseudomonadales bacterium; assembly: GCA_049454295.1. Taxonomy (GTDB): domain Bacteria; phylum Pseudomonadota; class Gammaproteobacteria; order Pseudomonadales; family Azotimanducaceae; genus UBA7803. The sequence goes on from JBMTYG010000031.1 coordinate 27,011, forward strand.
ACGCCCTACCCCAGGACCAACAGCACGGAAGAGTTCGCTCAGATGTTCAGCAAGCGCACTGGTGCCAACACAAACGCGCCGCCAGAAGGCACTGCGGGCTGACAGGCCTATCGACACCATGACGAGCTTCCTGGCCAAAGAGCGCACCATCGCAGGGCCTGCCTTCAACCGCTGGCTGGTGCCACCCGCCGCGCTGGCTATCCATTTATGCATTGGCATGGCGTATGGATTCTCCGTCTTCTGGAAGCCATTGCAAAATGCGCTGGTTGGGGCAGACGGCGTACCGCTCGAGTCCTGCGCTGAGGGCGCCGGCACCTTCAGCGAGAAGCTCGCGGGCACCGTGCGCGCGCTTCATGCAACCGACTGCAACTGGACGCAGTTCGATCTCGGCTGGATGTACACGCTCTTCTTTCTGGTGCTTGGC
>JBMTYG010000032.1:0-27258 GCA_049454295.1 Pseudomonadales bacterium
GGTCAGGGCGACGGAATAGAATTCCCCGACGCTGTGGTGTCCGCGCAGGATGACGCTCGGGTATTTCCAGGTAATCGCAGATCCTGTTTCTACCTGGGTCCAGGAAATCTTGGAGCGGTCGCCCTGGCATAGACCGCGTTTGGTGACGAAGTTGTAGATGCCGCCCTTGCCGTCCTTATCCCCCGGATACCAGTTCTGCACCGTCGAGTACTTGATTTCGGCATCTTCGAGCGCAACCAGTTCGACCACGGCGGCGTGCAGCTGGTTTTCGTCGCGCATGGGCGCCGTGCATCCCTCGAGATAGCTGACGTAGGCCCCACGATCCGCAATGATGAGCGTCCGCTCGAATTGGCCCGTGTTGCGTGCATTGATGCGAAAGTAGGTGGAAAGCTCCATCGGGCAGCGCACCCCAGGGGGCACATAAACGAACGAACCGTCGCTGAATACCGCGGAATTGAGCGCCGCGTAGAAGTTGTCGCTGACCGGAACGACGCTGCCAAGGTAACGACGCACCAGGTCGGGATGGCTGTGAACGGCCTCTGACAGTGGGCAGAAGATGACCCCGGCTTCTGCCAGCTTTTCCTTGAACGTCGTCGCGATGGAAACGCTGTCGAACACGGCGTCCACGGCTACCTGGCGTCGGGCGGGCGCGGGATCGCCGGCATCGCCGCTATCGGCCACCGGCGCGACCACGCCGGCAAGCAGGGCCTGCTCGTGCAGTGGAATGCCTAGCCGCTCATAGGTGCGCAGCAGCTCGGGGTCTACTTCGTCCAGAGAGCGTGGACCGGTCGGCTGCGATTTGGGCGCCGACCAGTATGAGATCGCATTGAAGTCTACCGGCGGAAAGTCGACGTGCGCCCACGATGGCGGCGTCATGGCCTGCCAGCGAGCAAAGGCGTTTTGGCGCCACTCGGCGAGCCAAGCGGGCTCCCCCTTGCGCGCGGAGATGAAGCTCACCACCGACTCATCGAGCCCGGGTGGCAGGGTTTCCGATTCAATGTCGGTGACGAAGCCGGCGGTGTACTCGCGCCCGACCAGCGCTTCGACGGTCGATTCGCTCACGTGCGAGATCCATCAGTTCAGGCGGGGGGCGATTCTAGCGTCGCCCGAATCCCGATACCAGACTAATTTAGTCGGGTATTCCGGCGACGTGGCTCATCTTTTCGGTGGTGGCGCAGGCACGTCGAGCCCGACGCCGGATACCTGTCCATAGACGGTGCGCAGGCGCTCGAGATCGCTTTCCGGTAGCGGCGGCTTCGTGATGGACGCAATGTTGTCCCGCAGATGTCCAAGGTCACTGGTACCGAAGAGCACCACGTCGACTCCGGGCTCGTGCCGAATAAAGCGATAGGCCGCATCCATCATCGTGCTCGCACCGTGTTCGTGAACGAGGAAGTCGAGGCTCGGCAGCCCGAGCTCGCGCAAGGTTGCGGTCAGGCGTTCGGGCTGGGCGAAGATGCCCCGTACCACGAACATGAGCAGGGTGCCGGCGCCGTGGCGCTGGGTTTCGGGGTAGACGCGGGTGCGGGCGTGCTGATGGAGCATGTGTTGCGCGACCATGACCGAATCCCACAGCCCGTCTCCGACCGCGCGCGTGAGCATGTCGTGATCGGGATCGGTCGACGGCGTTTCCGTGATGCCGAGGAAGCGAAACTTGCCCTTGTCGCGTTCCTTCAGCAGCGTGGGCATGAGCTGATCCCGCACCCGTACATAGTCCTCGGGAGCGACAGCGTGAAGTTGAAAGATATCGACATAGTCCGTGCCCAGTTCGCGCAAGGAGTTGTCGAGACTGGCGACAAGCTTCTCCGGGGCGACGATGCGCTCGCCGCGGCCGGCAAGCGCCTTGGTCGCGATGACCAGCTCCGCGCGATTGAACGGCTTGATGGCGCGCCCCACCACGCCTTCGGTGCCGTAAATGGCGGCGGTATCGATGAGATTGACGCCCGCCTCGATCGCGCCGCGCACGATCTCGACAGCCGCTGCTTCGCTTTTGCCGACGCCAAGCCCGAGGCGACTGAAACCGCCGCAGCCGAGCCCCGCGACGCTAACGCGGAGCCCTGTGCGCCCGAAGGTCGTGTAGTCCACGTACGCGGCGCCGTCAGGCAGGCACCCAGTTGCCGTGAAAACCCATCGGCACTCGCGCCGGGATCATCGCGGTCGCAATGGGTCCTGACTCAAGATCGTCTGCGCGCAGAATGAAGAGTTCGCTCTTCTGGGTGGTCTGATTGAAGCCGAGAACAATCAAGTAGCCATCGTGCTCGGCTGTGGCACCGCGGCGCGGTGCAAATACCGCTTCGCCGAGCAGATAGCCGGGGCCAGGGGTCCAGCTGCGACGCCGATTGCCATCGTGGGTGTCATAGTGCAGTACATGCGTGAAGCCGCCGAGCCGTGTGCCGGGGCTGCCGACCGCATAGCCGTGTCGGTAGGCATAGGTCGACAGACGATCGTCGGTGCGGGGGAATTCGCAGGCGAAGTCGTCGAACAGCGTCTCCTGGATGGTTGCGCTGTTGTTGGAGAGATCGACGGTCCAGCGGCGGAAGGTGGGGGCGACGCCGTCGGATTCTGGAGCCAGGGTGCCGTCGAGACGAGGCGCGAACTGGGTCGCGTTTGCACCGGTCACATCAGCGTGCAGTTTGGACCCGTCGGTCCAGGCGTTCATCATGTGGAACATGAACCGCGCTTCGCAGCTGAACCAGCGCACGTCGCTGGCCGTGCCGTTGCGTGGGATCACGCCGAAGTGGGTGCCCTTATCCGGCTCCCAGGCCATCATCGGACCGCCGGTCATGACGCGCTCAATGCTTTGTGTGAGCGGAAAGATGGGGAAGATTGCGTGGGTTTCGGTGACGAAAAAATCGTGCACCATTGCCGGGTAGGGGGCGTCGAAGAATTCGTTACGGGTGAGGTTGCCCTCTTTATCGGCGACGTTATAGCGCAGCGTGCGGCTGGCGGGTCCGCCGGCGGAATAGCCGAAAAAAATCATCTCGCCGGTCTTCATGTCGATCTTTGGATGCGCGGTGATCGGTCCTTGGATTTGTCCGTCAAAGTCGACCTTGCCTTTGGTTGCCAGGGTTTTCGGCTCCATCTCGACGGCCAATGCCCCCTCCATGAGCGCGAGCAGTCGCCCGTTGTGGTCAACGATGTTCGTGTTCGCGGTGTTGTACTCTTCGCTCATGACTGAGGGGTCGGCAAACATGGGATTGCCGAACACACCGTAGAGCTTGCGACCCGCTGCGCGTTCAAGTTCGTACTTGCGTGTGCGCACCCAGCGATTGCGCCATGAGATGCGACCATGCTCGATGTTGAAGCAGTGGATCATGCCGTCGCCATCGAACCAGTGGTACGTGTCACCCTCTCTCGGCGGATGCAGGGGGTCCGGTCCATTGCGGTAGTAAGTGCCGACGAGATCTTCAGGTAGCGAACCCTGAACGATGAGATCGGGCGCGTCGCATTCCATGCCTAGCGGCGCATAGGCGCCCTGCAGGAAGGGGTCGTTGGGCATCGGACGGGTCATGACCATGTCTCCGCTTGGGTACCCCCCGATTCTAGCGCGCCGCTTGCGCAAAGTGTCGACGCGGCGCGCCGGTTTTCGACTACCAATGACGAGCGACGGCAAGATTAGGGGTAACCTGACAAAGGACAAAAGGAGGTCACGCGGTGGGAAACGGATGGGAGCGAGATTCGGAGCAGGCCACGGCCAACCCGTGGCAGACACGCAGCGTCACTCGGGTATACGACAATCCCTGGATCGAGGTGTCACACCACGCGGTGGTTAAACCTTCAGGAGGTGACGGCATCTATGGCGTGGTGCGGTTCAAGAACCTCGCTCTGGGTGTCGTGCCGCTCGATGACCAAGGGAACACCTGGCTGGTCGGGCAGTATCGGTATCCACTCGATCGTTACAGTTGGGAGATCCCCGAAGGGGGTGGTCCGCCTGAAGTCCCTGCCCTTGAATCCGCGCAGCGCGAGCTACGTGAGGAAACCGGTATCAAAGCACGCGTTTGGACGCACCTGCTCAACATGCACCTTTCGAATTCGGTGACGGATGAGTCCGCCATCGCCTATGTTGCGCAAGGGCTCGAGTTTGGCGCGCCCGAGCCTGATGACACCGAGCATCTCGTCGTGCGCCGGGTCCGGTTTGCAGACGCCGTCGCCATGGTGCTCGCGGGTGAAATCACTGACGCCTTGTCGGTGGCTGCGCTGCTGAAGACCAACGAATGGCTGCGCTCTGGACGCATTGCGTTCGTGGCCGATTGACGAGTCGGCGTGCGCTCAATTTTTCGATCGAGCGATCTCGGTCGATGTGCACGGGACAGTCGCAGGGCGGTTACCATGGCGCCGGTCCGAGCGCGAGTCACGGGGGGGAGATGCCAAAACTCGAACGATTACCTGATCCAAACGTCTACAAGGCGTATGGCATCTATCTCATGGAGACCCGGCACCGTCTGATCCGCCGCCTGCGCAAGGCTTATCAGCCGTCGGTTCACGGACACAAGACCTGGAGCTCGAGCTTCTTGCTCATGGACTATCTGGAGCACGCCCCGCTGACACGGCGCGCTCGCGTGCTCGAGATCGGTTGCGGCTGGGGACCGGGTTCCATTTTCTGCGCCAGCCGTTTCAAGGCGCGGGTCACCGCACTTGATGTCGACAAAGACGTGTTCCCATTTCTCGACGTGCTGGCGGCACTCAATGACGTTGAGATCACCCACATGACGGCGCGGCTTGAGCGTTTGAAACCCGAGGACCTGGCCGGGTTTGATGTGATCATCGGATCTGACATCTGCTTCTGGGACAGTCTGGTCAAGGGCCTGCATCGCCTTGTCGGCAAGGCGTTCGAGGCCGGCGTACAACGGGTGGTGGTCACCGACCCTGGGCGCCCCACTTTTTATGAGTTCTGTGATCTGGCCCGGCGTAAGCACAGCGTCGAGTTGCAGGAGTGGTATTCGGTCGAGCCCGATTATTTTGCGGGCGAGGTGGTCGATATTCGTCCGTCGACCTGATGCGATGCGGCGAGGTTAGCTGTCACCTTGCAGGAACACCTTGAGCTGGTCGCCGAGAGTGTCACAGGCGGATGAACGCACTGGCGCAATGATGGGCACCGGCAGTATGACGGCGGGCATATAGCTCGTGCCGATCGCATCCGAGCTGACCTTGCCGACTGAGCGCCCGCTGCGGACATCCCACACCGTGGCTTCGTATGACGAATCGTTCTCCCACGTCAGAAAACCAAAACAGCCACCACCTGCGCCGGTCACGCTGCAGGTGAGCGAACCGGATTGCTCGGTGCGCTGCGTCGAACCGTCTACCCACACGAGATAACGCAGACCGATTTCGGTCAGGCGCGCCGCCAGCGCGGGTTGTTGCATGAGGGTGGGTAGATCATCACTGTTGGCGGGGGCGGTGCGCGGTTCGAACCATGGAAACAGCGCGTCGAGAAATTCTGGCTCGGGAATGGTGCGAATCGCGTTGGCGCCTCCGCTCAGGTTTTTCGCAACGCAGGAAATGAAATCGAGCTCCGTCTCGGAGCTTGAGGGTCGCGTGCGCCGGCCAAGCACCACGACAGAGTCGCCACTGGCGAGGCTCGTGTTGGCCTCGCGCACCTGCTGTACCGTGTTGGTCACACAGCCCGCAAGGGGCAGCAGTAGCAAGGCGAGGACCAAGCTCGACGCAATGACAGATGGCAGAGGCGCACGGCGCGGGTAGGTCATGCGGGCGGCGCCCCGGGCGCAGCCGAGGGGTTACTGAGCCACGCCTCGACGGCCCGAACGGTTCTGAACTGCACGATGAAGCCCGTCATGGCGTCGCGGCAGGCGGCGAGCGCCGCCGCTTGCAGCGCCGGTTGATCGCCTTGCATGCCGTAGTTACGCGCGTTGGCTTGGCCGTAGGCGGTGAGGGGCCATTCCGCAATCAGGGTATCGTCCGGGCGATAGAGCCTGATGCGGTAGCGGATCCAGACTTCGAAGTAGTCGGTTTTGGTGAGCTCGGGGGTTGAGAATTGGAGCTCCTCGATGCTCGGGACGAGCACCGCGTCCATGCCCGTGGTGCCTGAATCAGAGATCACCGAACCGCGCGCGAACATGCCATTCAGCAGCGTTGAGAACAGGGCGGTTTGCGCTGAACCCACTTCGATTTCTATTTCCGTGCCCTGCTCGGGTTTATCGTGCAGCCGGTAGCTCTTCAGCTCATCGTCGAGGCGCACACCGATGTGCAGCGGCAGCTTGTCAACCAGGGGGGTCGGGAAGGTATCCGGAACGCTCACGCGCGTGGCGCCGCAGCCAGCAACCCAGGTCAGAGTCAGGGCCGCACAGCCAAGGCGCAAAAGGCGCCGGGCACTGTGCAGGCGGTCGCGCGTCGTGTGCTGGCATGAAGCCGTGGTTGACGACACTGCGCGGAGCCTCCTCTGATTCGCCAGGTGAGCAACATGCCCTGCGCGTGAGCCTACTGCAATTCCGACAGACCGACAAAAGTACCGTCGTTGCGATAGGCCAGTTCGCGCATCAGTGCCGCGAATCGGTAGATTCGTTCCGACGGGCGATCGAGATACACCGGAAAGCCAATCGCATGGATACGCACCCGCCGGCGCCCGCTCGCGTCGATGGCGTTCAGCCGATCGACCTCGTCAAGCACAGCGCCTATTGTGTCGCCGGTAAAATCGTCGCCGAACACGTAGATGCTCACGAGTTTGTCGGGGTCATGAAAGGTTCGTATTGCCGCCTCGATGCCTTCCACCGGGCTTGAATTGCTGAACACGTTCCATGACCGCAGGCGCTCGGAAATGGCTTTGCGCCGGGCCGGCGTATCTGGAATCCATTGGTCCCGGAACTGCGAAAACATGAACTCACCTTCGTCGCTCATGACCTGAATGCCTTTCACCCGAGGATAGATTGCGAGCGTTTCCTCGACCTTCCTGAGCACCACCGGCCAGGCGACGTTGAACATACTGCCCGAGGTGTCGATGACGAAGATGATGTACTCGCTGTCGACTTCGATGCCGCCCACAAGACCGGTATCGCGGCGAAAGTCCGCGCCCAGCAGTCGCTGCATCTCGTCGGTCAGACTCTGGCGCGCGGCGGCAAGCTGCTGCGTCGCCTGCAAGCTTTCCTCGCGCTCTTTGGTGGTGGTCGAAAACTGGCCGCGGATACGCGAGAGCTCGCGCTCGATAGCGGCAAGCGCCGTAAGCCGTGTATCTAGCAGCCGTAGCGCGTCCTCGTAGAGGCGCGTTTGTTCACGAATCTGGCCGCGGAGTTCGAACAGCTGCTGCTCCCGTGCCGCGATCTGGTTGTCCAGATCACGCTGACTCCGCTCAAGTAACTGCGGCGCAACGGTCTTGGTAATCATGAGCAGCAGAATGACTGCTCCGAATCCGCAGCAGATCACGTCGAGGAACGACATGCCGAATTCTTCCACCGGGCGGCGGCGGTCACGCCTCACGGCCAGTCCCTCGAAGGAGAGATGAACGAGCCGCCGGATGTGCGTGCCAGATTCCAGAAAGCTGCGGCCGCCATTGGGTCGCCCTCCATCGGGAACAGGATCACGTTGATGGGCACTTGTGCGGGTACCTCTCGAATCGCTTCGGCAAAGAGCCGCAGGCGCGTCCGTCCGTCCACGGTCGCGCCTCGCGGTGGATCTTCATCCTGCGTCGGCAATGAATCGGTGATCAGATACACGTTGTCTGGTGGTGGCTGCAGGGCGCGGAGGGCTGCGACCAAGTTGGCAAGGCTCGAACCACCGGTCGGAACCGTCGCGCGCAGCGTAGTCATTGCGGCGTCAAGCTCCCGCCCCTCCCCGAGCGGCACCCATTGGCCGGGCGCTTCGGGCACGAGCGAGGTGGCGGTGGCCGCGAAACCGTACAGCTGGAAATTCGTGTCGAGGGGCAGTTGCGCGGCGATCCATTCGGCGGTGCGGATGGCGCGCTGCCATTTGGGGGCGGCGCGCTTGCGGTCGTCGCTCATGTTGCGGCGCCGGATAACGTTAACAATGGTCTCGTCTAACATGCTTGCAGACGTATCAACGGCAATGAACACGTGTTTGCCGCCGACCTTCATGCCGGTCAGGTACTGACGGTCACCTTCGCCCTTGAAGCTGCGAATACGCCCGCCGTCGTTCGCTTCCTCCATTGCGCGCAGCCGTTCGACTTCCTTTTCCCGCGTCTCTAAGTCGCTTTTCTGCTGCGCTTCGTTTTCGCGCTGAGCAATGCTCTCGGCCTCGAGTTTGCTGAAGTCGTCGCGTCTGCGCTCAAGCGCCGCGCGGGTGCTGGCGAGATCCCGATCCGCGTCACTGAGACGATTCTGCAGCGCTTCAGTCCGCTCTATCAGTTGGAACAACTCGCGCTCTCCCTGCAAAACCTGATAGTCGAGCAGTCGTGCGTCCGCCAGCCGATCGGCGTTCACACGCTTCTCCGCGTCCTCGGTGGTGTGGTTCAACACGAGAAAAATGAGCACTACCGCGCCAAAGCCGCAGGACATGACATCGAGAAACGAGAGCGAGAAGATGGTGAAGCTGCGCCGTCGCGCCATTGCGTCAGTGCTCGACGCCGATCACGGTGCCTTCGCCGCCCGGGAAGCCTACGCGGTCACCCACTTCGAGGGTCGTGTCCCGCTCAAGATCTCGGCCATTCAGTGTGATCCCCGGCCCTGCGCGCAGCAGCGTGATCGGTCCGTGGGACAGGATCGTGACGGGCAGATCAGCATGTGCAAAGGGTAGCGCCCGGTGCCGAAGCAGCAGATGCGTGGGCGGGCTGTGGAGATGCGGGTCTGCAAGCGTCGCTTGGCTCAGCGGTCTGTCCGTCGGTGTCGCCGGGTAGGTGTCGTTGGGTGCGCTAACGTCCTGGGTGACGCGGCCGGGCAAGCGGGTGATGAGACGGGGATCCTCTTCCGGGCGTGCGATGAGTAATCGATGTTGATCGCAGCCCAGAACCAGCGCGTCGTTTGGCAGACGCTCTAATCGGAGTCCACTGCGTTCAAGGGTAGTCGCGAGCCCCGGCAGGCGCGCTGCGCGCGCGCTCAACAACAGATGGCTGCCCCGGGGCAAACGCCCTGCGATCGCGCCCAAGCGCTGCGCGACTGCGCTGTCCAGAACCGTGCCCTGCAGGTCAACGCGCCGTGTCTGTGTGCCCTGCCGAATTTCGAAGGCGAGCTCTAGTGCGGGTTCTCGCACGGGCTCTGGCTCGGACCCCGCGGTCATGACCTTGAATATCTGGTCGTAGAGCTGTTGCTCGGTCGCAGCCGCGTGCAAGGGATCGAACCGCGTTTCACGCACGAAATGTCCCGCGACTGCGTTGACCGCATTGTCGACCAGCCGGGCGAGGCCGCACTCGGTAAACTCCTCGACCCCCGCGCGGCTGAGCTGTTCGCCTTCGAGATCGAGTCGGGTCAGCACCGCGCGCTGCAGCAGGACGTCGAGATGCCAGGCGCTGCCGGAGACAGGGACGAGGCTTGCGGCGGCAACGGCGCTGTCAACAAAGCCGGCCACGCGCAGCGTCGCCTGTTCGAGGATCCCCAGCAGGATGCCGAGCTGGTCGGTGCTGTAGACCGCTGGCGTTGCGATAATCAGCGGCGCATCCACGTGCTGGACCAGTTCCTGCAGGTGCAGATAGACCAGGTCCGCGTGGCTTCTCGCGAGCCGGCTGCGCGTGGGCAGGGGATCCGCGTTCATCCGCGCGAGATAGTGCTGGTTCACCTGGCGTGGTTGCATACGGGCGCGCGCCAGTGCCGCTTGGCCGAAGATGATTCTCCGCTCCTCCATCAGCGCGACGGCAGGCATCTGGTAGACCGCCTCGCCGTTCCGGTGCAGTGTGAGCGCGGCGTCGTTCAGCTCGAGCAGCAGACTCATGCGTCACGCACCTGCAGGTGGCGGATCAGTCGCCGGTCGGCATGGTTTTGCACGTCAAGCACCAGGCGTTCTTGGAGCAGCTGCAGCTGATGCATGAGAAACATCAGAATGATACTGAGGACCAGCGCGACGAAGGTGGAGTTGAAGGCGACGCCAAGACTCGCGGTCACGCCGGCGATGTCCCCTTCAACCGCCTTGTAGGCCTGGCTCAGGGCGTCGCCAATCCCACGTACCGTGCCGATAAATCCGATCGATGGAATCGCCCAGGAGATGTAGCGCACCATTGATAACTCGCTGTCGAGGCGGTCGGATTCTCGGTCGCATACGCTGCGGACCGCTTCGGAGACATCCTGAATATTTCGAGTGGATGAAAAGCGTTGCAGCGCGGTCGTGAGTGCGCGGGGCAACAGACAGTCTCGGGATGGCTCCGGCAGCGCTTCGATGCTGCGGACGTACTCCCGGGTGTCCTCGGGGAGGATGCTGGTACCCTCGCTGACGTGGATCAGGTCTTCATCCAGCAACCGGCGTTCAGCCAATGATTGCCGCGCCTTCAAGCCCATGATCGCAACGGCCCAGAGCATCAGCATGATGCAGGCCTCCTGTTCGTAGTCATTCAGGATGACGTAGATGGACTGGGGTTGAGCAGCGCTGTCCCCCGCGGCAATACGAGCGGCGGTAGCCTCGGCAAAGACCGCCGCCTCCGGCCGGATCAATGCGATGTAAACGAGGTGGACCAGCGCGACAGCAAGCGCCAGCGCGGCGACCTGGTACAGGAACTCGAACTGGATCTGTCGCTTCATAGCCGCTATTTCAGATGTCTACCGGGAAGGGTACCGTGAAATCCTCGGAGATTTCCTCGGTGGGTTTGAAGACCTCATCGGAGGCTCCGAGAGGGGAGGTGGCATCACCCGTGGTCGCGTCTTGGGCGGCGGCGCCGCCGGCAGTTGTGGGTTGAGGCGGCGCCGTTCTGGATGCGCCCGTTGCGTCGGTTACCACCGCCTCCTCCCCAGGGGCGATGGGGGTGTTGAAGAGGCCCAACAGGAGCACGACGCCTCGCAGCATCGGAGCGATTGATTTCAAGTTGATAGACCCACCCGGTAACTGTTGTTTCACTCGGCCTCCGCGAAACGCGCCAAACGAAAACCCACGTCCTGCCGGCCATCGTTGCCGTAGTCTCGGAACGCGATTCGCAGCTCCGTGACGGTACCGTGCATCCAGCTAGATCCTCGGATGACATGGTGCTGCCCCTGCGCGGGACCAAGCGGGTCGCGCACGGGTTCGGGCTTCGGAATCTCGTGGAAGTCGTTCACCCATTCCGCCACGTTGCCAGACAGGTCATGAATGCCGATCGGGCTGGCCTTGAAGGTACCGACGGGTGCGGACGTGATGTGGTTGTCGTTGTAGCCAAAGATGATCCGACCCACCAGGTTGGCGGCTGAGCGGTCTGCATAATTGCCATGTCGATCGGGTGGCGGCAGGTTTTGACCCCAGGCGAAGCGCATATCGGTGCCCGCCTCGCCGGGTACCTGGCGCGCGGCCCATTCCCATTCGGCTTCGGTCGGAAGACGGTAACCCGTGGCGGAAGGATCGATCCCGACGATGCGATTGCCGCTCTCGCGGTAGAAGAGGGGCAGGCGCTCCTGACGCGAGAGCCAGTTGCAGTAGCGCGCGGCCTGTTCCCAGGAGATGCTGACGACGGGCTGGTCATCGCCGTTGAGCGGTGTGTCCTGAAATGAGCCCGAGTCGTGATCTGCAATGAAGCGCTTGAAGTCGCCGTTGCGAACCTCGCGGGTGCCGAGATAGAAGAAACGCTGCAGGGCGACCTCGCGCTCGGTCTCGTTCGCTCGCCGTCCAGGTTGACGTCGGGAAGCGCCCATTGTGAATGTCCCGGGTTTTAGCAGCACGAGAGTTTCACCCTGGGGTGTCCGGATTTCTGGCTTGAGCGCTGCGAGTCGCGCGTCGGCCACCGACAGCAGTCGCACTCGGAGGGTCTGGGTCACGCCCTCGCGAGGTTCTACCTGGGTGGTGTAGGCCGCATATCCCGGCGCCCGCACTTCGATCGACTGCCGTCCAGTTGGCAGCGTGACCGTCTGGTTGGCGCTGCCCACATCGCGACCATTCACGTAGAGCTTGGCCTCTGCGGGTTCGGTCACGACCGCGAGTCGTCCAGTGAGCCGGGTGAGCGCAAGGTTGACCGCACGCTCGCCTTCCGCGTCCAGTTGTACCTCGGTAGTGGCCGCGTCGAAGCCGGCGCGATAGGCCTGGATGCGATAGCTGCGGCCCGATTGCACCGCAAGTTCAAGGGGCGATTGCCCGCGGTATTGCCCGTTAATGGTGATACCCGCGTCTGGCGGCTGGGTGCGAATGCGCAGCAGCCCGTCCGCGCGTACCAGGGTGATGTTAGGCAGAGTGACCGGTTCACGCGCGACGACGAGCAACTGGCGTTCGTGGGATCGATGGCGCGGCGCGGTGATCCGCAGGGTTCGCTCGCCCGCCGCCACCGGGACCACCGCGGGCGTCGTGAGACCGGTGGGTGCGTCGTCGACGAATATTTCGGCGCCTTCGGGCGTGCTGGTTAGCGTCACGTCAGCCCAGCCGGGCATCAGCTCTGGCGAGATGGTCTGCCGCTGCTCGCGACCCAAAATCTCCGTATCGAGGGTCATGGGGTCGTAGCGGTCAAGTCTGAATTCAAGCGTGACCGGCCCTGCGGGTAGTGACACGTCTTCGAGCGGCGTCGTACCCAGTACCCGGTCACCGACTCGCACCTCGGCACCGGCGGGGGAAGATCGGACAGTGACAATACCGGGCAATGGCATGAGCGTGAGGTCGAAACGCTGGCTGGCTGCACCGGTTACCAGAATGGGCAAGGAGGCCGGGGCATAGCCGGTCGCCGTCGCTGTGACATGCCAGTCTCCTTCATGCAGCAGCCAGGTATCGCCGACCGGCACCGCCAGTCCGCCGGAGAGCGCGACATGTGCCTCCGGCGGCTCGGTCGCGATGCGCACAGTGTTCGCAGTAAAGAGGAAGCCAAAGACCAGTGCGACGACGAGCAGCACCCCGCCGACCAGGGCTGGCCACACGAGCTGGGTTTTTCTCCCTATGACCCGCGCGTCGGGTGGTTGATAGGCAACACGACGGATCGGGGCGCTGTCGTTCGAGCCGAGCGTCTTCACAGGGTCTCGGTGCAGCGAATATCGATGGGCGGCATGTCCGCGCGGACGACCACACGCGTGCGGACATCGCGGCAGCCATCGCGGCTGCCCAACACGGTGTAGGCGCCTGGTCGCAGCTCGAGGATGCGTTCGGTAAAGGTGCCAAGCGCCCCGACGCTGGACAGGGTCACCTGGGTGGCGTTGTCCGATCGCAGCGTGACCGTGACCGGCGTGGCATAACGCTCAAGCGTGTCTGCAAGCTCGCGGATGCGGGCCTCCAGTCCCGGGCTCATCGGCTTGATCGCTTGAGCCGTGGCCAGGACGGCTTCGGCTTCCTTCACGACGCTCGCCGATGACAGTCGGTTGCGGTCGTCGAGCACACGTTGAATCGCGCTTAGCGCCCGCTGACGCAATAGCACCTCGTCGCGGCCAGTGACGGCGAAGGCGACGTTGGGGTCCAGTTTCAGCGCGGCTTGGTAGTGTTCGAGTGCGGTGTCCCAGCGCTCCTCGCGAAATGCGGCCTCGCCCTCGGCTTCGAGACGGGCGAGCTGTCTGCGTACACTGTCCCGCGCGAGGGCTTCGAGTCCGCCGCGAGCCGACGTGTTGCCCGGGTCCAGCTGCAAAGCGTCGGTGAATGCCGCGCGTGCGGCGGCATCATCGCCCCTATCCAGCGCCGCAAATGCCCGTGAGAGTGCGGATTCGAGCTCGGCGTTGCCAAGGGCTGCGCGCAGCCGTTCCTCGATCTCGGCGAGACCGTCGGTTGCCGGATCGAGCGCCCGTGCTGAGGCTAGGGCAGCGAGCGCCTGGTCCCAGTCCTCGGCAAGCTCGTGATTGCGCGCTGCGCGCAGCGCCGAGTTAACCTCGGGGAGCCGCGAGGCGCGTTGCAGACCAGCAACCACCGCCGGGTCGTTGGGCGCTACCGTCGCGGCTAGCGCGAAGGCCTGGGCCGCCGCTGCTGCATCGCGCGCGGAGAGGGCGCTCGCGCCATCTGCAAGCCCCGTATCGAGTCGGCGCTTGGCCTCGCTCTGAAGCGTTTCGAGACGCGCGGCACCCGCCGCGTAGGCCTCTGCCGCCGCTGTAAAGCGATCATTCATAAACGCGTCGTCGCCACGGGCGGCGTCTTCCCGCGCGGCGGTGTAGCCGGGCTCGCTCCAATCGCCGAGGGTGAAGGTGTTCTTGAGTGCGAGTTCGAGCTCGACGAAGCGTTCCAGCGCACGCTGCGCTGCGGAACGTTCTTCTTCTTTGGATCTCGCCGCATAGGGGGCGACGCCAGGTCCGTTGTTAGCGCCGCGCCCGACATCGAGGGGAGCGTCCGACGTTCCCGCCGGATTCGGCTGACTCTCTGATGTTTCAGAGGCATCGGTCGTTCCCGGTTGCGCGGTGGGGGCAGTCGCCCTTGCGGCGTCCAGAGCTCGATCTGGCAGCAGGGCGGGCACCCCGAGGAAAGAGACCACGACGATAACGACCGCGAGCAGGATCACCGCGATCCTGACGGCGCGCCCGTACCCTGCATCCGCAGCCGAAGGGTCTGCGCTATGGGTTAGCGGGACCACCTTGGGCCGGATCGGTCGAAACTCCTCGTTCATAGTGCGCGGTCAGGGCTCGTGCTGTCTGCCTCCGCTGGCCTATCGCCCGCTTGGGGCGAAGGCGGCAGGTCAAGATCCTCGAAGTACAGGCGGCGCAGGAGGCCTCTGAGTTCAGCGTACTGCTCATCGACCGTGCCTTTGAGGCGCACCACCTGATTCTCCAGCTCGATGGTCCGGGGCATAACCTCGGCTTCTGCAGAGGCGCCGAGTTCCTCGAGCGCTTCCGCGTGCATGGCGGCTTCCGCCCGCTTATCGAGCGCACTTTTCAGAGTTACCGCGCCTCCCACGACGCCGACGATCCCGGCAACGTCGACGACCGGATCATCGCTCTCGACCATGGCTGCGACACCGCCGACCATGGCGACCGCACCGCCGATCATTTGGGCGCGTGATTGCGCCTGTAATTCCGCGAACGCGATGGCCTCAGCGTAGGTTGCTTTGCGCCAATTCTGATAGGGCACAAAGACTTGACGCTGATAGTTCTCGTAGTACTCGTCGAGCGTATCGATGAAGAGATATTCGCGATCACGAACCCGACGTACCCGCGCGAGCATGGGGTCGTCCTCGGCGGGCAGTCGACGCACTGTGAGCAGTCCGTTCGCATCGGTCACGTAGTCGCCGAAAGCATCCGGTGCGAAATCGCGCGCGAACTGCATCTCCGCCACGCGTCGGATCTCCTGCACCTGGGTTGCGGAGAGCGTCTCGCGGTAGGCAAGCATGTCATCTGCAAGATTCTTATAGAGTCCCTGAAAAGGATCTATGGTGGGTGGAACCGAGGCGTCGTAGGCATACTTGCTCGCGAGCCCCGTGTAGGGGCGCTTGAACCATAGTCGCCCGGTCGCATCAACGACGGTGATCTCCGCCTCCAGGCGCTCGCCGGTGGAGTGGAGGATGCGCCCCCTCACCACGACGTCAACGGCATGGGTAGGTACCGGCACGACGCGCACCGCTCCCCAGTTGCCCGTGCTTTGCAGCAGATTCTTGGTCAAGTAGGGGAAGTAGTTGGCTTCAGCGCGCCGGATTTCGGGTTGGATCATCTCCTTGACCTGGGCGTCGTAATCCTCCGGCACGTTTTCATCGAATACGGCAATACCCACGTCGAGCAGCAGTGCCTCGTCGATCGGTGTCGCCGCTTGGGCGGGCGGCGTCATGTCCACGGTCCGAAGTTCGCTCGTCACGCAGCCCGATAGGGTCATGATCCCGGCAAAGATGCAGGCAAAGAGCGCGTAGCGGTGCACGGTCAGATGCCTTTGTAGCGTCGGTATTCGGCCCAAAGTTTCTCCCTGAGCTCGGGATCGGTTTCCCTCATCGCGGCTTCTCGCAGCTGTCGCGCAATGATGTCGTCGTCTTGAGAGGCCATGGGAATATCCTTCGGGACTGGTCCTGCACCGGGGTTGCCTGACGTGCCGGAGCGAGAGCCAGGAATACCTCCGGGCAGACCGTCGGAGGCCGCAGGTGGCATGCTCGGTATGCCCGTTGTCGCCGTCGGGACGCCTGCGGAAGCAGATTTGCCGTCAGAACCAGCGCTATC
Source organism: Pseudomonadales bacterium (assembly GCA_049454295.1). Taxonomy (GTDB): domain Bacteria; phylum Pseudomonadota; class Gammaproteobacteria; order Pseudomonadales; family Azotimanducaceae; genus UBA7803. The sequence continues at coordinate 16,098 of JBMTYG010000032.1, forward strand.
CTGCCCCTCCGCGGCGCTGCCTGCGGACGACTCGCCGGCCTCGGGAATGGGCAGCGTGCCCGCAGTGGCGTTTGCGCGGGAGCGGATTACCGAGCGTTCCGCCATGATTTCGCCGTCGAGCCCGCCGAGCGCCGCGTCAAGTTCGCCTTCGGTCCCACCAGACGCTCCCCCGCCGGCCTCATCTTCGTCCGTAGTTCCGCCCGTGTCAGATGACGATCCGCCCGGAGCAGTGTCGGCGCCCCCTGCCGCGGTCTCTTCCGGGCCACCGGGGACTCCTGGGATCTCGTTGCTCGTTTCCCAACCGTCATCTCCGCCGCCACCGCGCTGCGTCGGAGGCGGTGGGAAGCGTGAATCGTCCGGCTGACCGTTACCCACTGTGCTTGAGTCACTCGACGTTGCACCTCCGGGCGAGCCGGATTCAGTCCCGTCCGCGGAACCCGGTGGTCCGGGTACTCTTGGTGTGCCCGGTACTCCCGGTACGCCTCCTGAAGAGGGGCTGCCGCTGGGTGGCTTTTGACCAGAAGAGCCGCTCGATCCTGGCTGGCCTCCCGGCGGTGAGCTCGAGGGTGGCGCGGATGAGGGGGGCGACGAAGACGGCGGCATCGAAGACGGCGGCATCGAAGACGGCGGCATCGAAGACGGCGGCATCGAAGACGGTGAACTGGGTGCCGTTTGCGGCATGCTCGCACAGCCGGCACAGACGGTGATCACGAGAATGGCGCCCGGCAGCACGCGTCGGGTCAGCGATCTTGCGTGCAATTGACGCCAACCTCCTGACCTGTCGCGCGTGTTCCGATCGGTACTGCTCATCTTGGCTCGTCTGCTTCCTGCACGTCGGTGGCATCATTCTGGTCAAGGTTTCCGTCAGCAGCGGGCTTTCTTCGCGCCGTCTTGCTCCCTGCATCCTTCGACTCAGCGCTGTCCGACGGGGGTTCCGGGGCTTCCTCATAGCGAAACGTGTGCCGATACACCTGATTAGCGGTCGCGACCGCAACCCCACTCACCAGCGCCGGACGGAAACGCGCGGCACGAAGACTCCGTCGCACCCGCATGTCCATGAGTCCTTTGGGTTCGGAAGCAATGGTAACGACGTCGCGTGGAAACCCCGTGTCCGTGACCGCGTAGCCAATTTCAACGAAGCCCTCGCGCACTTCGCCTTTGCCGCGCACCGCGCGATCGCGTGTTTGTCCGGGATCAGGGAAATAGAGCGTCCGTGGGTCCGCGAAAAATGCTGTCGGATCGGCATTCGGCACGGTGGCCATGATTTCGAACGCGTGCGCGTACAAGGGGTTGGCCCGGCTTGGTTTCTCGAACAGGTTGTACCAATCGGCAAGATCCAGAATAGCTTCGAGGTATCCCTGTGGATCAGTTGCTGCCTGCGCCTTGCGAATACGTGCGACCTGCTGCAACGCCTGCTCACCCGCAGGCAGCGCGTTGCTTGCCATCTGGGCTGCAATCGTGGGAGCCACCCCCGCGCCAATCGGCGGTTCTTCGCTGTCCCGGCGATAGATCGGCGGAAATCGCTCCAGCCGGAAGGTGGTAGCCAATCCCCGCAGTGCCGGCACGGCCGATTCCGACTCCAGCTCGCCGTTCGCCTGATGTATGGAGATGGCCTGCTGGTACAGGGCACGAGCAGGATAGGGGTTATTCGTTTGCAGGTACCAGCCCGCGAGGCGATTGATCGCGGGCAGGAGCTCAGGATCACCGGGATCACTGCTGCTCGCGAGGATTCTGAAGGCGTATTCCTCGCGCTCATTGGCATCCTGCAGAGCGCCTAGCGCCTTCAGCGCAGTCGCCTCCCGATACACGATATCGACCTGCTTAGGCGACCTGAGACCATCGCTGACCCGCGCCAAGTGGGTAGCGTGCTGATACTGACGGAGCGCTTCCGCGTGCTCTCCCAAGCCCATGTAGGCGTCTCCGAGCAGCGTGAGCGGTCGAACGAGCTCGGGATCGTATCGGTTCAGCCCGTTCGACAGTTGCTGAACATGTGCCAAAAGCCATGCTTGCGCTGCGGCGAACTCACCGGCTTCCACCTGCCGTTCAGCCAGGTCTATGTCGCGTGCCACCAGGTCGGGCGATTCGTCCGCTTGGGTTGGGCTCGCGCTACAAAGCCATGCCAGAAGGCAGGCGATGAGGGCAGTTTGGCGGGCGCTCGGCGTCTCGGTCATGGGTGTCCGGGCAGCGTCATCGCGGTGAGGTGAGGGGACGGATGCGCTGAGTTCGAGTGTCCGATTGCCCCGAAGGCAAGTCAAGGCGAGGGGCTGCACCATCTTGTGCGCTGCGGCCAGCAGCCCGCCCGCAGCGGAGTCGCCGGCGCTGTGCGGCTCCTGTGGTCGTTTGCTCGGCAACCCATGCGGCAACGCTTCCGGGAACGCCGCGCGCAGACTCGAAGGCCAAGTTTGCGCGCGGCACAGGCGTCACCGGCGTGGATCAAAAGTTGTAGCCGACCTCCAGGAACAACTGTCGGCCACGGTTGAAGTTAACCAGCTGGTCATCCCCTGAAGGTGGTCGGAACGGTGCTGGACCACCGCCGGTGATGGTTTGCTCGTCGGTCAGATTCCGAGCAATCAGGGAGACTCTCCAGTCGGTCGCCAACGAGCGCAGTGAGATGTTCAGGTCGATGCTGGTATAGCTTTCCTGCTCCAGGTAGCCCAGCCGGTTGGAAACCGCGTCAAATTCCCGCAGTGCTCCGCCCGCAATGTAGCTTGAGGAATAGAACAGGTTCGGACTGACACTCAACATCAGCGAATCGGCCAGAGGAGTCTCCCAGCTGAGCGCAATGTTGCCGGAGAACTTCGGCGCGTTGCTGGCATCACGACCCTGCAGATTCTCGCCAGCCGCGGTGATCAGGTCGCCGGTGATCTCGGTATCAAGCAGTCCCCATGCGCCGTAGAGGCTCAGTCCCGAAACAGGCGTTGCCCATGCCCAGTCGATATCCAGGCCCATGGTCTTGACCTCGCCGGCATTGAATGTGTCAAAAGCAAACACCGCGGGGTTGAACAGCTGGACTTGCTGGTCCGTGTACTCGATGTGGTACGCGGTGACATTCAACATCAGGCTGCCGTCCAGCAACAACGAGCGTAGCCCAAGTTCGAAGCCCTCTGAGGTCTCGGAATCAAATGACAGAATATCGACGGCGGCTTGCCGAACAACCGGGTCGGTGCTGTTGAGATCGGGAATCACCGAGCCGATCGGAAGCGTGTTGTTGTCCACACCACCAGACTTGAAGCCGGTCTTGAAGGAGCCATAGACAGATATCTCATCATTGACGAGGTAGCGAAGCACAACCTCGGGTGACCAGTTGTCATCGCTGAACTCGATGTCACCGGTCTTGAAACCGCTCGAGACCGAACCGAACAGGATCGGCAGCGCTGAATGCACGTACGGGAATGCGACGGTGGTGCTCTTGTCTTCATCGGTCCAACGTACGCCACCCGACAGCTCCCACCGCTCGGTCAACTGGTATTCACCGCTCACGAAGAAGGACAGAGCCTCCGCGTCGATGGGACGATCCGCGAGCCAGTCAAAGGTGAAGCCAGTCACCGAGTCCGGTCCGAAGGGCGGGCCGAAGACGCCGAGGAGCGACGGGTTGAAGGCGTTTTGCGATGTTCGGTGTCCGATGTCGCGTTTCTCAAAGAAACCGCCAACCTGATAGTTGAACGGTCCGTCGAAATTGCTCACCAATCTCAACTCGCTGGTGAATTGCTTCAGCGTGTTTTCAAACGGCGCCACCAAACCGGCGGGGGTGCCATCCGGATTCCGCCCCGTCGAGTTGAAGGAATCGTTGTACTCGTTGTCGAGATCGACATAGCCGAGCAGCGCGGTGAGGTCATAATCTTCGTTCAGGTCGACATCCACCTTGAGTCGCCCAAAGAAGATATCGGTGTTGTTGAACGCCTGGCTGATATCGCCCCGATCCGCGCCCGGCGATCCGGTGGGGACCTTGTCGATCAGCGCGTTGCCGTCGACGCCCACAAAACGACCGTCATCGAGATCGCAGTCGTGCGTGGGCAGGAACAGGTCGACGCCAGGTATGCCGCCGCCGGTTAAGGCGCCGCCAAGAAGGACCGATGGATCCGGACCGTCCGAACCGCAGAAAACATCCTGGCGCCCGTTCAGTGTGTCGGAGCGCTGCCGGTTGTAATTGAGCTTCAAGTTGGCGTTGACGGTATCCGTTGCAGCCCAGTTGAACGTGGCGCGCGTGATCAGATTCTCAAGTCCTCGGTCTGACCGGCGTGTTGGGACGATGTCGGCGACCTGAACGTATTCCTCGATGTCCTGGTACTCGGCCGCCAGCCGGAAGCCGAGCGTTTCGGTGATCGGACCCGAAACAAATCCACCCACGCTTCTGCCATCTTCTTCGAACTCGTACGAGGATTTGCCGCCAAATTCCCATTCATCTGTTGGCTCTGCGGACTGCACCGCAAGCACGCCCGCGGATGCCGCCTTGCCGAAGAACAGGGACTGGGGCCCTTTCAGCACGCTCACCTGATCGACGTCAAAGAAAGCGCTTTGCAGCAGCCGCTGGGTGCTGACCGAGATACCGTCGTAGTTGATCCCGACAGCGGAGTCAAAGGCATTGGAGATGCTTGACGAGCCGACGCCGCGCAGGTTGATCTGCGCACCCGCGCCGGATCCCCCGATGCTGACCGTTAGCGCGGGCACTCGGCTGATCAGATCAGCCGCTTGGTCGATTCGAAACTGGTCGATGGTGTCTCGATCGAGAACCGTCACCGCAACAGGAACTTCTCGCAGGGACTCCTCGATGTTGCGCGCTGTGACAACGACTTCTTCTATGACCCTCGGGCTCTCGGTTTGGGCGAACGTGATTGCGGGGAATGCGCTCAGCAGCAGACAAGTTGCGGCTAAACGCGAGTGTCGAGGCACTCGGATTTCCTTCATCGGTTTCCTCTCAGTATTGCGGGACCGGTTGACACGAAACAGCGTGCGCCCGGTCATTCGATTCCAACGCGCTCAGCTCTGCGACCACAGACAGCCGGTCTGCTGGTTGCGTGAGGCTTAAGGGCGGTATCAGCGCAGGAAGGCGGGCAGCATTGTTGAACGTGGTGACAGACACACGACCAGGCTCCTCCCCCCCCGACTGAAACAGGACCCTATTACGGACCTGAATGCCGGGTAACTCGCGAAAACGACAGTTCCGCGGACAGCCGGTTCGGTGGCTCCACGCCAACCCATTGGCTAACATGCGCGCAGGTTTGAACTGTCGGTGCCTGCATCTGTGAACTCTGCCATCGATCCCCACTTGAGCGCCGACAGCACGCTGGATGCCTCAGGCCTTGTCTGCCCGGAGCCGCTCATGCTGGTGCGCAATCGCGTACGCGCAATGGCCGCGGGAGAAGTCCTTCATGTGATTGCGACGGACCCGTCCACCGCGCGAGATTTTCGCGACTTTTGTCGCTTTCTCGGTCATGCGCTCCTGGCAGAACGGGGAGAGGGGGCCTCGTTTGAGTACTGGATCCGCAAAGGCGGATGAGAGCGATGCGCGTCGAGCGCTACTTTGCCTACGGCTCCAACATGAACCCGTCGCGGGTGCGCGAGCGCGGTCTCGTATTTCGGCAAGTGGAAGGGGCGCGATTGCATGATTTCGCCCTGGGGTTTGGCAAGCAGTCCCGAGACCACGCGGGCAGCGGCCACGCCCACGTAGAACGTGCCCCGGGTAATCTGGTCGAAGGCGTGCTTTATCTGCTCGAAAGTCCTCTGGAGATCTGGAAGATGGATCCGTTCGAGCGCGCCCCGATCAACTACAGTCGTGAGGTCGTGATGGTCGAGACCCTGGGGGGGCGGGTGCCCGCTTGGACCTACTTTGCCAACCCCGCTGTCATGGCATCGAACCTGCACCCCCGGCGCGATTACCTCGCGCATCTTCTGGCGGGTCGTCCTTATCTGTCGCCCGCTTACTACGCGCGCCTCTCCAGCTGGCCCTGTGTTGAGGATCTTTGACGGTGGGTAAGTTCGATAACCGGAGTTCTGATGGAGGCAGCGGTGGTGGCTGTGCGGCCCGGGCCTTAAACGACCGCGATATCTCTGCACGGTTTAATTCCGGTCCCGGACTGCGCCACCACGCGCGACTTGAGGGCGGGGCGCCTGAGCCGCTGTATCAGCCCGCCGCGGGCGTGCAGCCTGCGCGAATCATTTATCGGCTGGATTACGCCCAGAGCGCGTTGCACGAACTTGCGCACTGGTGCATCGCAGGCTACGAGCGTCGCTTGTTGCCCGATTATGGGTATTGGTATGTGCCGCCGCCGCGTACGGCTTCGCAGCGTGCCTGCTTTTTCCAGGTGGAGAGCCGGGTGCAAGGGCTTGAACTGTTGCTGGCTGAACTGGCCGGCGTTCGCTTTCATGTGAGTCTTGATGATCCGGGTGCAGATGCTGCCGACTTTGGCGATCGCGTCGCGCAAGCAAGCGCCGCTTGGCGCAAGGCACAGCTACCCCCGCGCACGATCGAAGTGATGGCTGCCATCGATCGCGATTGGCGATTGCGCCTCGGGCGGCAGAGCCCATGACCGCAGAGGCGATCGATGCTGTCGTGGTGGGCGCCGGCGTGGTTGGGCTCGCCTGCGCCCGTGCCCTCGCGCTGCGCGGGCGCGAAGTGCTTGTGCTTGAACGCCACGGGCTCATCGGTAGTGAAACCAGCGCGCGCAACTCGGAGGTCATCCACGCGGGCATCTACTATCCCACGGGTAGTCTCAAGGCCGTGCTGTGTGTTGAGGGCAAAGCCCTGCTTTATGCCTACCTCAATGAACGCGGACTGCCGCACCGTCGCTGCGGCAAGATTATCGTGGCGACTCATAAAGCCCAGTTCGAGACGCTGCGCGCGTACCAAACACAGGCCCGACGTAACGGTGTGGGTGAACTAGAGTGGCTCGATCGCGCGCGTGTGTGCGCGCTCGAGCCGGCGGTCGATGCGCTTGCGGGTCTGTACTCGCCAACGACGGGGATCATTGATTCCCATGCCTACATGCTCTCTCTCCAATCTGATCTGGAGAGTGCCGGCGGTGTGGTGGCGTTACACACGACCGTGCGTGGGCTTGTGCGCGAGGGCGATCGCTTGCGGATTTTGACCGACGACTTGGAACTCATCACTGGGTGCCTGGTGAATGCGGGTGGGCTCGAGGCGCCGACGCTGGCGCGACAGCTCGATCCCTCGGCGCCGGCGGGCTGGTATGCGCGTGGACGCTACTACGGATATTCGGGGCCGCCACCATTTTCGCGCCTTGTCTACCCCATTGCTGAAGCCGCGGGTCTGGGCGTTCATGTCACCGTCGATTTGGCGGGACAGGTGCGTTTTGGTCCCGATGTGGAATGGATCGACCAGCCCGATTACACGTTTGACGATGGTTGTCGGGATGACTTCGCGAACGCGATTGCGCGTTATTTTCCAGCGGTCGAGCGCCAACGGCTGCTGCCGGGCTACACGGGTGTGCGTCCCAAGATTTCGCCGCCCTCGGCACCGGCCGCTGATTTTCGCATCGACGGCATTGAGCAGCACGGTGTTCCCGGTCTTGTGAACCTGTTGGGGATCGAGAGCCCAGGACTGACCTCTTCCCTCGCGATCGCCCAGCGCGTCGCCGATCGGCTCGCACCCGCGTGTTGACTGTCGCCCTGCTCATCAATCCAGTGGCCGGCATTGGCGGACGCCTTGCCCAAAAAGGCAGCGATCGGCCGGAACTGCATGCCGCGGCGCGCGCAGCCGGCGCGGTAGGACGCGGTCACGCCCGATCGGCACGCATGCTTGCGGCGCTTGGCGAAGCGGCCAAACATTTCCGCTGGCTCACGTGGGGCGGGGCTATGGGGGCGGATACGCTCGCGGCTGCGGGGATCGAGGCGGAGGTCTTAGGCTTGACCGGCGCATCGAGCAGCGCGGACGACACCAAGCGCGCAGCGCGCGCGTTCCGCGCGAGCACTGTCGATCTGCTTGTTTTCGCGGGCGGGGATGGTACGGCCCGCGATATCCTGGCGGAGTGGGGGAGCGAAGCGCCGGTGCTTGGCATTCCCTCCGGGGTCAAAATGCATTCCGGGGTATTCGCCACCACCCCCGAGGCGGCGGCCGCGGTACTCGCGGGACTTGCACAGGGCGGGCTGATTCAGTCGACACTCGCCGAGGTGCGCGATCTTGATGAGGACGCCTTGCGTGAAGGTCTTGTGCGCCCACGTTTCTTCGGCGAACTGAAGGTGCCCGCACTGGGCGGTTTTCTGCAGCACACCAAGGAGAGCGGCCGGGAGAACGAAACGCTGGTGCTTGCGGACATCGTCGCAGACGTGGTTGAGCGGGTGCGCGCTGAGCCCGGTATTTATCTGCTCGGTCCGGGTAGCTCGCTCGCCGCGGTTAAATCTGCGCTGGGGATGTCTCCCACCCTCATTGGCGTGGACGTCTTTGCGGACGGGCAGACGCTGATCGCGGATGCGAATGCCGACCAGCTCGAGTCGCTTGTGTGCGAGCGTTCCGGCGATAGGCCTGTGACGCTGATTCTGAGCTTTACTCGGCAGCAGGGGTTTCTCGTGGGTCGGGGCAATTTGCAGCTTTCGCCCGCCGTGCTGCGCGCGGTGGGGCGGGAGCGGCTGTGGATTCTCGGCACACGTTCCAAGCTCAAGTCGCTGGAGGGGCGTCCGTTGGTGCTGGATACCGACGATATGGTGCTCGACCGCGCCATGAGCGGTCTGTACGAGGTCATCTGTGGCTACGATGATCGGCTGTGGTATCGGGTTGAGAGCGGGCTGGGCGCGGCGTAGGCCGCCCCGCCGTCGTTAGTAATGTAAGGTCCAGTCACTGACGATAGCTTGCGAGGAAGCGTTCGAGCCGGTCCATGGCCATAGTAATGTCCTCGACCCGCGGCAGGAACACGATGCGGAAATGGTCCGGTTCGGGCCAGTTGAATCCGGTGCCGTGAACGACAAGCAGCCGTTCTTCCCGCAGCAGGTCGAATGCGAAACGCTCGTCGTCCTTGATGTTGAATCGGTGCGGATCGAGTTTCGGAAATAGATAGAGTGCACCGTGGGGCTTCACGCAGGAGACCCCAGGAATTGCGTTCAAGCGGTCCCAAGCCGCATTGCGCTGTTCGTAGAGGCGGCCGCCAGGCACGATGAATTCCTGAATGCTCTGGTACCCGCCAAGCGCGGTCTGCACCGCGTGCTGAGAGGGAACATTGGCGCAAAGACGCATGGAAGCGAGGATATCAAGCCCTTCGATGTAGTCTTTAGCGCGACGCTTCGCCCCGCTCACGACAAGCCAGCCGGTGCGGAATCCAGCAACCCGATAGGTTTTCGAGAGACCGTTCATGGTCACGAATAACAGATCGTCCGCGAGCGATGCGAGCGGGACGTGTGTGGCGCCGTCGTAGAGGATTTTGTCGTAGATTTCATCAGCGAAGACCACAAGATCGTTGACTCGGGCGATCTCGACCAGCTCTTCCAAGAGTTCCCGGCTGTAGACCGCGCCGGTCGGGTTGTTGGGGTTGATGACGACGATCGCCTTGGTCCGCGGCGACACTTTCCGGCGGACGTCGTCTGGGTCGGGGTTCCATGCGTTACTTTCATCGCAGCGGTAGTGAACCGGCTTGCCGCCTGCCAATGTGATGGCGGCGGTCCAAAGCGGGTAGTCGGGCGCGGGCACCAGCACCTCATCGCCGTTGTTGATCAGCCCCTGCAGCGCCATGACGACCAGTTCTGATACGCCATTGCCGATGTAGATATCGTTGATCTCGACGTTCGCGATGCGCAGCGATTGGCAGTACTGCATGATCGCTTTGCGGGCCGGATAGAGACCCTTCGAATCGCAGTAGCCCTGTGCGGTCGGCAGATTGCGTATGACGTCGACCAGAATCTCTTCCGGCGCCTCGAACCCGAACGGGGCGGGGTTGCCGATGTTCAGCTTGAGGATGCGATGGCCTTCTTCCTCCATCCGATCCGCTTCTTTGAGCACGGGCCCGCGGATGTCGTAGCAGACGTTGTCCAGCTTGTGAGATTTGCGAATTTCTCGGCGGGGCGAGGCCGCCAGGTCGGTAACGGTGTTGCGGGAGGAGTCCATCGGTGATTCCGTGCCGGCTGGGCCAGCGTCTGTCGAAAGCGGAATGTTAGCAGGGCGGCAATGGCTTCGCACCGCAAGCTCCGCTCGCTGTGCGTACCTCGATGGTCTCGCCGGTGCTTACAGTCTGATGAGGCGGCATGTCTCAGAGGCGCTGCTCCTGTTTGGGGTTACTTCGATATCGCCCCTTGGCGGCGGCGACGAATCAAGCCGCCTATCAGCAGGGTCGAGAGCAGAGCCACTGTGGGCGGAACGGGAGCGGCGACCGCGTTCGCGCCAAATGAGATATGGAAGTTTGGATAGCTGCCAGAGGCGTTAGTGTAGTTCGCGCCGTTGTTTCTGAAGGTATCGAGCATGGTGAACCCATTGGTGACCGCATAACTGGCGTTGGTGGTCCCGTCGGCTAAACCCTGCGTTCTGCGAAGGGCCATCGCTGTGCTGGTGTTATAAACGATGAGCGCATAAGCCGTGTTGGCCAGGAGTTGATAGTTCGTGATGTTGGGCAAGTCGGCCGCGGTGAGGTTCAACGTGAGCTGGCTGCCGTTGACTCCGGACAAAGAGAACGTCACCAGGTCGGTTGCATACGCGGTCGCGGCCGCAACGGCCGAGGTGGTACTGCTCGTCGCGGCATGAATGGCAATTTTGAACGAGCCGGTCGTCGCAGTGCTATTCGTTTGCAACTCGAGCGTTATCCAGTCGATGTCGTAAGGCCCAGCCGAGCCAGTCTGAAAGGCGTAACCCAAATTGGACGTATAGGCGTCTGCGGTGCCGATCGAGGAGGAACCGTTTGATGCCGTTGCCGGAGCAACGTAGGTGATGGCAGTAGCCCAGGCTGTCGAAGCCAGCAACCCAAAGAAAAGAGTGACGAGGGTTAGGCTGAAACGTCTTGCGGATCTCACAGTAAGCTCCTTTTACCAAGCTGGCGAACGTCAAGACTTCATAAATGAAGCGCAAATAGGCATTAGATAGTTGCAAATTAAAGATTAAATATCAACTCATTTACAAAATCCCAACGGATCAATCCAGCGGAGCAGTCAGACGGGGACTTAATTGCAATAATTTTGCGCAAAGGATTTTCGCCTAACCTAAATAGGCCCTGATCGCCGAGTCTGTGAA
>JBMTYG010000033.1:0-25575 GCA_049454295.1 Pseudomonadales bacterium
ATGAAAAGACTTACAAGTTGCCGTAAGAGTCCGGATAAATCCGGCAGCAGGCATGGTTAAGATTCAATGGTCATTGAATCTCTACATGGATGGCGCGATATGGATTTTCTGAGAGACATCTGCATCTTTGCGGTCAAGACAGGGCGGTTTCAGCTCATCCCCCTTCTCATAGCAATCTACCTTCTAGGTCGATTGGTGATCATCGCAAAAAAAACCAAGCGTTTGATCCGCACTATCTCAGTTGAGTTTGAGCGGCTCGCGCGGGGTTATCGTGGGATGTTCAACGCAGTTCATGAAAAGACGAGGGGCCACAAGGGTGTTCCTAGCATGGACTTGACACATTTGCCGCGTAGAAGGGATGCATTTGGCACGCGTTAACAAAATCTAATGGCGGAAAGTACGGATAGGCCATAGGCAGAGCGAGCGACACCGTCACCGCGTTGAGGGGTGGCGAAGAATGAGAAAGTCCTTGGTCTATGAGCGCTTGGCGCGTTGGCTTCCGATTTTTGCTTGGCTGCCGGGCTATCAGCGTGTTTGGTTGCGCGCAGATGTAGGTGCTGGGCTCGCGATAGCGGCGTTATTGCTGCCTGTGGGTATCGCCTATGCCCAGGCCGCTGGTTTGCCGCCGATCGCGGGATTGTACGCCACGATTGTTCCTCTCATCGTCTATGCGGTTTTCGGTCCGAGCCGAGTACTCGTGCTCGGCCCTGATTCCGCACTTACGGCGCTGGTTCTTGGTGTGGTCATGACCCATGCCCAGGGAGATCCTGATCGCGCCATGGCCGTTGCCGCCGGCATGGCGCTGGTGTCTGGGATGGTCTGCATGGCCGCAGGCGCGGCACGGCTAGGATTCGTTGCGGAACTGCTGTCCAAGCCCATTCGCTTCGGTTATCTGAACGGCATCGCATTGACTATGGTGCTGAGTCAGCTCCCCGTGCTGCTCGGGATCGATGTCGGTCGCTTGACGAACCTTGCCGCCATTCAGCGTTTCGTCGACTCAGTCCTCCATGCTGGCTGGCACGGACCGACCGCGCTGCTCGGGATCACCACGCTCTCGATATTGCTCCTGCTGCGTCGCTGGCCCCGATTTCCGGCGGTGCTGCTTGCCGTCGTGCTCTCAACGGTGTGTGTCGTCATGTTGCAGCTTGGTGGTGCTGGCGTCGTTGTGGTCGGTGACCTGCCGGGCGGTCTGCCGAGCCTCAGGCTGCCGCAGTTGGGTGCCTCGGACCTGTCGGCTGTACTGGCTGGAGGCGTCGCTGTTGCGCTGGTGTCGGTCGCCGACACCAGCGTGCTTTCGCGCACTTACGCGCTGCGTCTTGGACAGCGTGTCGACCCCAACCAGGAAATGATTGGGCTTGGCGTTGCCAATGTGGCCACAGGCTTGATGCAGGGTTTTCCGGTGAGCAGCAGTTCTACGCGCACGCCCATTGCCGAAGCCGCGGGTGCCCGAACCCAGCTTGCCGGCGTGATTGCCGCCTTGGTGGTCACGCTGGTTCTGCTTCTTGATAGCGGCATGCTGGCACACGTGCCCACCGCTGCGCTCTCTGCGGTGGTGATCGCGGCAGCGATCAGTCTGGCCGAGATACGCGGAGTCGCGCGGATTGGACGGTTGGAGCCTGTGGAGTTCGCTCTGTCAGTTGTGTGCTCGCTGGGCGTGGTGGTGTTCGGAGTTCTGGAAGGTATCGGGATCGCCATTGGCGTCGCGGTGCTGGCCTTTTTGTGGCAAAGCTGGCGTCCGCATTGGGCGGAGCTTGGGCGTGTTGACGATGTGTCTGGTTACCATGATGTGAGTCGTCACCCGGAAGCCATTCGCGTCCCGGGTCTCGTATTATTTCGATGGGATGCGCCGCTGTTTTTCGCTAACGCGGAGCTTTTCGCGGAACAAGTGGTCTCGCTCATCGACGCTGCTCGGCATCCCGTGCGTACATTTGTCGTGGCCGCGGAACCGGTCACGCACGTGGATCTTACTGCTGCGGACATGCTGGAAGACCTGCGAGAACGGCTTGCAGCGCGGGGTATCGAATTGGCCTTTGCGGAAATGAAAGGGCCGGTCAAAGATCATCTGCGTCGGCTGGGTGTGTTTGATCGGTTTGGCGCTGAACGGTTCCACGTGACGGTCGCGCAGGCGGTAGGCGCTTATCTCGCGCGTCACACGCAGACACCGAACTGACGTGGGTCAGCTCTCGTGCGCCGACCGGTAACGATCGCGCAGAATGCGTACCCGATCGACATAGACCTGCGTTTCTGGGTAAGGCGGAATGCCGCCATGCCGCGTCACGCTCTCGGGCCCAGCGTTATAAGCGGCGGTGGCGAGGTTTTCATTCCCGGCGTAGCGCGTGAGTAACTGCGCCAGGTAGCGAACACCCGCATCGATGTTTTCGCTGGCTGACCAGACATCGCGCACACCAAGATCCCTTGCGGTGCCCGGCATGAGCTGCATTAAACCCTGGGCGCCCTTGTGAGATAGCGCTGCCGGGTCAAAGTTGGACTCCGCGTGGATCAGTGCGCGCACGAGTGCGGGATCGACCTGATACGCCGCGGCTGCGGTGCTGATGATGCTGTTGTACTTTTCCGTGTGCAGCCCAGTGCGTTGCCAGTCGACGTTCGAGTTCGGGTTGCAGGCATAGCACGCGAACGTTTTAACGCCGTAGGCCTGCCCCGCAGGCACGTGATCTGCGAACACAGGGGTGCCATCGGGCTCTGTGTAGGTGAAGACGCTCCGAGTGGGCGGCTGCGTGCCATCAGTCAGGGTGTCAGCGGTCGCCGCTACCGCCGCAGTGGCGGCAAGGGCCATCACGAGTGCCGCGACCGCGGTTCGGGCAGCGCCGTGTTCGCTGCGTGCAGTCACGAGGCTGCAAAGCGCTGCAGATGGTGATCGGCATTCCCGAATTGGGTGTCGATCACGAGCAGGCGTTTGAAGTAGTGGCCAACGCGCAATTCTTCGGTCATCCCCATACCACCGTGCAGCTGGACCGCACTTTCGCCGATAAAGATTCCCGAGCGGCCGATGAGGTGCTTGAGCGCGTGTACCGTGCGTTGTGCGGTCGGACTGCCGCCCGCGACCTCAAGCGTGGCGCGGTATAGCAAGGATTTACATTGCTCGTATTCCATGAACATATCGACCATGCGGTGCTGCAGCACCTGGAAATCCGACAGTGGGTGATCGAACTGTTCGCGCGTTTGGGTGTAGGCCACCGTGTCCTTGTAAAGTACCTCCATGGCGCCAACAGCCTCTGCAGCCAACGCGAGAATGGCGTCGTTCGCCACCGCGTTCAGGATGTCGAAGCCACCGTCTAGGGTGCCAATGATCCGGCTTGCCGGCACGCGTACGTCGCTCAATTTGATCTCGGCGGCGCGCAGTCCATCGACGGTGGGGAAACTGTTACGGGTGAGCCCTGCAGTCTCCGCATCGACGAGGAACAGGGTGATCCCCTGCGGGTCCCGTTGACCGCCGCTGGTTCGCGCCGCGACCACGATCTGATGTGCGGTGCCTCCGTGCAGCACCATTGATTTCTGACCGTTCAGCACGAAGTCCGTGCCGTCCGCGCGCGCGGTGGTGACCACGTCCTCGAGATCGAAGCGTGCCTGCAGCTCTGCATAGGCAAGCGCCAGCTGGCGGGAGCCGTCGATAACGCCGGGCAGGAATTCGGCTTTCTGTTCGGCATTCGCGTGACGCATCACCCCGCCGCCCATGACGATGCTGGCGAGATAGGGTTCCAGCACCAGACCGCGCCCGAATTGCTCGAGAACAACCATCACATCAATCTGGCTGCCGCCCAGTCCGCCATCGGCAGGGTCAAAGGGCAGCGCCAGCCAGCCGAGTTCGGCCATGGTCTGCCAGTGTTCGCTGCTGAACCCAAAGCGGCTTTGCACCAGAGTTTGACGTGCAGGCAGCGCGTAGTGGTCATCGACAAAGCGCTGGACGCTCTCCTGCATCAGACGCTGTTCGTCGGTAAGATCGAAATTCATGACGCCGACCTCTTGATGCCGAGCACGTTCTTGGCAATGACGTCCTTTTGCACTTCGCTTGCGCCGCCGTAGATCGTGTAGGCTCGGCTTGAGAGATAGCCGGACATCCCGCTCTGCGCGAACTTCGGACCGGCGCCCGCGCCGCCCCACGCGGCGGCGTAGATACCGGCGGCATCGACCGTGAGTTTCTGGATGCGCTGCTGAATCTCGGTACCCTTCAGCTTAAGGATAGAAGACTCGGGACCCGGCACCGCGCCCGACTGCGCAGCGGCAAGGCTGCGCAGCTCCGTGAACTCGGTGGCCATGAGATCGATCTCGAGCATGGCAAGGCGGGAGCGAAAATCGGGGTCATCGTGCAGCGTACCGTTGCCCCGGGGTACCCGCGTCGCGTTGCGCTTCAGCTCCTCGAGCGCCACGATGGATTTTGAGATCCCCGCGAGGCCCGTCCGTTCGTGCTGCAGAAGACCTTTCGCGTAGGTCCAGCCTTTGCCTTCTTCACCGATCCGGTTCTCCACCGGAACTTTGACGTCGGTTAGAAACACCGAATTCACAGTGTGGCTGCCACCGAGAGTAATGATCGGCTTGACCTCGATGCCCGGCTGTTTCATGGGCAAGAGGAGAAACGTGATGCCATCCTGCTTGCGGCCGCTGTCGTCAGTGCGGGTGAGGCAGAACATCCAGTCAGCCATGTGCGCGAGGGTGGTCCAGATCTTCTGACCATTCACCACATAGTGAGTGCCATCGGCTGACAGCACGGCGCGGGTTTTGAGGGCGGCGAGGTCCGAGCCGGCGCCCGGTTCGGAGTACCCCTGGCACCAGTTAACCGTGCGCGCGCGGATGTCAGGCAGGAATCGCGCCTGCTGTTCCGCATTGCCATACGCCATGATGATGGGCGCCACCATGCCAACCCCGAAGGGCAGGTCGAACGGTGTGTTGGCGCGCGCGGTCTCTTGCTCCCAGATATAGTGCTGGCCCGGCGTCCAGCCTGGCCCCCCGAAGGCGGCGGGCCATTTCGGCACGTCCCAACCGCCCTTGTCCGCGGCCTTGCGGAACCAGTCCAGCCGCCACTGCGCGTAGTCGGTTCCCATTTTGTAGGCGTTATCTTTCAGAAACTGCCGGACATCGTTGCGAAATTCGATGTCGCTTGAGCTTTGTTCCAGGTCCATGGAGAGTCTCCTGGGTGAGGCGAGGTGGATGAGGTTAGGGTAGAGGACGCTCAGTGACCGTTCCGTCAGGGCTGAAACGGTAGATGCCGAAGCGGACATAGGCGTGAAGCGGCTCCGAGCCTGGCTCGGTGCGGGCGGGAATAGCCCGCTCGACGGGCGGCAGGCTCTTCAGAAATGCGGCAATGGCTCGCAGGTCGTCAAGCTCGAGCATCGCGTAGTTGGCGGACGGCATGACCGGAAGGTTCTGATGACCGTCCTTGCTGACCCCGGTGCGCATTGCGCGCACGATGTCGGCTTCGCGCCAGTCGCCAAGACCTGTGGTCTTATCCGGCGTCAGATTCCGGGGGAAGACGAGTCCTGGACGCTCCGCAGCCCCCTCGAATCCGGACCACGCGATGCCGATCGTGGAGCCGGCAAGCTCGGGGCCAGTGGGCTCCGTGCCTGTCAGGTAGCCCTCGGTATGGCATCGACCGCAGCCGAGCAGCCCCACCAGATACTCGCCGCGAGCCACGGTCTCCGCGCGCTCGCGTTTCTGGCGTGTCGATGTGCCATCGTCAGCGACGCTCAGGGCGCAGACGCAGAGCAGCAGAACGGCAGAGGTGACAGGCAGACGACTGAGCATCTCGATGACCCGGCGATGGTGAGGCTGAATGGTCCCAGATTTTGCTTCGTAGTTGTACGACCCAGGTTGCTTACCGGGGCTAAACTAGGGGTTTATCCCTGTCCTGCTGGTTCGGAGTCCGCCATGCAGTGTGATAGCCAACTGCGCGCGCTGATCGCGCGTCATTTGCACGCTTTTGATCCTCGGATCGCAGCGGATGCGGCGGGGCATCAGGCTGCGGTCGCGATCACCGTGACCGATGTTGGCACGGGCGCGGGACTTCCCGGGATCGACACGCGCCCGGGCTGGGATGGGCGGGCGGGGCTGATCCTCACCCGTCGTGCGCAACACCTGCGCAACCACCCGGGGCAATGGGCTTTTCCCGGCGGGCGGCTCGACCCGTTGGAAACACCGGTCACCGCGGCGTTGCGCGAACTCAGGGAAGAAGTTGGCGCGGTTCTGCCGGATTCCAGGGTGCTCGGGCGACTCGATGATTTTGTCACCCGCTCGGGTTTCATCATGACCCCGATCGTCGTCTGGGGCGGGCCGGATCTTGTGCTTGAGCCCAATCCGGATGAGGTTGCCTCTATTCATCGTATTCCGGTGACCGAGTTTTTGCGTGCCGATGCGCCGCAACTCGAGCCTGTCCCGGACAGTGACCGCTCGATTCTGCGCATGCCCGTGGGGGTGGAC
This sequence comes from Pseudomonadales bacterium, assembly GCA_049454295.1. Classification (GTDB taxonomy): domain Bacteria; phylum Pseudomonadota; class Gammaproteobacteria; order Pseudomonadales; family Azotimanducaceae; genus UBA7803. The sequence goes on from JBMTYG010000033.1 coordinate 6,430, forward strand.
CACATTGCGGCGCCGACCGCTGCGCTCATCTATCAGTTCCGCGAAGTTTGTCTGCTCGGACGGTTCACGCGCGTCGCGCATTTCGAGCAGCCCGCGTTCGCCTGGCGTTGACTGCCAGCTCAGTCTGTCTTCGCTTCACCCAGCCGGCAGTCTCCAACCGGCGTTCAGCCGGCCGGTGCTTCTCCGTCGGGCACCTCGTCATGGTCGGCAGCGCTGTCGCCGATGCAATCCTCGAGCGAGCCTTCGGCACCCAAATGAAAGGTGGCGTAACCCGGCATCACGAATTGATCAAAGGCCATGCCAATCACCCGTCCGTCACTGTCGGCACGAATCTCGTGGCGCTCGTTGGAGAGAGGATCCACGACGCTTGCGAGCAGTTCACCCACGGTCACCTTGGCTCCGAGCGGGACTGCGCTCGCCAGAATACCGCCGTGATCGGTTCGGACCCAGCGCGAGCGATAGCACACGGGCGGCGCGGCAGGTTGGTCGCTTTCCGGGGGGGTTAACGGATACATCGCTCGGGTCGCCAGTAACGTGCGAATAGCGGTTTCGCTCGCAGCCACCGCTTCGGCTTGCACCTGCAGCGGTCCGCCTGCCTCGAGAGTCACCGTGGGAATTCCTGCCCGGGTGGCAGCTGCGCGCAGCGTGCCGCTCTGTCCGTCCGTGTGGAGAATCACGGTGGCGCCGAATCCAGCGGCAAGGTCCCGCGTTCCCGGATCGCGGAGGTCCGCGCGGATCTGCGGCAGATTGGTGCGCTGGAAAGATCCCGTGTGCAGGTCTACGAGGGCCCCGCAGCTGCGGATCACCTGAGTGAATAGCGAATAGGCAATGCGCGACGCTGCGCTCCCGCGCCTATTGCCCGGAAAAAAGCGATTGAGATCGCGACGATCGGGCAGATAGCGCGAGCCGCGATTAAAGCCCTGCACATTGACAATAGGGACTCCGACGACGGTACCGCGCAGCTCTTCGGGGTTCAGATCATTCATGATTCTGCGCACGGTCTCGATACCGTTTAGCTCGTCGCCGTGAATCGCGGCAGTGAGACACAGGACCGGGCCACGTTGGACCCCATGAGCAACGAGCACGGTCGCCGGGATCTCGCTTGCAGCAAAGCTGTCGACGCTGTCCCACACGAGTTTGCGGAAGGTGCCCGGTGGTAGTGTTGCCCCGAGCAGTGGAAAGGGTCGGGCGTCCGTGACCCGGACGTTGTCGGCGGAAGCCGATGAAACCGGGCTGGTCGCTTCGCGATCGTCGATTGACGCTGTCGCGGAAACCTCGCTGGGTGCGATCGGCAGGTCGATCGGAGTCGGAACGAGCGCCTGTCCGCTGGGGTCGGGACCGCTTGATGCCGCCGTTTTCGCACTGTGCCCCACACTTGGCGCTGTCCGCCGCTGATCGGAGAGCCCCCGTCGATAGGTGGCTTCGGACACGGGCATTGGCAGCGCAACGGGCTCGAACGAGCGGGTAACGGGCAGCGGCAGGTCGATCGGTGCAATAGTGCCGCTCGCCATAAACTCGGCGCTCGCTGCAGCACCCGCTGCAACGGGTGCGAGCGCCAGTGCTAGCACGGCTGCGCGCGCTGTTGTGAGCCACTCGACCATGAACGGAGTATAGCGGGGTGGGGATTCGGCGCTCCTGGTCGCGACATGCGGGTCAGATTCGGCCGCGCAAGGAGCGGTCCATCGCGTTGATTGACCCTTCACAGTGATTTCCCCACACTGCGGCTCCTCCCAATTCTCCGATGAGGTGCTCTCATGTCCATCAAAGAAGGCGACAAGCTGCCGGAAGCCACCCTGCACGTCATGAAGGAAGGTCGGCCCACGGCCATCAAGACCAGCGATCTCTTTGCCGGCAAAAAGGTCGTCGCCTTCGCGGTGCCCGGTGCCTTCACGCCGACCTGCTCCAACGCCCATCTGCCGGGCTATGTCGTGCACGCAGATGACATCAAGGCAAAAGGCGTGGACAGTATCGTTTGCATTTCCGTCAACGACGCGTTTGTCATGGATAGCTGGGGCAAGGCATCCAATGCTGAGGAGATCGTCATGGTCGCCGATGGCAACGGAGAATTCACCCAGGCTATGGGTCTCGAAATGGATGGGAGCGGCTTTGGGCTGGGCAAGCGCTCGCAGCGCTACGCAATGATCGTTGAAGACGGCGTGGTTACGCGTCTCAACGTGGAAGCCCCGGGCAAGTTTGAAGCCAGCAAGGCGGAGACGATGCTCGCCGCACTGTAAGGCGCTCGTGCGTCTGGCGCGTTCAGCACGAGCGCGCCGCGTCGGCGCCAGGTCCTAGCGGGCTGGGCGTGGACGAATGAGACATTCCTGCGCGGCGGTGGCGACCAGCTGTCCGTCGCGAGAGAAAAACTGTCCGCGGACAAAGCCTCGCGCCCCACTCGCATTGGGTGACTCCTTGGCGAAGAGGAGCCATTCGTCCGCACGGAACGGACGGTGAAACCAGAGCGAGTGGTCAAGGCTTGCCCCTTGAACCTCATCGCGCATGCGCGCACGCCCGTGGGGCAGCATAGACGTGCTCATGAAATCCAGATCCGACATATAGGCAAGAACGGCAATGTGCACCTCAGGGTCATCAGGGAGCGCATCGCGGGTTCTGAGCCAGGTGTGCTTGTAGGGCGGGTGCGGGTTGTCCTCGGTGCCGGCGAGACGTTCGACCTGCTTGCTCTCGATGGCCTCAAACCGGAATGCATAGCGCATCACGGACGGATCCTGGCGCGCGATTTCTGCAAACACTTCGCGTTCCCCGCGGAGCGCCTCCGGCGGAGGCACATCGGGCATTGGCAGCGCATGCTCGACGCCCGGCTCAGTCTTCTGCCATGACGACGCAAGATTGAAGATGGCTCGACCATGCTGGACCGCGACGACGCGGCGGGTCGCAAAGCTGCGGCCATCCCGGATGCGATCGACTTCATACAGGATGGGCACTTTCCAGTCGCCTGGCCGCAGGAAGTAGGCATGCAGAGAGTGCAGCGACAGCGTGCGGTCTACAGTCCGGTAGGCAGCGGTAATCGCCTGCGCGAGCACCTGTCCCCCGAATACGTGCTCGGTGTCGTGGTTACGGCCGCGATACAGGTTTTGCTCGATGCGCTCGACGTTCAGGAGATCGAGTATGTCCTTCAGGACGGGATTCATGGAAGCTGGCTGCTGCGCTGATGAGCTGGCATTCTAGCGCAATCCCGTTCGTACTGTTTTTCCTCGGAGTTGCCGCAGATGACGCTCACGGTCTATGGACAGTCGCAAAGCCGCGCAGTGCGCGCGCTGTGGATGGTCGAGGAGTTGGGTGTGCCGTTCACCCATGTGCCCACCCGATTCGCGGATGAGGCCAAATCCACGGCGTTCCGTGCGGTCAACCCTAATGGCCGCGTGCCCACGATCGATGACGATGGGTTTGTCGTATTCGAGTCGATGGCTATTAATCTCTATCTGGCGAAACGCTTTGGCGGCCCCCTGGCGCCGGTTGATCTGCAAGAAGACACGCTCGCGACCCAGTGGAGTTTCTGGGTGATGACCGAGGTAGAGAAAACGTTATTGCAGGCACTGTTCCATCGCACCGGATTTATGGGCATGGAGCGGAGCGATGCCAAGGCGGCTGAGTATCTTGCCCAGCTTGATCGACCGCTGCGTGTGCTCGAGGGTGAGTTGACTGGGCGTGAGTATCTTTTGGGCGAACGCTTCACGGTGGCCGATCTCAATGTCGCCAGCGTGTTCGCTTGGGCTGGCATGGCCGGGCTCGACCTTACACCCTATCCGCAGGTAGGCGCGTGGCTCACGCGCTGTCTCGCGCGTCCTGCGCTTGCGCGTGCCAACGCACGCTGACTTTCACCGGGAGAAGCTGTGATGTCGCTGGTGATCCATATGTTTCCCTGTCTCGACGACAACTACGGGTATCTGGTGCACGATCCCGTATCTGGCGCTACCGCTGCGATTGATACGCCGGACGCATCTGCCATTGAGGCAGCGCTGGCCGAGCGCGGCTGGCACCTGACGCACATTCTGAATACGCACCACCATTTTGATCACGCCGGCGGCAATGAGGCGCTGAAGGCGCATTGGAAGTGCACGGTCGTCGGCGCGGCAAACGACGCCGAGCGCATCCCCGGCATCGACGTGCGCGTGGTTGAAGGCGATCGTGTTGCCCTCGGGTCACAGGTGGCACAGGTGTTCGAGGTGCCCGGCCACACGAGTGGTCACATCGCCTATTACTTCGCGGACTCGGGAGCGGTTTTCGTGGGTGATACGCTGTTCGCCCTCGGCTGCGGTCGCTTGTTCGAGGGGACGCCCGCGCAGATGTGGTCCAGTCTTAGCAAGCTGAGCCGCTTGCCGGACGATACGCGCGTGTATTGCGCGCATGAGTACACGGCGTCGAATGCGCGCTTCGCGCTCAGTGTTGAGCCCGAAAATGCGGCCCTGGTGGCGCGTGCCGAGTCCGTTACCGCGCTGCGTGCGGCGGGTAAACCCACTGTGCCAAGCACAATAGGTCTTGAGAAAGCCACGAACCCGTTTTTGCGGGTTGCTAGCGCCGAACTGCAGCGGTCGGTGGATCGGGTGGGTGCCGACGCGGTGGCAGTCTTTGCCGAGACCCGACGTCGCAAGGATCACTTCTGACCAAAATTCGCGACGTGGTGCTGGGATCGCCGCCGATTTCGCGCCAGTGGAGTCTCATGTGAGCACTGATCGAGCGGGCGTCAGTTTTGCGCTCGCCGCTTATGGTATCTGGGGGCTGGCGCCGCTCTTCTTCAATTTGCTGTCGCGCGCGGGGGCGGTCGAGATCGTCGCTCATCGTGTGGTGTGGTCTGTTGCGGTTCTGACGATTCTGCTGACCGTGAGGCAACAATGGTCGGCGCTGCGGGTGCTCGATGGACGCCGTATCTTCGGGCTGGTCACAAGCGGCGCGCTCATTGCCTGTAATTGGGGTATTTTCATCTGGGCCCTCAAGAGCGAGCGGCTGGTTGAAGCGAGTCTTGGCTATTTCATCAATCCGCTCGTCAGCGTGCTGCTGGGGGTTTTGGTGCTGCGCGAAAAACTTACCCGACCGCAGATGTTGGCGCTGACGCTGGCTGCGGCGGGGGTCCTGAACCAGGTCGTCTCCCTTGGCGTGGTGCCCTGGATGGGGCTCGCGCTCGCGCTCACATTTGGATGCTACGGGCTTGTTCGTAAACAGATCGGAGTGGATTCCGTCGTCGGACTCTCTGTTGAAACGCTGCTGGTCCTGCCGCTTGCACTCGCCTGGATAGCGTTCGAGGCGGCAGCGGGGCAGGGTGCCCTGGTGCGTGGTCAACCGTTTGAGCTGGGTCTTCTTGCCGCGAGTGGGTTTGTCACCGTGGTGCCGTTGATCTGTTTTGCCGCGGCGGCACTCCGTCTACCCCTTATCACGCTCGGCTTCGTTCAGTATCTGTCGCCCTGCATCACGCTGTTCCTCGCGGTGTTTCTCTATCACGAGCCCTTTGGCGGTCCTCAGTACATCACCTTTGCGGGCATCTGGGCGGGGCTCGTGATCTTCTCGCTCGAGGCGCTGTATCATCAGTCCGGATTCAGGAGCCGGCGCGGGGGCGAGGAGGCGGCGTGATCGTTCTGCATACCATGGAGCGCAGCTATCCTTGGGGTACTTTGCGTTCCACGTTCTCAAGCAAGACCAAGGTTGTGCTCGAGGAAAAACAGCTCGCTTATCGCGTCGAGCGTGTGCGCATCGGTGATGTCTGGAAGAAGACGCCGGAAGTGCTGGCTCGCAATCCGTTGGGAAAAGTGCCTTGGATCGATGACGGCGATGTCACCGTCTACGACTCCTCTGTGATCAACGAGTATCTCAACGAGCGTTACCCGACGCCGCCCCTGTTGCCTGCCGAACCCGTGGCCCGTGCTCGGGCGCGAGCGCTTGAGAACTATGCGGACGAGATCATTCTCTCTGTTCACTTACCCCGCATCTGGATGCCGTGGTGGTCGCCACCCGAGAGCCGCAATGAGGCAGACATGCAGAAAGCGCGTGACGACCTGGCGGCGCGCGCGCTGCCTTTTGTCGAGGACCGGTTGGACGGCAGGGATTATCTGGCGGGCGACTTCTCTCTCGCAGACGTGCCATTCATGGCGCTCGCCATGGTGCTGCAAGTGGATGGCATGCCGCTTGACGGCCTTCCCCGGCTGGCTGCCTACCTGGATCGCCTGCGTGCGCGCCCCAGTTACGGTGCGATCGACCCGACAACATCGCTTGAGGAGTCAAGCGGAAACCCTCAGACCGTCAGCCCTGAGCGCGACTGATCGACGTTTGCCGCCCCGGGATCACCGGGGCGCTTCGAGTTCGGCCACGTGGTCGTGGTCGGCGCGAGCGAGGGGGTCGCGCAGCGTCTCGCCGGTCGCCACAAATTCAAGCGAGATCGAGTTGATGCAGTAGCGCAGCCCAGTGGGAGCTGGACCGTCTGGAAACACGTGTCCCTGATGCGAATCGCAGCGCGCGCATCGGGTCTCGATCCGAATCATGCCGTAGGACGTATCACGCACGCCGATCACGTGGGCGGGATGCACCGGCGCCCAGAAGCTTGGCCAGCCGGTTCCGCTCTCGAATTTGGTTGCATGGCGAAAGAGCGGCAGCCCGCACAGTCGGCAGCAATAGAGGCCCTGTGCCTTGTTTTGCAACAGCCCGCCGCAGAATGGGCGCTCGGTGCCGTGATGCAAGAGCACCTCGGCTTCGTCCCGGCTCAGATCGGCTTCAAGCCGAGCGCGTTCCGCGGCGTCTGGTGGGGTGAGATCAAAGGGTGAGGTGGGTACGGCCGAACCGTTCATTATCATCCTCCGCATAGGTGCGTGTCGGAGCCCACGGTATCACGGTCGCGTCGCGCGTGTGCGATGAGGACTTCAGCCACGCAGCCAGTGAGCCGCTCCGCGGTTGCCAGCTCCAGGAATTCGTTCGGGCCATGCGCGTTGGATGCTGGCCCCAGCACTCCCGTGACCATGAATTGAACGCCGGGATAGCGATCGCCGAGCATCTTCATGAACGGAATGGTGCCCCCCATGCCCATGAACATCGCTGGTCGGCTGAACCAGCGTTGTGAAGCGTCTTCGAGCGCGCGCGCGAGCCAGGGTGACAGCGGCGGTGCCGCCCAGCCGCTCTGCGGCGTCTCGACGTGGAAGGTGATTTCTGCCCCTCGGGGCGGATTTCGTTCGAGGATTTCCTTGATGACTGGCGCCACGGCGTCGGCATCGAGGGTCGGCGGCAGCCGGATCACGAGTTTTGCCTGTGTGCCGGGGCGCAGCGTGTTGCCTGCCTGTCCGATCTCGGGGGCCCCGCCAAAGCCGACGGTGGCCAGACTGGCACCCCAAGCGTTGTTGACCAGCAGTTGCACGATATCGTCGGATTCCGGCTGTGTGCCGCCCGCCCATGGAAAACGATCGATGACGCTTCGGCCGAGCGCGTCTGCGACGGCGCGCAGCTCGATCAGCGCAGTGTCGGGTACGGGCACTGAAAGGGCTGGATGCAGCGCGCCGTCCTCTGCTCGCTCGATGCGCTCGAGTACCTGTCGCAAGAGTCGAAAACTCGACGGCACGATGCCGCCAGCAGCGCCTGAATGCTGCCCTTCCCGCAGCACGCGTACTTCGAGCACGCCGGGCAACAGACCGCGCAGCGAATTGGTCACCCAGAGCTGCTCGTAATTGCCGCATTCGGCGTCCAGGCAAATGACGAGTTCGGGTGTGCCGATGCGCGATGCAAGATGATCGACATAGTGCGGCAGGTCATAGCTGCCGCTCTCTTCGCAGCCCTCGATCAGCAGCACGCAGCGGGCGTGGGGTAGCCCGGCTGCGTCGAGCGCCGCGATTGCCGTGAGCGAGCCGAACAGCGCATAGCCATCGTCCGCGCCGCCGCGTCCGTAGAGTCGGCCTTGGTCGAGTACGGGTTCCCAGGGCGCGAGGCCAGTGCGCCAGCCATCGAATTCCGGCTGCTTGTCGTAGTGCCCGTAGAGCAGCACAGTGCCCTCGGCGCCGCCGGTCGCGGGGACCTCCGCATAGAGCAGGGGCGTTCGGCCCGGCAGCATGACCACCTCGGTCACGAGTCCCGCGACGCCAGCTCCCTGTGCCCATGCGTCGAGCAGGTCGACCGCGCGCCGCATATGGCCAGCAGCGGCCCAGTCTGGATCAAACGCAGGGGATTTGTTCGGGATGCGGATGTAGTCGCAGAGCGCGGGCACGATCGATCGACGCCATCGCTCCGCGATGAACTGCTGTAGGTCTGCCGACATTGATGCTGCCATGCCTCCTTTCCTCACACGCTCACAGCGACGCTTCCAGGCGCAACGTCCAGGCGCGCCCGGGAGAACGATAGCCCAGCACGTCCTCCCAGGTCTCGTCGAGCAGATTGCTACCGCGCAGGCCGACCCTGATACCCCGACCCAGGTCATAGGTGATCTCGCCAAGTGCGAGCGTGTAGCCAACGAGATCCACGCGCTGCGCAGGGTAGGTCGCGAAGTCCTGATCGACCTGCTCATCCACCCGGTAGAGCTGCATGGTGAGGTGCGTCCGCGACCACTGCTGATCGATGGCGGTAAAGACCTGCCAGGTCGGGCGTCGGATCTCGCGTGATCCGTCTGGGTCTTCCGTATTGATCGCGCTGCCGCCGATGCGCACGCTGCCGTTGCCCCAGGGCCAAGTCGATGACCACTCCACACCTGCGCGCTTACTGGTGCCATTCTCGTTCTCGGCGGTAAAGCGGAACGTCGCGAAGTCGAACGCAAATCCGTTGATCTCGTTCTTGAGTCGATCACGAAATAATGTGAGCTCGTGCGTGGCGCCGTTGCGGCGGTGATTCACGCCTAGCGAGAGGTGTTCATTGCGCTCCGCCTCGAGCTCCGGATTTCCGATGAAGCTATCAGGTGTAAAGCCATAGCGTTCGACGAAGCTGGGCAGCTTGATGCCGGTGCCGGCTGCTGCCCAAATATCGGTGTCATCGCGCCACGCGTAATGGGTCGCAAGTCGCAGGCTGTCGCTATCGTCGAACGCGCTGTTACGGTCGTAGCGCCCTGATGCGGCGATGCGCAGGCGTGGCATCGGTCGCAGAATGTACTCGAGACCCGCGCTGGTACTGTCGAGACTCTGGCGCTGGTTTGGATCGCCGAATGGGCTAGCAATACCCCATTGGCTGAAGCGCTCGTCGCGGTGCTCGAGCAGCGCAATCAGCATCTGGTCTTCGCCGATGGGTAACTCCGTGACGCTGCTCAACTGATAGCGGCGGCCATCGGTGGCTGCCTCTCTCGCGTCGTCGGTAACCGTACTGTTCTCAGTAACAAACCGCGCCACGCGAATATGCTGCCGCCATGGCACACTTTCTCCGTGCAGGGTCAGCGAGAGCGCGCTTAGGGTTTCGTTGTGAGTATTGACGCTGTCGCCGTCCACCGGCAGATAGTCGGGGAACGGTGTGGGATCAAAATCCGAGCGTGTCTGCACATCTCGCTGCAGGGCGCGGAGGGTGAAACGCTCCCCGTGCCACCCCGCGGCTGCCTGGTAGGCGGTATTCTCATAACGCTCCGTCTCGTCGCCTGTTCGTGCGATGTTGGTGCCGTCAGTGGAGAAATCGGAAACAGTCAGGTTGTAATAGCCGCGCTCGAGACTGTCGGCGAGCTGGGCGCTGCCGTACCCGGTATCGAAGCTGCCGCGTTCGGTCACGAGTCGCCGCACCTGCTCGCTGGGTTCGGTGGTGAACTGCAGCACCCCCGCCAACGCCTGGTTACCCCAGATCGCGCTTTGCGACCCGGGCAGAAATTCGACACTGTTCATGCCGGCCAGGTTCAGGTTGGCGAAATTGAAGCCTGAGTCCACCGTCAGATCCATGATGTCGAAGCCGTCGACCAGCACGAGCAGATGGTTGGCTTCGCTACCGCGCACGCGGATTTGAGTCAGGCTACCGAGGCTGCCGGATTGACTGATCGCAAGGGAGGGGAGACTGCGCAACGCGTCGACCCCGATCGCCTGATCGGGTTTTAGCCGATGGATGGGCAGCACCGAGTCTGTGACCGGTGTGCGATGTGCGGTCACGACGATGGTCTCGAGGGGCTCGGCGCGCGCGCCGCGCGACGTGCACACCAGTGCGGCAAGAACGAGCCGCAGGGCAGAGGACTGCATGAGGGATCTCCGCTGATCCGTTACACCCCGAACGGACGTTGATCGGTCAGCGTGGGCCGGTCTCCGGACTTGCGGCAGATCACAGCGGAACCCCCCTTCCCGCGCGGGCTGGCGCCTGCACAGTGGTTATCTGAGTTCCGCCCCACCGTTACCGTTGCGGGGGCAGTGCCGGTCTCTCACCGGCTTCCCGAACACCCATGCCGTGCTGCGCGTTGTCGCGCAGCGGCGCGAGTATACGAAAAACCGGAAAGCTCGCGAGAGCCTGAGTGCAAGAGTTTCAGTGGAATCCGCGGATGCAGTCATAGCCGTGCAGCCAGTCGAAACGCTGCATGGCGAGTTCGGGCAGATACCGGCTACCCAGCCCGAGGACTAGATTACGACGCAGGATGGCGAGCCGGTCGCGGCGATGGAAATCTTCGCCCTGATCGCGCGACGCGGCCTGGACCCGGGCGGTGCGGGCCTGTCGGAAACGCGCGTACTCGTTGAGACCGAAGGCCGGTTCGTCGTCGTGCTGCTCGAGCAGGCGCGCGAGCACCCAGGCGTCCTCGATAGCCATAGCCGCGCCCTGCGCGAGATAAGGCAGCATGGGATGGCAGGCATCCCCGAGCAGGGTCACGCGGCCGTGGGTCCATTGATCGAGCGCCGGCCGGTCATGTAGTGCCCAGCGGTGCACATCATCCGCGTTTGAAATAATGCGTTCGACGAGCGGATGCCAGCGCGCAAAATCCGCTGCGAGGTGCTGTGGGTCGCCGGGTTCACGCCAGGATTCTCCCTGCCATGAAGGGTCCTCGATCACCGCGACGAAATTGACCAGCGTGCCGCCTCTAACAAAGTAGTTTACGAAATGAGCGCCTGGACCGAGCCAGACGGTAACCACAGGCTCGAGCAGCTTTTCCGGCAAACGTTCGCGGGGCACAAGCCCGCGCCACGCAAGGTGTCCCGTGAACCGCGCTGGCGCTTCGCCAACGGTCAGGGCGCGTACGCGGGAGTGAATGCCATCTGCGCCGATCAATAAGTCGTGGCGCGCGCGCTTGCTGTTGGTGAAAGTCAGGCTGACCCCACACTCATCCTGTTCCAGGGTCTCAAGCGCGTGATCAGTGTGTAGGGAAATGCCAAGCCGATGCGCCCGGGCTGACAGGATGTCCATGAGGTCCGCACGATGCACGTGCCAGTAGGGAGCGCCGTAGCGATCTGCCGAAAATCGCCCGAGCGGGCGCATGGCAATGAGGTAGCCACTCTTCTGCGCGCGGAAATGTACCGCCTGGGGTAGCGAAGCGGCGCGTTCAAAGTCCTCGCGAAGACCCAGCGCAATCAGCACGCGGCTCGCGTTGGGTGATAGCTGTATGCCGGCGCCGAGCGCTTCCGGCGCGGGGGCACGCTCGTAGAGCGTGACATCGTGCAGCCCAGCGTGGTGGCATGCGAGAGCCGCGGCGAGTCCGCCCGGTCCTGCGCCAATGATGCCGATTGATAGCCTGCTCAAAGCGTGCTCACCTGCCGACCGTCCTCACACGCCGGTCTCGCTCACGCGCCAGCGTGTCCCTTGCCGGGTATCCTCGAGCTCGATGCCGCGGGCGAGGAGCCGCTGTCGGATCTCATCCGCAGCCGCATAGTCGCCATGTTTGCGCGCGGTGGCTCGATTCTCGATCAGTTGCTCGATCTCGGCCGGGTCCACAGCCGCACCAACGCTGAAATGAGCATCTGCTGATTCTGTGAGAATGCCGAGCAGCCAGCCGCCCGCGAGCAAGGCGTTGCGCAGGCGCGCACGCTCTTCCGTGTCTGTGGTGCGGTGGATCTCGCTTGCCAGCTGATGCAGCGCCGCCAGCGCGAGCGGCGTGTTCAGGTCGTCACACAGCGCCGCGAGGACACTTTCGGGCAAGGCGTCGGACCGCTCATCGGCGTAAGCAGCCGACGTGCGCGCGTCGCTGCCTGCCACTCGCACAGCTTGGTACAGCCGATTGAGGCTGGTGGCCGATTGTTGCAGAAGATCGTCCGACCATACGAGCTGTGAGCGATAGTGTCCGGAGAGCAGCGCATAGCGAAGCACCTCCCCCGACCAGTCCTCACGCAGCGCGCGGATGGTCACAATGTTGCCCACGGATTTGGACATCTTCTCGGCACCCAGTGTGAGCATGCCGTTGTGCAGCCAGTAGCGGACGCAGGCGCTGACCTCATTCGCGCAGCGGCTCTGTGCGGCTTCATTCTCGTGATGAGGGAAGGCGAGATCAGATCCCCCGCCGTGAATGTCGATGCTGGTCCCGAGGTGCTTGAGAATCATGGCGGAGCACTCGATGTGCCAACCCGGTCGACCGCGCCCCCAGGGGCTCTCCCAACCGGGTAGATCGGCGGGTGACGGTTTCCAGAGCACGAAATCCTTGGGATCGCGCTTGTAGGGCGCCACATCCACGCGCGCACCGTCCAGCATGTCTTCGAGTGTCCGGTGCGACAGGCTGCCGTAGTCGGGATCCGACGGCACGTGGAACAACACGTGACCATCGGCCGCGTAGGCATGCCCCTTCGCGATCAATGTGGAGATCATTGCCAGCATCTCGTCGATGTGTCCGGTCGCGCATGGTTCGACCGTCGGGCGTAGCACGCCGAGACCGTCGACGTCCTCGCGGTAGGCGGCGGTATAGCGTTCGGTCAGAACCCCGATGGACTCGCCGCCTGCACGGGCTGCCGCATTGATCTTGTCATCGATATCCGTGATGTTGCGTGCGTATACGACGTTCGCATAAAGCGCGCGCAGTAACCGAAACAAGACATCGAACACGACGGCGGGGCGACCATTGCCGATGTGTACCAGGTTGTACACGGTCGGTCCGCAGACATATAAGGTTACGCGCGCGGGGTCAGCGGGTTCGAAGCGGCGCTTGTGCCCGCTCTGTGAATCATGCAGGTAGAGATCCATGAGTAGTTCCAGTGCGTGTCGATCCAGTGGGTATCAGTCAGTCCACAGGTGCGTCGGTAATCCGAAGTCGGTCCCCTTCCGCGCGCAGGTAAAAACAGCTGGCTCGGCGGGTGTGACAGGCGGGTCCGGTCTGAGCGACACGCAGCAGCAGCGCATCGCCATCGCAGTCCACGCGCAGTTCTACAAGGGTCTGCAAGTGTCCCGATGTCTCACCCTTGCGCCAGAACGCTTGGCGGGAACGCGACCAATAGCACACGTAGCCTTCGCTTAGCGTGCGCTGAATGGCGGCTCGATTCATCCACGCGAGCATGAGCACGGCGCCGCTGCTTGCATCCTGTGCGATCGCGGGTATGAGCCCGTCGCGGTCGTAGCGGAGCATGTCCAGGGCCTGAGCAAGGTCGACACTCGTGTCGGTGTCCGCCCGCTCCAGCGCTGTGAACTGCAGAGACTTTTCGGTCATGGCGCGAAGCGGGTCCGCAGGTACTCGAACACCGCGCGCATGCCCATCGCTTCTCCGCCCTCTGGACGACCCGGTCGCGCGCGGATGTTCCAGGCCATGATGTCGAAGTGCACCCAGGGCAGGTTTTCTGCAAAGCGTTCGAGGAAGAGCGCTGCGGTGATCGCGCCCGCGTAAGGTGAACTCGCCGAGTTGACGAGATCGGCGACCTTGCTGTCGAGCATGGCGGCGTAGGGCTGGTGCAGCGGCATGCGCCACACCGGGTCGTCCACGGCGGCGCCCGCAGCGCTAATGGCGTCGGCCACGGTGTCATCGTTGCTGAACATGGCAGCAAGTTCGGTACCCACCGCTGTGCGCGCGGCGCCGGTTAACGTGGCGAAATCGATCATGAGCGCAGGCTTGCGCTCAGCGGCTACAGCCATCGCATCACACAGCACGAGCCGACCTTCAGCGTCGGTGTTGTCGATCTCGACGGTGAGACCCTTCCGTGTGGCAATCACGTCGCCGGGTCGAAAGGCATTGCCCGAAATCGCATTCTCGACGGCAGGCACGAGCACGCGCAGACGCACCGGCAGGCGTGCGGTCATGATGAGATGCGCAAGCCCCAAGACGTGCGCGGCGCCACCCATGTCTTTTTTCATCGTGCGCATGGCGCCGGCCGGCTTGATATCGAGACCGCCGCTGTCAAAGCAGACGCCCTTGCCGATCAGCACGATCTCTGGGTGATGTTGATCACCCCATTCGATGTCGATCAGCCGCGGCGCATCGTCGGCGGCACGACCGACCGCGTGAATGGTGTGCAGGCCAGCATCCACGAGCTCTTCTCCCACCAAAATAGTGCAGCCCGCGTTGTGACGTTCAGCGAGTGCTTCGGCTTCTGCCGCCAGGTGTGAGGGCAGCATGTCTGCTGCGGGGGTGTTGATCAGATCGCGCGTGAGAGTGGTGGCGAAGGCGAGCGCGTTCAGCGCCTGCGCATCCAGCGCTGCGGGCAGCACGAGCCGCGCTGCCTCGCGAGCGCGCTCACGGTAGCGAGCAAATTGGTAAGCGCCGGTCGCCCATCCGAGCGCTTCGAGCTCGGTAAGCGCGCCAACCACCTTGTAGTCTCCGGCCGGCAGGGTGAGCGGCAGACCGCCAAGCGTGGCCAGGCTGGGGGAGCCATCGACACCGACCAATACGCGAGCGGGTAGCCCGTCGGCATCTGGCAGCCAGGCGACCTGTCCGGGCTTGGCCCGAAACGCGGCCCGATCAAGCCAGGCGCGGGCGCGTTCGTCTAGATCAGCGCTGAAGGCGTCGAGATCAGCCGCGCGCAGTCGCTCGATGGGTGTGGCGGAGCCGCTGGCAGCCGCGATCAGCACATCTTCCATGGATAGCCTCAGATCTGGCGGACGGGAATCGTGCCCAGTCCAAGATTATTGCGTTCAAGAATACGATCGGCGCGGTAGCTCGACCGCACCAGCGGGCCGGCGGCAACCTCCAGAAAGCCCAGCGCCAGCCCGGTCTGGCGGAGCGCCTCGAAGGTATCCGGAGGCACCCAGCGATGCACCGGGAGATGATGGGGCGTTGGGCGCAGGTACTGTCCGAGCGTCAGAATGTCCACGCCCTGCGCGCGTAGGTCGGTCATCGCCGTACGCACCTCGTCGTCAGTCTCGCCAAGCCCCAGCATTAAACTGGATTTGGTCAGCACCCGCGGCTTCACCCGCTTCGCGTGTGCGAGCACCTCAAGCGTCTGGGCATAGCCCGCGCGCGGGTCGCGCACAACGTGAGTCAGGCGTTCGACGGTCTCCAGATTCTGGGCGAAGACCTCAAGCCCGCTTTCGACGACTGTCGCAATTGCAGAGGGGTCGCCGCGAAAATCCGGGGTTAGCGCCTCGACTGCCGTGTTCGGATTGACCGTCTTGATCGCCCGGACGCACGCCGCATAGTGAGCCGCGCCGCCATCGGGCAGATCGTCCCGATCGACGGATGTGAGTACCACGTAGGCGAGCCCCATGAGACGCACGGATTCGGCGGCATGACGGGGTTCATCGGGATCGAGCCAACCGTGCGGGTTGCCGGTGTCGACGGCGCAGAAGCGGCAGGCGCGCGTGCAGACTGCGCCCATCAGCATGAGCGTAGCGGTGCCGTTGTTCCAGCACTCGCCAATATTGGGGCAGTGCGATTCTTCGCAGACCGTGGCGAGTCGAT
Organism: Pseudomonadales bacterium; assembly: GCA_049454295.1. Classification (GTDB taxonomy): domain Bacteria; phylum Pseudomonadota; class Gammaproteobacteria; order Pseudomonadales; family Azotimanducaceae; genus UBA7803. Next base: position 22,094 of record JBMTYG010000033.1, read on the forward strand.
GCGTGCGCACGGTGTCGAGCACTGTTTGGTAGCGCTCGCCACCGCCGACGCGGACGCGGAGCCACGGCGGTTTACGCCCGATGGGCACACCTCCAGGCACAGCCCCCTGACCGCTCGGCGTGGCGCCGACGTCGCGTGCCTTGATGCCATCTTTGATGGCGACAACGCCGTATTCGTTGATGAACTTCTGCCCGCTTTTGATCGGCGTATTCATGGATTTCCTGCACCGTGTTGCCTGTACGCCTGACGTACAGCTAGTCTGGCGGCAGAGGCGCTGTGCGCGACCGGGAGAAGATTATAGTGTCAGGCGCAACCTTGTCGCGTCAGCGTCGTTTCATTCTGCCGTTACCGGGCGACTCGCTTGCCGCCATCGCCGCCCGCGAACTGCCTGGGCTCTCGGCTGAAGATGCCATGCAGCAGCTCGAAGCCTGGAACCTGCACATCTTTCTCATGCGACGCCCGGCGGGTCTTCTGACCGGTTGTGATGTCGTTTTCGTCGAGCCGCCGCTCGCGGTCGCGGTGTGAGCGCGGAACCGCGCATTGTTGCTGCCCTGCCCGGAGCCGGTCATGACGGTCTGCCGGAGCTCATCGTGCGTATCCGTTTTGAAAATGGCGCAGAGCGCGACGTGATTATCGATAACGACGCCGGTCTGCGCCTCTTGGCAGGCTGCGGCGTCGATCGTCTCGAGGCTTTGGCTGGGCACTCCTGGCGCCAAGTGCGTCAAGCGCTGCTGAATCTTGACGCCACGGTGTCGGCGGCATCACTGGGAGATTGAAATCATGTATGACACTGTGATTCGCAACGGTTTGATCGTCGACGGCAGTGGGCTGCCGGCGTTCAAGGGCGACCTGGCAATGGTCGCTGGACGCATAGCGGCGGTAGGCGCGGTGCGCGGAACGGGCGCCGTGGAGTTGGATGCGAAGGGGCGTGCCGTAGCGCCCGGATTCATTGACCCGCATACGCACTTCGATGCGCAGCTGCTTTGGGACGGCGCGGCGCGGCCGGCGCTCGAGCATGGCATTACGACGGTGGTGCCAGGCAATTGCTCGCTGTCCCTCGCACCGCTGCGCCGCAGTGATCGCGAAGCGTTGTGCGGCATGTTCCGCCAGATCGAGGAGTTGCCTAAGGAGTCGCTCGACGGCAGTGCGTTTAGCTGGACCTGGGAATCCTTCGACGGTTATCTCGACGCCCTGCGGCGGTCGCTCAGGATCAACGTAGCGCCGCTCGTGGGTCATAGTGTCATTCGGCTCTGGGTCATGGGCGCGGCCGCGAACCAGCGCGCGGCGACGGCTGAGGAGCAGACCGCCATGCAGGCGCTCCTGCGCTCGTGTCTCGAGGCGGGCGCGGTGGGCCTTTCCACGAGCTACGTGGATGTGGACGCAAATCTGCATCCAGTGCCGAGCCGCTTCGCCCACAGCGACGAACTCGATGGCCTGGCGGGGGTCCTCGGCGAGTTCGGTCGCGTGCTGCAGGTGGTACCGGAGTTTTACAACACCGATATCACCATCGCGCGGGTCGACCAGCTGGCTGAACTCTCGCTGCGTCACAACATCACCACCACGTTCTCGCCGCTCTTTGACAGTGCGAATACGCCGGACAACGTGAGCAGAGTGATGGCACGCGTTCGTGAGCAGGTACGCCGAGGAGCCCGCGTGTGGCCGCAGGTACAGACACGACCGATTGATATCAGCTTCAGTCTTGATCTGCCCAGCCTGTTTTTCGCCGGCAATCCCCCCTGGTTCAACGCGCTGCGGCTCGCGCGGCCGGAGCGGCTGCGCCTGCTGAAGGATCCCGCGCACCAGGCCCGGCTGGTGGCGGCAGCCGGCGCGAACGGGGGAGATGGCTGGCTCGGGGGCCTGATCGTGCGCCAGTTGCCGGGCGACAATGAAGGCCTGGAGGGACGCACACTGCGCGAAATTGCCCGCGAACGCGGGCAGAGCGCGGCCGCGGCGCTGATTGATCTGTCGCTCGAGCACGACCTCAAGGTGCACTTCCTGGCGGCCGATCGGGGGCACGAAGTACCCGATCGGGTGGGCCCGCTGCTGGCTGACCCGCTCGTGCACATCGGTGCAAGCGACGGCGGCGCGCACATCTGCTCTTTCTCCACCTACGGCGACACGGGCTATCTTTTCAGCAAGTTCGTGCGTGAAACGGGGCAGCTCACGCTCGAGCAGGCGGTCAAAAAGATCACGCTGGACACCGCAAGCATCTGGGGTCTTTCGAACCGAGGTCTGCTCCGCGCGGGCTATGCCGCGGACGTTGTCGTGTTCGATCCTGATTCGATCGATCGCGGACCAGAGCGCGCGGTGAACGATGTGCCGGGAGGTGGCATGCGCTATGTGCGCGACAGCGTCGGCGTCGAAGCCGTGTATGTGAACGGAACCCTGGCGTGGGACCGGAGCGGATACCAGGACACGTCGGTCGGTGAGATCGTCACTTGACCGGGTTGCGTCCAACGTCTTGCCATGGAGCTTAATCTCGACACGGGCCGGCTGTGGGTGTTCATCGCCGGCTTTGCTGTCATGTTCGTCCTCGAGACGCTGTTTCCAGCGCGAGTCGCGCCGCGCTCCCGCGGTCAGCGGCTCGCGTTTCATGGGCTGATCGCCGTATTTAACACGACGGTTGTCCGCGTCTTCGCCTACGTGCCGCTCCTGTTGTGGGCCGTTCACGTGGAGGAGCAGGGCTACGGCCTTGCGCGCTGGCTAGGTCTGGTGGGCTGGGCTGAGATCGTCGTGTCCATCGTGGTCCTCGACGCCTTTGACTATGCGTGGCACCGGGCCAACCATCGTTGGCGCGTGCTCTGGCGCTTTCACAAGGCACATCACGCAGATACGGCGATGGATGTCACCACGGCACTGCGCTTCCATCCGTTCGAGTTGCTGGTTTCCGCGGCGGTGAAAGCCGTATGGCTCTTGCTCTGGGGGCCGACCGTAGTGTCTTGGTTCGTGTTTCAGGCGCTCGTGAGCCTGTGCTCTCAGTTTCACCACGCCAATGTGGACCTGCCGGATCCCGTCGAACGCTGGGTGGGTCGTGTGTGGGTGACCCCGCGCTTTCATGCGGCGCATCACCGAGTTGAACGCCATCTGGGAAACGCTAATTTCTCGACAATCCTTCCCATCTGGGATCGTCTTTTCGGTAGCTATTCGCCCCCGCCTGCCGCGCACGATCAGGAGGGCGTGGTCGTAGCCTACGGACTGCCCGAATCGAGGCAGCTCGCGTTTGATGCGCTCGCCTGGCTTGGAGAACCATTCTCGCGTCGCAATCTCGATGTGGATCGACGCTAGGTGCACGGGGCGCGTCCTGCGTGCCGAGTGGCGCTCGATTTCACATCGCAGTAGGGTAACCTCGGATCATCAATCAAAGGTTAGGATCATGCTGAAGACAATTGCGGTTCTGCTTGTATCTCTGCCCCTCGTTGCTTTTGCAGCCGAGCACGGTGGTCAGCCTGCCGAGCACGGTGGTCAGCCTGCCGAGCACGGTG
>JBMTYG010000034.1:0-25445 GCA_049454295.1 Pseudomonadales bacterium
GTCTGTACGTCAACATCGTGCCGGCGTTTTGGGACGCCTTCACGCTATTTCTCGACCGCCCGGAACTGCTGCTCGACCAACGTTTTGTGAACAATGACAGCCGCATGGCTAACCGAGACGCGCTCAATGCGATCTGCGAATCGGTCATTGGCTTAATGGACAGAGACGAAGCTAACCGCCGCGCCGCAGAAGCACGCATTCCAGCCGGCGTGGTGCAGACACTCGATGAAGTGCTTGGCGACCCACATCTCGCAGCGCGCGCTTTCTGGCAGACGGTCAGCGGACCCAACGGGGCCGTCGTCCGTGCCCCCGGCGTTTCCTGGCGCCTGGACCCGGGTCCTCCGCCCGCAGGCAGCGTAAGCCGCCCGGTCAGACATCATGGCTGACGGACCTCTTCGCGGCGTTCGTATTCTCGACCTCACCCACGTCTGGGCGGGACCGCTTGCCGTGCGCACACTCGCCGATCTGGGGGCTGAAGTGGTCAAGATCGAGGCGCCTTTTGGACGCGGACCCCAGGTCTACCCCGAGGAACCCATCGGCGGGTTTCTCGCCGGTGATCCCGAGGAAGAGCCATGGAACCGCAACGCGGTGTTCGTGAAGCTGATGCGTAACCGAAAGAGCGTGTGCATTGACCTCAAACAACCGGAGGGGCGTGAGACGCTGCTGGAACTGGTCCGAGTGGCAGACGTACTGATCGAGAATTTCAGTGCCCGGGCGCTGCCAGAGCTCGGGCTTGATACCGAGACCCTGGCCAAAGCCAATCCAAGGCTCATCCATGCGTCGATGCCGGGCTTTGGCGGTACCGGCCCCTACTCGACGCGCGTCGCCTTCGGTCCGACGGTCGAGCCGCTGACCGGTCTTACCAGCGTCATGGGCTACGGCCCGGAAGAGCCCCGCGCGACCGGCATCGCGGTGATGGATCCCACCAGTGCCCTCGCCGCCGCAGCCGCGGTGGTCGCCGCACTACGCCGAAGAGCAGAAACTGGATCAGGATGTCACCTGGACATCGCGCTACATGAAAGCGGGGTCGGTTACAGCGGTCCCTGGCTGATCGACCGTCAACTCGGTCATCGAGCAACACCCATCGGCAACCGGCATCCCGACATGGCCCCGAACGGGGTTTATCGCTGCCACGGCGAGGATGCCTGGGTCGCGATCAGCTGCCCTGACGACATCCGTTGGCAGGCGCTGTGCCGAACGTTGGAGGGTCTTGACCCTGGACTCGATCTTGCGGCGCGAAGGCTGGCGCACGACGCCATCGACCAAGCGATCGAGCGCTGGACTCGGGGGCTCAGCAAGACCGAGGCCGCCGCGCGTCTGCGGGCGGCTGGCATACCGGCGGGGGCGGTCAATACCACACCGGACATGCTCGCCGACCCCCAGGTGCGATCGCGAGGATTCTTCGTTCCTCTGGAACCGGGACCTTCTGTCGGGGGCTGGGACCGACCGGATGGCGAGGAACGAACACCGGTGCCCGGCAATCCCGTGCATATGCCCGGGCTATCGAGTGCCGACTGGACGCCCTGCCCGCGGCTAGGAGCTGACAACCACGCGGTGCTGAAGGATTGGCTCGGATGGGCCGACCCGCAAATTCGGGCGCTCGAGGACCGGCTGGTTCTGTACGATCGCCCACCCGGTTGAGTCTCGCCGACGTGCCATGGCTGAACCGAAGCGTCTGGCTCGAGCAAGGTCCGACCGGATCAGCTCATCTCAAAACCACCCGCCACGGCGAGGCTTACGCCAGTGATATTTGGAGCGGAGGCGAGAAATACCGCCGCTTGACCCATGTCTTCGACTGTCTGCGGACGACCGAGAGGAATGGTGGTCCGCATCGCGGCCTCGAAGGCGGCAGTTTTCTCGCCCTGATCCACCGTGTTGGCAGGCAGGAGGTGCTCTAGCCACATTGCGGTGCCGACCATTCCGGGACAAATTGCGTTGACACGAATATTTTCGGGCGCCAGTTCGAGCGCGAGCGACTGAGTGATGCCGATGGCGGCAAATTTCGAGCCGCAATACGCCGACATGTTGCGATAACCCTGCTTACCAGCAATGGAGGCGGTGTTGATGATTGCTGCTCCCGTCGCCGCGCGCAGCGCGGGCAGGGCTGCCTGCGTCATGAGAAACAGCCCCTTTGTATTGACCGCAAAGACCCGATCCCAGTCCGCTTCGGAGAATTGGTCGATCGCACCGGAATGCACGATGCCCGCGTTGTTGACGAGGACATCCAGACGCCCGAACCGTGCCAGCGTCGCGGCTACCGCCGCGGCACAACTGCCGGCATCGGTAACATCGAGGTCGACGGCATCAACCGGACCCAGGGCGCCGAGCTCTGCGACCGTACCGGCTACCACCGCCGTGCCCGCGAGGTCATACGCCCAGCCACTGGCCCGCGCACCCAGATCACCGATCATGACCGATGCACCGACCCGCAGAAACGCTTCGACGATGCCCCGTCCGATCCCGCGCGCACCACCGGTCACCAGCACCGTCTTACCCGTCATCACGCCCTGCATAGCCCCCCCGAACGCTTCGCTAACGACCGACCGATCATCAATCAGGCGCTTGGACGCGTCTAGCCGTGCCGGCGAATCACGCGGTATCTCAATGCGGTGCTTCCCCAGAAGCGGTCATGGTGAATGCGATCTGCTCGGCCGCAGCCAGCAGGTCATCGATGGCGACTGCCACGGTAGGAGGGTATTCGAAGCCTAGAAACGCGGTGGTCGACAGTTCGAAGAAGAGGCCAAGTACGTCTTCCTCAACCTGCATCCCATGTGTCTTGGCGAGGATGTTGGTAAAAAAACCTCGCAGCGGCAGCTGGCTCAGATCAGTTGCGCCAAACCCCGACAAGGGCTCCGAACCCGCGTCTGCAACAGGCAGGGGCCCTCCACTCAGTGCGAGCACTTCTTCGATCAGCGGGACCAGCTGGGCTCGGGCCGAATCGACAAACTCCATGAATGACTCCTGCACAACCAGCATCCGAGGCTAGACCTATCGCTGTGAAACAGACATCAGTCGCCCTAGCTGGCGTTGACTTTCAAATAGGAATGATTGCCATTTGTGAATTGCCCGCATAGACTGCGCCGCATCAGGTGCACCCAGGCGCTGCCGCGGACCTACCCGCGATCGTCCGGTTCGGCAAAGCCCAAGGATCCATTGATGATGTCTGCCCGCAGCTCGATTCGCTCTCTCTGCCTCGTCACCACGAGCTTCTGGCTCATTGGAACTCATGAGCTGGCATCGGCTGCCGAGAGCTCGACTCGCATCACGGAACTGGAAATCGTCTCGGTGCTTGGAGAGCGAGACCGTACCGCGGACCTCCCGGGTTCCCACGACGTGCTGGACGCGGAAGAGCTGCTCGAGCTCCACGTCATGACAACGAGCGAGGCGCTGCGCAAGGCGGCCGGTATCAATGTTCGGGACGAAGAGGGGTTTGGGCTTCGGCCCAACATTGGCCTGCGCGGCCTCAACCCAACTCGGTCCACCAAAATGCTTCTGCTCGAGGACGGCATTCCGCTGGCTTATGCCCCGTATGGAGACAACGCGAGCTATTACCATCCGCCCATCGACAGGTTCGACCGCATAGAAATTCTAAAAGGGGCGGCGGTAAACGAGTACGGTCCCCAGACCGTGGGCGGCGTCATCAACTACATCACGCCCACCCCAGCCAATGATCCCGCAGGCATGCTGCGCATCACCGGAGGCAATCGAGACTACACCAACCTGCACGGACGGGTCGGTGGCTACGGGCTGCAGCTCGACATCATCGACAAGCGCGGGGACGGCGCTCGCGACAACGTCCACAGCACATTGCAGGATGTAAACCTGAAATACCTGAGGGAGATCGCCCCGGATCAGACGCTGATCGCTCGCCTCAACCGCTACCAGGAAAGCTCCGATCTCACCTATTCCGGCATTACCGACACAGAGCTTGCCCGCTTCGGTTATCGCTACAACCCCTTCGACAACGACACCTTTGATACCGAGCGCCACGGCGCCTCATTCACCCACCGCTGGCAGGCGAGCGATCGCGCGACACTGACCAGCAACGTGTATTACAGCAACTTCGCCCGAGACTGGTGGCGCCAGTCGAGCACCACCACCGACAGTCAGTGCAATGCGACGACCTATCAAATCGACGGCGCGCCGCAGAATTTCCAATCCGCGCGAGCGCTGGGTTTCGCGGTCGATCCGGACGACTGCAACTCTCGGCAGGGGCGCCTGCGCGACTATGAAAGCTACGGGATCGAGCCAACCTTTGCGTATCGGCACACGCTGTTCGGCGCCGAGAGCACAACCACCTTGGGTCTGCGCGCCCATCGAGAGATTCAGCAGCGGCGCCAGATCAACGGCACCCAACCGACGTCGAAATCGGGAACAAGGGTCGAGGACAACAAACGCGATACCCGCGCCTTTGCCGGTTATCTTGAGAACCGATTCGAGATCGACAGACTCTCGATCACCCCCGGGCTTCGGTTGGAGCACATCGCGAATGATCGTCGCAACGCGATCACAGGGGCTGATGGTGAAGCCACGCTCTCGGAGTGGCTGCCGAGCCTTGGTCTCAGCTACACGCTCGCTGACCGCGTGCAGCTCTTTGCCGGTGTCCACAAGGGTTTTGCGCCACCGCGCAATGAAGACCTGATCGACAACTCGGGCTTTGCGACCGACGTGGATGTCGAGGAGAGCGTGAATCTCGAGCTCGGAGTGCGAGCGCAGCTAAACGCCGGTACCAGTCTTGATATCACCCTCTTCCGAAACGACTTCAAAAACCAGATCGCCGTCGGCTCCATTGCCGGCGGAAGCACGCCTCTTGCGGAAGGTAAAGCGTTATATCAGGGCGTCGAAGTAACGGCCTATGCGGGCGCAGATGCCATCGCGGATCTGCACTGGGTGCCTTACACCCAGGTGGCGTACACGTGGCTGCCCACCGCAGATATCGAAAGTGAATTTCGCAGAGTGGACTCCGGCGCGGTGATCCCGGGGGCAACATCGGGCAACCGACTACCCTACGCGCCCGAGCATCTGCTCACCGCCCGCGCGGGCGCGCGTTCGCAGTCAGGCGTCGATTTCCATGTCGAACTGGTACTGGTTGATGACCAATACGCCGACTTCGCCAATACCGAGTCCGCGTCCGTCAATGGCAATGGACAGATCGGAGAGATCTCGAGCTACCACATCTGGAACGTGGCGCTGAACTGGCAGGTGCCCGGTATGCCGCTGACCGTCTTTACCACGGTGAAAAACGTCGCGGACGAAAACTACATCGTCGACCGCACGCGTGGCATTCTGACCGCGCCACCGCGACTCGTGCAGGGCGGGTTCGAAATTCGATTCTGAGCGCTTTGCATCGGGGCTGAACAACACCAGCCCCGCATCCGCAAAAGTCATCGGGCGCCGTCGAGAAAACTCTCAAAACCCGCTGGGCGATAGGGCCCGATACACACCTGCTCCAGCACACCAACGCCAGTGCGCGTGCCATCGCTGGTCTTCACCACCTGCTGCACATGAATGTTCTCCCGAGCCAGCAGATCGAGCTGACGCGGATCGAAACTTTCGCCCCCCAGCGCTTCCTCGCCCTTCCACATGCCCTGACCCCATTCGGGGTGGCCGTAACCGAGCCCCTTCATCTGAAACTTGAGGATTGGCTCCATCGTGATGGTACGGATGTCACCCTCAAGCGGAACGAGATCGAGTTCTGCCGAACGCGCCAGACGTGACCCTGGGTGATAAGCCACGCGATGGCGCGCCGTGGCCATGCGCTCATCCAGCCCGTCCTGAACACCCGGAACATCTAATTCCGATGCGTACAGCGGCGCCACAATGCCCTCGCGGATGAGCGCTTCGCCCTTTGGTCCGTCAAAGAAGATGGCATGGGTCACATGGTCGTCCCAAAAGAGTGGTGCCCACAGGAAGAAGAACGCCGGCATGCGCTGCGCCGGCGCACCACCCGTTTCCGGCTCGCCTACGCCGCGCACCCCCCAGGATCGGTCCTTGGTCCCAAGGCAAACCGCAGGATCGACCTTGATCTCGCCTTCCGGGTGACGGACCACGCCGCTCCAGCGACCGAATTGGTCGAACCGGGTCGCGTCCATCGTGCGCCGGGTTCCATTCCACAGCGTCTGCCGCGCTTCCTGAATTGCGCCGGTCCTAGCAGAAAAGGTGAGATCGCAGGCAACACCACTCGCGTTGTCGTCGAGGATCACCCGAGTGCGACGCATGGGTTCGACGACCTCTATTCGAAATGGACCGACGCGCATGTCGGTGCGCTCGAGCGGCGCACGGCGTGACCCATAGAAGCAATGCTGTCGCTGGCCCGGCTGCACCACGCTGAACGCGCAATCAAGAATGCCGCGGAATGGGTAAATCGCCATTCCGATACCGAAGTAGTAGGAACCATCCGGCGCGTATCCGTTAAACCAGGTGCGATCGTAAACATTGCGATCGCTCGTCGCGGGATAGGCAATCGGCTCTGGCGTCTGGTGGATCGGATAATCGTCGAGCTTGTTCAGCATGTTCCCCCCGGCACGCCCTGAAGCAACGCCCCCCGTCCGGGACGGAGGGCGAGAGGCTTACATGCGCTCAATGATCGTCGCCGTCCCCATACCGCCGCCCGTGCACATGGCGATAAGCGCGGTGCCCTTGCCGGTGCGCTCAAGCGTATCCACCGCCGTACCGATCAGCATGCCACCCGTTGCGCCAATCGGGTGACCCAATGCAATGGCGCCGCCATCGATATTGACCTTGTCATGAGGCACATCCAGGTCCTTCATGAACTTGAGCACGACAGAGGCAAAGGCCTCATTAATTTCGAAAATGTCGATATCGCTCTTGCTCATGCCCGCTTTGTCGAGACAGCGTTGGGCCGCCGGGCCGGGTGCCGTGAGCATGATCAAGGGCTCGGTACCCGCAGTCGCAATGGCGCGGATACGAGCACGCGGCTTGAGCCCGTGCTTGCGCGCGTACTCGGGGCTTGTGACCAGCACCGCGCTGGCGCCATCAACCACGCCGGACGAGTTGCCCGCATGGTGCACGTAGTTGATTTCCTTGACCTGCGGATACTTGGCGCGCGCAAGCGCATCAAATGTCGCCGGATAACCTTCCGCGTGCACGGCGCCCAGCCCCTGGAACGAGGGCTTGAGACCCGCAAGAGCCGCCATGTCGGTACCCGGGCGCGGGTATTCGTCGCGATCGAGCGCGAGCGTGCCATCGAGGTTGTGAATTGGCACCAGCGCGTTGCGGAAGTAGCCCTGCTCGATCGAGTGCAGCGCGCGGCGCTGACTTTCCACCGAGTAGCGATCGCAATCTTCGCGACTGAAGCCTTCGATGGTGGCAATGAGATCCGCCGAGATACCCTGCGGGATCTGCGGGTGGAGACCCAGCAGGTGCTCATTGTTGGCGTGAAAACCGTTTGCATGCACCGGCGCGTAGCGCGACATGAACTCGACCCCGCCGCCGATTACGGCTTCCTGCTGCCCTGACATGACACCTGTCGCGGCGAAGTTGACCGCCTGCTGTCCGCTGCCGCAGAAGCGATGCAGCGTGACACCGGTGACCGAAATCGGCCAGCCGGCGTCCAGTACTGACATGCGTGCGATGTCATGTGCATGGTCACCGCTCCCCGTGCCGCAACCCGCAACCACATCCTCGATGTCTGCGGGGTCGAAGCCGACCTTGGCGCGCAAACCATTCAGGACCTGCGCCATGCAGCGCTGGGGGTGAATGTGACTCAGGCTGCCCACGCCGGGCTTGCCGCGGCCGCGCGGCGAACGCACGGCGTCAATGATCCAGGCTTCGCGCATGTTGACTCTCCCTCGACTGACTGGCGCTTAGACGCCCGGATTCTACCTGCGGCTCATTCAGAGGGTCCACCAGCGTCGGCAGCGGCTTTTTTGGCGGCATCCTGAAGAGCGTCTTGCGAGGCATCTTCGAGCGTCGCATCCGCCGCCGGCAGCAGCGCTGCTCGATCTTGCAACAGCTGCTCACCGACAAACGCGGCGAGCCGGAACCCGACGGGATGCCGATCCGACAACACTGTGTACTCCGGCGCGCCGTCGTCGCGGTAAAGCTTCAGACGCTGTACCCCCTGCCCATCGGTTACCCCAAATTCGGCGATGGGCTCGCCTTGTGGCGTCGTGGTGGCCGCACCCAGAATGCGGAGATTGGCGAAGCGCGCCACCAGATCGGACGCCTTGGCGGCATCCACAGCGGTCGCGGGATCGGACGCATTCTCCCCCGTCAGTGACCAGCCGCCATCGCCGAGCGTCATCTGCCAGGCTCCTGCTCGTTCGAGCGCGGTCACGTCGCCCGCTGCTGCGAGCACCGAGCGGTCGATCCAATCATCCGCGTTAACAGAAAAATCGAAGTGGGCAAGGTCCACCTCGAAGATGCGATTGTCGCCTGACTCCCGCACATGCAAACGACGAAAGCCAGGCGAAGTTCCTAGCAGCAGCGAGGCAACCTGTTTGCCACCGACCGCGAGCCGCACTGCGCGCTGATGGTTGTCATCCGCAACCTCGAACCGCGCTTCTGCACTTGCCGACGTAGCCACCGGCCACGGCGCCGCTAGATCGGCGAGTTTATCGAGCGTCTCCTCAACCTTGTCAGCATCAGCCGGGGTCGAAGGCGCCTCTTCACCGGGGACCACCAACTGCCAACCGCTCGCATTACGCGCAAGGCGTAGGGGCGCGGAATTCGGCTCCTCGATGACAAGCTCATCCACTGCCGACGCATCAAACTCAAGCAGCGGACCCACTTCGGGCGCCTCGCCGCTACGGTCGAGACCGTACAGCAGGGCAATCAGCGCCAGTTGCAGCGCCAGCAGCGCCCAGAGCCTCGGACTTTGCCGATCGACGGATTTGCTACTCATGCCGCACCTCCTCGATTGCCAGCGGAACGTGCGCTGTCGAGCCAGCCCGCGTACCGCGCGGCGTCGCGCTGTACCCGGCGGCGATGCCAGAGCCAGACCAATCCAACGCCGAAAAAAGCAAAGCCGTAGTTCAATCCCTCAACCAGCAACTGGCGCGACTCGTCGAGCGGTGGCAACGTGCGGTTAAACTGACCCCGCGAACGGATCTCGAGCAGGCTCCGATCCTCAAGCGACCAGTCCACCAGATTGGTCATGAACTGGATGCTATTGCCGTACACCGTGCCCTCCGCCGAACCGAGCACGCGCAGAATCTGATCATCGACGAGCGCATTTGACCCAATGACAAAGAGCCGTGCTGACTCTGGCGAGCGCTGAATCACGCTTGAGACGACCCCGAGCGCAGCCTGGCGGGAATCCGGCGCTTGCCCGTCGAGGGTCGCGGCCTCGATATCGGTATCACCGGCCGGCGCCGGATTGGCATCCGCAGCCGCCAGCAGCGGCGAAGGTTTGCCTGCGAAGAACGAGTCGAACCGCCCCTCCTGCAATACGGCCAGCGTGCGCGACGCCTGCTCACCCTCCGGTCGAAAACCCGAAGCACCCGATTCGTCGATACGCGGCATGACATCTGGATCGGCGCTGATCCAACTGCCCGGAGAGCTTTCGAGAAGCCGCGTCACCCCGCGATTCTGCGTGCGATCGGAAGCAATCTCGAGCGGGGAAGCCCATGGCACTGTGACCTGCGGCAGCCGAGCCGTGATACCGCTATCGACATTGAGCCCAGGGGCGCGAACATCGGCAAAATACGGATAATCGAGCATCACGAGTTCCTGGAAGCTGAAGCCACCCACCTCGCGCGTGACCGGTGCCGGAAAGGCCGCGTTTTGCGGATCCATGACCAAACCCGACCCAAGCGACACCCCGTGGTGGGTCAGCCACGGCTCGAGCCCGGATACCGACGGGCTGGCCGTCAGCGACTGCTGCTCAAGGGTCGCGGTATAACCGCCGGTGGCGACAACCACCGTACCGCCTTGCATAAGGAACTGGTCAACGGCGAAGACCGCGGTTTCGGGCAGGTTGGTCGGCGCGACAAGCACGAGCAACTCAACGCCCTCGGGCACAACACCTGAGTTCAGGTCCGCGTCGACCACGTTGAAGTCCTGAGACAGCGCGGCCTTCAGCTCCTCGACACGCGACACGCCTTGCTGTGGCATGCCCATCATGCCGGGCGCAGACTCGTCCGCGACAACCGCCACAGACTTAAGCAGACCGGTCGCAAAGCGCTTTAACGCTTCATCGAACGCGCGTCGCGTGGCATCGACGCTCAGCGTTTCCGGCAAGGGCACCTGCATCACCGTGTTGCCATCGGTGAGCGTCAGATAGAAGTAAAACTCCTCAGTATCAAACAGGCTGGCCGCCATTGGCTGAAAACCGTACCGATCCTGAATTTCCCGCGCGAGCGCCCCATCCCCGGACTCCGGGTCGAGGATCTCGGCGGAGAACTTGTCACCTCCGTCGCGCGTCAGCGCCTCGAGCACGGTCTGGACCGTTCCGCGATACTCGGCGAGCGCGGGCGGCAATGTGGCGTCGGCTGAAAAATACCCCACAAAACGAACCGGCGATGTGATGCTGTCGAACAGGCTGCCACCCCCCTTAAAGCCGTAGAGCGCCTTGCGGATGGTGCGTGTCATATCGTATTCCGGATTTCTCAAGGCGACCTCTAGGTCGGATTCTCCGGCCACTTTCACCTCAATCAGATCGCGGAATCCGAGGACCTCCCACTGGTCGCCGTAACTCACAAGGATGTCGAAATAAGCATTCACGAGGCTCGCTTCGTACCGGTCAGATACCTGAAACGGGACGGGGCGAATGCCGTACTTTCCGTTCGCCTCTTCTTCTTTCGCAGGATCTGAGGCTGGGTCAATCATCTCGACCCGGACCCGTCCCTTGCCCGCGACCTCGAATTCCTTCAAGAGATCCCGCATGCGCGGAACCAGCGGTGCCAGCAACGGGTGCGTGCGCTCCGAGAAATAGCCGCGGATAAGGAGCGGCTCCTGTAGCTGTCCGAGATAGTTGCGTGTGGCGTCCGAGATCGAATAAATCCGCCCCTCGGTCACATCCACGCGCAGCACCGGCAGCTGGGCTAACCAGACGTTCGCCGCGAGCAGATTTACGATGACGAGACCCGTGGTCATGCGTGCGCGCCGATGCCGCGCACGATCGCCGTCCGCCGCCCAGCGCTCTGTCTCGAGCGCATGAACATTGAGCGCAAGAAAAACGAACAGCAGCGAACCGTAGTAGTAGAGATCACGCAGATCGAGCACCCCGCGGGTAATGGATTCAAATCGCGATCCGCTGCCCAGCGCACGCAAAAACTCCGCAACCGCGCCACCAAACAGGTTAGTCAGCAGCGGGCTGCCAACAAGATAAACAAGCCCACACACGAAGGTGGAAACGATGAGGCTGACAATCTGGCTATCGGTGCGGGCGCTGACCCAAAGACCAATAGCGAGATAGGCGCCGCCGAGCAGCAGCGCGGCGACGTAGCCGGCAAGGATCGGCCCCCAATCGAGGTCGGCGATGAAGGCAGCTGAGAGCGGCAGCGGCAGGGTCAGCAGTAACGCAATGCCAAGCAGCAACCAGCACGCGAGAAACTTTCCGAGCACAAACGACCAGCTATCGACCGGCAGCGTCGCCACGAACTCGAGCGTGCCCGTGCGACGCTCCTCACTCCAGAGGCGCATGGTGAGCGCGGCTGAGAGGAATATGAGGAGAATCGGCAACCACTCGAACATCGGCCGCACGTCGGCGATGTTGCGGGCGAACCAGGCTTCGCCCCAAAAGAACACGAACAAGGTGGCCGCCAGAAATGCGGCGAGAAACAGATAGCCCACGGGCGCCGCAAAGAACAAGCGGAGTTCTTTGCGCGCCACATGACGGATGGCGTCAAGCGGCATGGGACACCTCCGCGGTCGCTTCGCTCACGTCTCGAAACACGGTCTCGAGGTCCCGTTGCACAGGCGCAAGCTGGTAGATGGGCTCACTCGCTGCCGCGAGGCGGGCAGCAACCGCCGCAGCGACCGGCTCAACCTCGCCGCTTACCGCAGCCTCCCACAGCCCGCCCGTGGCCCTCACGAGGGCGCCAAGCCCTGGAACCCCGGCGAGAAGCCCCACGACATCGGCGTCCGTCCTTGTCCGAACGAGCAAGCGGTCAGTGCGCCGCAGCGCCTCAAGACGCTCATCGAGGACCAGATGACCACCCCGAAGGATGAGCGCGCGATCGCAGACGGCACTGACCTCCTGCATGATGTGCGTCGACAGAATCACCGTCGCGTGTTCCGACAGCCGACGCAGAAGCGCACGCATCTGCTGCGTTTGCGCGGGATCAAGCCCGTTGGTCGGCTCATCCAGAATCAGGATTCGCGGCTCATGGAGAATCGCCTGAGCCACACCCACGCGCTGCTTGAAGCCCCGGGACAGCGTCGAAATGGGCGCGAACGCCTTGCTCTCAAGCTCTGTCGCCGCCACCGCGCGCGGCACAGCGAGCGCCGGGTCAACGCCGCGAAGCTCTGCTGCCCATGCGAGATAATCGACTACCGAGAGTTCGGGGTAGAGCGGCAGGTTCTCGGGCAGATAGCCCATGATGCGCTGCGCCTCGCGCCGGTCCGCCTCTACCACAACGCCGTTCACGCGTACCTCGCCCACGCTCGGCTCAAGATACCCGGTGAGCATCTTCATGATGGTGGTCTTGCCCGCGCCGTTGTGGCCCAAAAGGCCCACCACCTCGCCTTGAGTAATGGTGAACGACACAGTGTCGACGGCCACAAAATCCCCGTAGCGACGGGTCAGCCGTTCTGCTTCGATCATTTACCTGTCTCCATCTTGAGTCCTCGCTCTCAATCTTCGCCAAACCTCGCCCTCTCGACACCACGGTCTGACTGCGCGCTGCAACTCCGTTTTCGCGCCGAAGCCAGCTTGGGTTCGCCGAGCGAAATTTCAAGGGCTTTGGGCTTGCAGCGCACAGGCGGCGCTGTTCCGCTACCCAAATCCTGCTACCGTCCCGGCATCCGAGTACCAGAGGCGCGCCACTTTGAACATTCCTGGACCCGCCGGTTCCCTGGAGGCCTGGCTGGAACGACCCGCAGGCGCGACCGCTAGCCCCACCCGCGTGGCGGTGCTCTGTCACCCCCATCCGCTGTACGGCGGGAACATGCACGACGGCGTGCTGGACGCGGTGGCGCGCGCCTTGCTGGCGGCGGACATCGCGTGCCTGCGTTTCAACTTCCGCGGCGTCGGAGCGAGCGCCGGCAGTCATTCCGGCGGTCCGGGCGAGCGCCTAGACCTGGGCGCTGCAATTGACTGGGTGCAGGGCGAACTCACTCCCCAATCCCTCTGGCTCGCCGGTTACTCGTTTGGCTCAAGCGTCGTCTGGGACTACCTGGTCGCCGGCGCTTCGACCCCGTCGATCGAGCATGCGTTCCTGATCGCCCCGCCAACCGCCGCCATGGCTTTCCCGCAGGGCGCGCCGGGATGCCCGGTAGACGCCATTGCCGGGGGCGCTGATCACTTCGTCGATGCCGCAAAGCTCGCCACGCTCGAGTCCGTGACTGCTCACGTATTGCCTGGGGCAGACCACTTCTTTTCCGGACAACATCGAGCGTTTGCGGACACCCTGAGGGAGGTCATCTTCAGGCGAGCGGAACCCCGGCGATGAAGATGTGACCATAAAACGCCGCCCCATAAAGCACGATCGCGGCCAGCAACGGTGCCAGGAGTTCGCGAAGCACGAGCTGGTTACGCCCGCTGACGATGGCTGCGAACGGCAGATTCGATGTCACCGCTGCAAACGCCTGCCAGGGCACCCCCAACGTTGCCGCCTTCTTGCGGTCGATGAGCGCACTACCCAAAAGCGCGAGCAAGAGGAAGGCAGCGAAAAACGCGACCGATACAGCGTCACCATTCGCGGCAAGGTGCGAGCCCGCCCACAGGGCGATACCCCACTGCAACGGATGCCGCGTGATTCGGTTGACGCCCTGTGCCAGCTGCGACGGCGCATTCGGCGCCTCGAGCATGCCACCCATACCCACGGCCGAGGGATTACGGGCGAGGAAGCTACCCCCGATCAGCATAAACGACAGAAACATGATCACTTTCGGCACGAGGTACAACGTCGGAGACGGCAACCAGAAATAGGGCAGCCGCGGAAGGTTGGCGTACATCCAGATCATGAGACCGAGGGTGATAGCCGCCATGAGAGAGTACGCGCCGAGGTAGCCGCCTTCGCCGAGTCGGCGCACCAGCACTCCGCGCAGTGGCGTACTGCTGACACCCAGATGCGTCACCAGAAACAGAAGACCCGCGATCGTCATTGCCAGCATCGTTCCCATCCCCTTGGTCTGACCCTGCCGATCATACCCGGAGCGCATTCGCGACAACGTCGATACGCGCGCAGACCGTTGTCTGTGCCGGTAGTTTCTCCGACACTGGTTGCATTCACCGACGAGCAGCAAGCATGCGGGAACTGACCGGCAGGGTCGCCTTCGTCACCGGTGGCGCGAGCGGTATGGGACTGGCGATGGTGCGCGCCTTCGCGGCGGCAGGCATGAAGGTAGCCGTCGCCGATATCGAGCAGACGGCGCTCGACGCCGTGGCCGCCGAGTTCGCCCAAAGCAATGCGAACGTGCTGACCATCCGCGTGGACGTCACAGATAGAGCAGCCATGGCTGCCGCGGCGGACCGAGCGGAGGCTGTGTTTGGTCGCGTGCATGTGCTTTGTAACAACGCCGGCGTCGGCGTTGGCGGCAGCATCGAAAGCATGAGTTATGCAGACTGGGACTGGGTACTCAAGGTGAACTTGGACGGCGTGGTCAACGGCGTGCAGACATTCCTGCCGCGCATGCTGGCACACGGCGAAGGAGGACATATCGTGAATACTGCCTCCATGGCCGGTCATGTCGGTGTGCCGGGTCTGTCCGTCTACAGCACCTCCAAATTTGCGGTGGTCGGTCTGTCGGAATCGATGCGGCAGGATCTGGCACCGCTTGGCATTGGCGTATCAGTCCTGTGCCCGGGGGTAGTTCGGACGAATATTTTTACCTCTGGCCGCAACCGTCCCGACGCGCTGGCGGCAGCGACCGACACGGCGAGCGCGGTACTCGCGCACGATGTTGCAGGCGCCGATCGCGTGGCGCGCGTCCAATCGCTACTTGATGGTGGGCTCGACCCTGAAATTGTTGGAGAGATGGTGGTGCACGCGATCCAGACCGACGAGTGCTACATCTTCACCCACCCCGAACTCGGTGCCGCAAGCACTGCCCGCGCCCAGCAGATTGCAGAAGCGTACGCCCGCTGGACGGACTGGCGCGAGCATCACGGATCAGGCTGACCGCGCGCACAAAGCACTCATCGTTCGCATTCTTCAGTATCACGTCTTTCGCCAGGAGCCCGCCCATGACCGACTTCCCTGACGCCCGGTTCATCGACGTCAACGGGGTGACCCTCGAAGTGTTCGAAGCCGGGACACACGGACGCCCGATTGTCTTGTGCCATGGCTTCCCCGAGCACGCCTTTTCGTGGCGCCATCAGCTGGCGCCGCTTGTCGCCGCGGGCTATCACGTCATCATCCCCAATCAGCGGGGCTATGGTCGTTCCTCCCGCCCTGAGCCCCTCACCGACTATGACATCCAGCACCTCTGCGACGATCTTGCCTGCCTGCTCGATCACTATGGCTATAAGGACGCGATCTTTGTCGGGCACGACTGGGGGGCGATCGTGGTCTGGAATATGGCGCTGTTGCACTCGGGCCGCGTGAGCGCACTCGCCAACCTGAGCGTTCCGTTTATGGTGCGCGGCACGCGGGAATGGGTGAGCTTCTGGGAAGAGGCGCTGGGTGGCGATTTTTACATCGTGCACTTCAACCGCCAGCCCGGGGTTGCCGATCGTGCCTTTGAAGCCAACACCGAGCGCCTTTTGCGCAATCTCTACCGCACGCGGCAGTGGCTTGCGCCGCCGCGGGTCCCACAGCCTGGCATGGCGATGATCAACCTGGCCCTATCGGACGCACCGGCAGGCGATCCGCTCATGAGCGAGGCAGAACTTGCCGTGTTCGTGGAAGCCTTTAAGCACTCTGGCTTCACCGGACCCATCAACTGGTACCGCAACTTCACCCGCAACTGGCATTTGTTGGCAGACGTACCCCAGCACGTACCGCAGCCTGTGCTCATGATCCACGGCCGCTATGACATCGTGCCGGCTAATCCGAACCTGCGCGACTACGCGCCAATGGCGGAGGTGCACATGCTCGACTGCGGCCACTGGATACAACAGGAACAACCGGAAGCGACCAACCAGCTGCTGCTCGAATGGTTGGCTCGCCGATGACAACACCCCACCAGAACGTGATCGACAATATCGCGCGCCAGCGCTTTGAGCTGGACGTCGGCGGGGAAATCGCGTTCGCCGACTACGAGCGCCAAGGCAGCGTCGTCATCGTCCCGCACGTCGAGGCACCGATCGCGCTGCGGGGAACGGGTGCGTCCGCCGCGCTCATGGAAGGCGTACTTGCGATACTGCGCAGCCGCGGTGAAACGATCGTACCGATCTGTTCGTGGGCGGCGGCCTACATCAAGCGCCACCCCGAACACCACGACCTGTTGCGGTAAAGCCTCGGGCGCGCTCAAAACGCGCCGCGAATCGCCCCCACCAGCGCCGATATCAGCAGCTCCAGATTAGCCAAGAACGTTAGCATCATGCCGGGGCCACGCTTCGAAGCATCCTGAACATAGGTGCGGAAGTAGAGGGATCGACCGATCAGGTACACGGCGCCGGCCGACACCGCGAGCACCTCACTGGTGAAATAAGCGGTCGCATACAGCGCGGGCAGAAATACGATCAGCTGCTCGAGCGTGTTGTAGTGCGCGCGAAAATAGCGCTCAAACTCAGGATGACCTGTGGTAGCCGGCGCATCGACGCCGAATTTACCGCGGGCGCGCCCGACAAAGAGCCCGAACGCCAGATATTGCACCAGCGCAAGCATCGCGATGATGGTGGTAAAGGCCATGTCTTTCTCCCCCTCTCTGGTTAAGCGTTTACCAGTCGAATGACAGCGCCATCCCTCAAGCCGTCTCGACCGCAGTCATGAACGAGCCGCTGCTCTCGGCGACAACGCTGCCGTCGTCTTCGCGCACGATCCGCCCCTCCATCATGGCCAGTCGACCTTTCCGGCGCTGGCAACGCCCCTCGAGGCGCACAGGCGTGCCAAGCGGCAGATGCGCGCGATAACGAATGTCCGCACGCGCCGTAAAGCACTGCACACCCTGCAGCCACAGCCAGTTCGCCATCACGTCATCGAGCAGCGCAAACATGATACCGCCGTGGGTGAGTCCTGCATAACCAGCATGTTGCGTGTCGGGGACAAACCGCCCCACGCACACATCGTTCTCCAGGCGAAACCGCACGTGCAGCCCGGCGGGGTTCGATGGCCCACAGACGAAACAGCCATTGCCACGTTGTTCGGTGCTCAACTCGTTTCTCCCCAAGAACAGTCTGCAGGCGCGGAAGAGCCATGATAGCGGATAGACAAGACATTCAGGTCGAACACCCCACCGCCGGGAACGCCGGGCAGGGCTCGACATCCGCACGCGGAGCGTGCAGATTCCCCGGCAAACGCCAGCCGGACACCTTGTGTACCCGCTCGAACTCATACGCGCCAGACTGAGCGACCATCGGCCAACGCTGGCTGAACCCGGACCCGAGGTGCGCCAGGCGGCGGTCGCGATCATCCTGCGCGAGGAGTCCAAGGTAGGTCCAGAGGTCCTGCTCATTCGTCGTGCCGACAAAGTCGGGGACCCGTGGTCCGGGCAGATGGCCTTCCCCGGGGGGCATCGCGATGCGGGCGACATCGATCTTCGCGCCGCCGCGGTGCGCGAGACGCATGAAGAGGTGGGCGTGGATCTGCGCCATGCGCGCTACCTCGGTCACCTCCATCACCAGGCGGCTGCGCCGCGCGGGCGTAATCTGCGCATGATCATCGCGCCCCACATTTTTGAGCTCGAGGCGCCCGTGGCACCGAGCCCCAATCACGAGGTCGCCGAAGTCGTCTGGACGCCGCTCGGGGCGCTTGCGAGCGGCAGCCTGCACACTGCAGAGCAGTTCGCCATCGGGGGCACGCCCAGCTGGTTCAACGGATACCGTCTGCCCGGCGGACATTTTGTCTGGGGGCTGACCTACCGCATGTTGAAGACGCTGTTCGGCGTGTTGGATCCCTCCTGGCAGCCGCCACCCGAACGCTAAGACGCGCATCGTCCAATCATCAGGAGCTTCGCATGAAACTCGGCATTACCCTCGCCTTCAGCCAGCACACCCCCGTTGCCTTCATTGTCGGCGCTGCAGAGCTCGTGGAGTCCCTCGGTTTCCACTCGCTCTGGGTACCTGAGCACGTGCTGTTCTTTCCGGACTATGCATCCCGCTACCCATACTCCGATGATGGGCGACTGGCGGGCGATCCCCAGGGCTTGCTTGATCCGTTTAGCGCGCTCACGTTCATTGCCGCCCGCACCACCCGGCTGCGGCTTGGCACTGGCATCTGTCTGGTGCCGCAACGCCAGCCGGTCTATACGGCAAAAATGGTCGCCGACCTCGATTATCTGTCCGGTGGCCGCGTCGACTTCGGTATCGGCATCGGCTGGCTCGCGGAGGAGTTCGAAGCACTTGGCGTGCCCTTCAGCGAGCGCGCGGCACGGTGCGAAGACTACATCGCGGCAATGAAGGCCCTCTGGACGCAGCCGATCGCTGAATATGCCGGCAAGTTCGTGCAGATTGGCCGCGCCTGGTTCAATCCTAAGCCGGTGCAGACGCCTCACCCGCCTGTCATCATCGGTGGGGAAAGCGCCGCCGCGCTGGCCCGTGTCGCTGCTTTTGGCGATGGCTGGTACGGATTCGATCTCACACCCGACACCCTTAGCGCGCACCTGCGCGCGCTGGACACGCAGCTTGCGGCAGCCGGTCGGCGGCGCGCAGACGTCCAGATCCACGTCGGGCCGAACCGTCACCCGATCACCGCCGAGACGCTTGCTGCCTACGCAGAAGCCGGCGCCGACCAAGTGATCGCGCCGGCTTTTGCCCGGGACCTGAACGGCCTTGCACGCAAACTCGAGCAGCTGCGCGCGCTCATGCCGTAGATGGCGCGAGTCGACGAAGTCGATCTCAGCGCACGTGGAGTTGGCGCTGATAATCGGCAATGGCAAGCCCCGCTGCCACGCTCGTGAAGGGATCGTGCTCAACCACTTGCCTCGGGAACCGGGCGGCGAGCAACCGCCGCACGGCGGGGATGAGGCTAGATCCGCCGGTGCCGAGCACGATGTCGATCGCGTCCGCGCGCAGCCCCGACCGGGCAACCACCGTCTCAAGAGCCACCTCCACCTCATGAAGCTGGGTCGCGATGATCTCCTCGAATTCGGCCCGGGTGACCCTCAGATCCAGATCGAGCTCTGGAATATCGAGCCGAGCGCTGTCATCAGAAGAAAGCCGCGCTTTAAAGTCTTTGATTGACTGAAAAACGCTGTAGCTCAGGTTGCGCTGAATCAGCTCGTTCAAGCGCCGAAACTTTCGCGCCGCCGGACCACCCGCCGCAATGCAATCGTGCACCGGGGCGCTGTAGCGATTCTGGTTCAGGGTATAGGTGACCGCCCAATTGACCAGAAGCTCTTCGTAATCCTCGAACGGGAACCGCGTTTCGATCTCACGATCGAATCCACGCCTGCGCCAGAGTTCGCCCCGGCCAAGTTCCGGACATAACAGGACCCTAAAAAGCTGCTGATCGATATGATCGCCGCCCAGCGCAACCCCATGGGTCGCGAGCACATCGAACCCATCACGGTGACGACGCAGGACACACAAATCGAGGGTGCCACCCCCGAAATCCAGGGTCAGCAGGTGCTCGCCGGGCGTGTCCGGGTGGATATCGAGAAAGCTCACCGCGGCCGCTACTGGCTCGGGGTAAAAATGCTGTTCACGGACGCCTGCATGCCGATACGCCTCGCCAAGCCGCGTCAGCGCGGTTTCGTTGCGAAACTGATCCCGCCCTTCGAAGTTTACCGGTCGCCCCAAATGGGCCGCGGTCACCGCGCCAGCGCGCGCTTCGAGCGCTTGCCGGATGCGCAGCAATATCGGCGTAACAAGCGCGACAAGTCGGAAGGGATGGTCAAACACCATCAGGCGCCGAATGCCGGGATCCCCGAGCAGTCGCTTGGTGCCACGAAAGAGCCGCCCCTTGAGTCCGCTATCAATGAGCGGCAGGCCGTAATGCCGCTGTGTGACAGTGTCAACGGCAGAGGGATTCTCGGGGTCATCATGTTCGACAAATTGGCTGGTCTCGGAGATCACCTCGGGAATGAGCTCAACCGTTCGGCCCGTGTTGTCAGCAATGTAGCGATCAATCGCCGCCTGCCCCGTGAGGGTCTTCAAGCGTCGGTCGATATAGGTCGCGGAGGGCAGGAGCGGCGCATCGTCCTCCAGTCCTATCAGCCGCACCACGACACCGTCATAGATGGCCGCAACCGAGTGCGTGGTGCCGAAGTCGATTCCGATACCCAGCGGGTGATTCATTGTCGCTCACAAACGCGCCATGGATAATCGCTGCAACCACTCGGTTGGCGCCCTAGATGAGTGATCCCATCTCTCTCACTGACGCCGCGCGCAAGCGCGACGCACGCAAACGTGCAGAACTGCAGGAGCGCGCACGAGGCAACACCCTGTGCCGCAGCGGTTTTCACGAATGGGCCATCGATCAGAAAAAGCAGTTCGACGTGCGATCGGGGAAGCTCGTGACGGTCCTACGCTGCACGCGCTGTCCGACCACAAAAACTCGACTCGACTGACGTCAGACCGGAGCCGCAACTCCGGTTGGCATAGGGCACGACACCCCGGTGCCACCCAGTCCGCAATAACCGTTCGGCACCTTGGCCAAATACTGCTGATGGTAATGCTCAGCGTAGAAAAACTGGGGCGCAGGGGCTATTTCCGTCGTGATGGGCCCAAACCCCGCCGCACGCAGCGCAGGTTCGAACGCCAAGCGCGATGCCTCTGCCAGCGCGAGCTGCGGCGCGCTGTAGGTGTATATCGCCGAGCGGTACTGCGTGCCCACATCGTTGCCCTGACGCATACCCTGGGTTGGATCATGGGACTCCCAGAACACGCGCAGTAATGCTGCGTAATCAATACGGGTCGGATCGAAGACCACGAGCACCACTTCGGTATGCCCGGTCAGTCCTGAGCACACCTCTTCGTACGTTGGGTTCTGCGTAATCCCACCGGCGTAACCTACCGCCGTCGAAAAAACACCGTCGACCTGCCAGAATCGACGCTCCGCTCCCCAAAAGCAGCCGAGCCCGAACTGGGCGAGCTCAAAACCCGCTGGGAACGGCGCCTTGAGCGGCGCTCCGTTAACGAAATGGGTTTGCGGTACCGGCATGCTCGCCGAGCGCCCAGGCAGGGCCTCAGCAGCGGTCGGAAGACGAAGTTTTTGGCCCCAGGCCATTTCCACCACCTCGCACAGGTGAGACGTTGAGCAACATCGCGATCATACGCCCAGACCGTCGACAGACAAACCTGACCCGGCGCTGGCCGCTACTTGTTTTGGTCGCACTCGCACTCGCGGGTTGCCAAAGCGCGCCCCGACCCTACGACGATCTCCTGATCGCCATAAATGCCGGTGAAGAGGTCGACGCAACGACACTGCGCAAAAGTTTTTACGCAGCGCCAGACCACGCGGAGCGCCTGGAACGGCTAACGGCGCTAGAACTCGACGCCTATCAGATCATCGAGGATGAGCCGCTCAAGCTGGGCTCGCTTGGCTCGGCGATGCTCGACACCTACTACGGCAGTCTCACCGCGCACTTCGCGCTTGCACGGTTTTATGACTACCTAGAAAACGCCGAGGCTGCTGCATTTCACCGTGGCTGGATCGAGCGCATCCGCGCCGACCGTGCGCAAGGCGCGATTACACCGGCGGCAGAGAGTGGCAGCGCGAGAAGTCACTCTTACCTGCCTGCCACGACGGCGGTCGAGGCGCAGGTGTACGCGATGAGCGAGGGCCTCACACCCGTCGGCTCCATCTACCAAACGCTCGAGGACGTGCCTTTTGCACTGCTCATTCAGGGCAAGCCCGAGAGCGGACCGATCCGCGTTCTCTATTTCGACCTCCGCGAGGTCTACGAAGACCTGCGCGAAAGCTTCGGCGCAGGGGATGATCCCAAATTCAATCCGTTCAGCGTGGTGGGTTACCTGGCCAAGGACGACGACACCGCCGCGCAGGCCGCGGTCGGCGCCTTTCTTGCCAGTCAGAATCGACTTGACGATGCGATCAACTGGCTGCGGGCGGCGTCGCGCAGCGGAAACCTGATTGCGAACACGCTGCTTGCGCGGATTTTCTTCGACCGAGCCCGTGAGACCGAGGACGCGGAGGAGCGCGAGGCCTTTCTGAACGAAACCCTTGATCACTATCTGCACGCGATCACGCTTGGCTCATCCGACGCGATGTACGGTCTCGGCATCCTGTATCTGAACGGCCATTACGGTGATGACGACATCACAACCGGTCTGCCGCTCCTGGAACAGGCTGCCGCCCTGGATAACGATGACGCGCTACTCTATCTCGGTCACCTGAACTACCAGGGTGAGCAGGTGGACCGGAACCTCGACGCAGCCCGCGATTACTTCGCACGCGCGAGCGCCCTCGGCAATCCTCTCGCCCAGAAGACCTACGCGCGTTTTCTGCTCGACCGCGCAACAGCACAGCCCCCTGACCCGCGGCTCGATCAATGGCTGAAAACGCTGACCGAGGCGCGCGGCGCTGACGCCAACGACAGCGGCGCGGATACGGAGGCCATGCTGCTGCTCGGCAACCTGGCCGCGCGCGGACTGAGTGGCCCCATCAACCGCCGCGCCGCGCAGCGCTGGTATCGGGCTGCCGTGGCGGCGGCGCCGCTCGACGCCGCTGTCGTCAACGAAGTCGCCTGGACACTCACCGTCAGCACGGACCTCGAGCTGCGTCGGCCCGAGTACGCCTTCAAAATCATGTCGACGCTCATGGAGAGCAATGCCGACGCACGCGCACGCCCTGAGTATCTGGACACTTGGGCGGCAACCCATGCCGCGATCGGGAAATTCGACGACGCGCTGCGCGTACAGCAGCAGGCGATCGACCAGGCAGTCGGCGAGGAATTTGACTCGGTACGAGACATTCTTGCCGAGCATCTGGCGCTTTTTCGGCGCGGCGAGACCCTCTCTGAAGCAGTGCCGTGAGCGACGAACTACTCGCACTCGTGCGTCGGGGTACGCCGTTTATCGACGTGCGTGCACCCGGTGAGGCGGCGCGAGGAACGGTCCCCGGCGCCTGCAACCTGCCGATCCTGAACGATGCAGAACGCGCTCGGGTCGGCACTACCTACAAACAGCAGGGGCCCGACGCGGCTGTACGCGCGGGGCATCGTCTTGTCAGCGGCACTGTGCGCGAGGCGCGCGTCGCCGCTTGGGCAGACTTTGCCAATCAGCACGAGAACGCCTGGATCTTCTGCTGGCGTGGCGGCCAGCGCTCTGCTATCGCAGCAGATTGGCTCGCAGCCGCCGGCCATGCTTTACCACGCGTGCCGGGCGGTTTCAAAGCGCTCCGCGGGGCCCTCACAGAGGCCCTACGCGCCGCCTGCAGTGACCCGCGTCCCTGGATCATCCTGGCAGGCCGCACTGGCAGCGGTAAAACTGATTTCCTGCGCTCCGCACCCTGTTCCATCGACCTGGAGGGGCTCGCAGCACACCGTGGCTCAGCCTTCGGCGCCACGGAGACCGAGCAGCCGACGCCGGTAACTTTCGAAAATGCGTTGGCAAAGGAATGGATCCAGCATAGCGGCCCCTATCTGCTGCTCGAGGATGAAAGCCGCACCATCGGCCGACTGGCGCTCCCACAGCACTGGCACGCGCGCATGCAGGAGTCCCCCGTGGCGCTCCTTGAGGTCAACGCTGACGAGCGCCGGGCGAACATCGTGCGCGAGTATGTCGTGCAGCCGCTGCGCGCGGGCGTCGCCGCTACGACACTCCGCGACCGCTATACGCAGGGACTTCACCGAATCGAGCGCCGACTCGGGGGGCTGCGCCGGGCGGCGGTGCAAACAGCACTGGATCTCGCGTTCGCTGCTGGCATCGAACCGTCAGGCGCAGTTGACACCGCGCTTCATGAAGCGTGGGTTGACCTGTTGCTGCGCGACTACTACGACCCGATGTACGATCACCAGATCAACGGTAAAACACGCCGGGTCGTGATTCGCGGCGACGCCAGCACGCTTCGCGACTTTTTCTCGAGCCTCGACCGCAAATAGGCAAAAGGAGCCGCAAGATGATCGAGCCAATTTTGATCAAGGGCGCGCCCGGCTCTCCTTACACCCGCAAAATGATCGCGCTGCTGCGCTATCAGCACTTGCCATACCGATTTTTAATCGGCTCCCACGACGATGATCTGGGTCTGCCACGACCGAAGGTTGGGCTGCTGCCCACCCTTTACCTACGCGACGAGCGCGGCGAGGTCGAGGCGGTAGTGGATTCAACGCCGCTGATTCGACGACTGGATGTCACCCTGCCGGGTCCGCGGAGCGTGCTGCCGCAGGACCCCGCGGTGCGCTTCATCGACGAGCTGATCGAGGACTACGCCGACGAATGGCTGACCAAGGCCATGTTTCATTACCGGTGGCATGGACAGTCCGACATCGATCATGCGGGAAGCATCCTCCCGCGCTGGCGCAGCATCACAGCATCCGAAGAGGATATCGCGCGGCTGCGCGCGCGCTTCAGCCGTCGCCAGATCGATCGTCTGGGTGTGGTTGGATCGAATGAGATCACCGCCCCGGTCATTGAGGACAGCTATCGACGGTTTCTTGGCTGTCTTGATCGCATCCTCTCCCGGCAACCCTTCATCCTCGGCCGCCGACCGGGCAGCGCCGATCTTGCGGTCTATGGTCAGCTGACCCAACTCGCGCACTTTGATCCCACACCGCGCGCGCTCACGCTCGCCGAGGCGCCTCGTGTCTTCGCATGGGTGGACGTGATGGACGACCTGTCTGGCGTTGACGTACAAACCGACGGGTGGTTGCCGCGACAGGAGATCGAAACGGTGCTCGAACCGCTGCTCACGGAGATCGGACGGACCTATGTACCTGTGATGATCGCCAACGCCCGAGCGATCGATCAGGGTGCTGCACTGGCGGAGGCTCTGGTGAGCGGTATGCCGTGGACGCAGACACCGTTTCCCTATCAGGCTCGGTGCCTGGCGGCACTCCGCGTCAGCTACGCGCGCCTTGAACCCGGGGATCGCGCTGATCTGGCACCTATTCTGAACCAAACAGGCGTCGCCTCGCTCTTTGACTGAACCGTAAGAGAAAGCAGGTTCCGGTTTTTGCGCAGTGCAAGATTGACAACCCCTCGGGACGTTTGTTGATATCAAGGTCCCGGGGGGAACGAGGCGACAAAGCACCCAACTGGTGCTGAGCCTCGAACGAGGGACGGCCGAGCGCAGCTCGGCCGCGTCGGTTTTGGGGCG
>JBMTYG010000035.1:0-25379 GCA_049454295.1 Pseudomonadales bacterium
CGCCGAAATCGATCCCGGACAGCGCGGTGTTGACGAGCTCGTCAGTGTTTGGCAAGCGACCGGCCACGGCGAGGGGCGCTGCTCGCGGTCCGCGCACCGTAAGAGCCGATGCGGAGATGCTGAAATCCAGCGTGGCCGGCGGCGGCAGTTCTAGAATCACCACGGTGCCCGCTTCGGACTGGTCGAAAATTTCGACAGAGAGCGGCAGGGGTTTCTGCTCAGCGCGGTCTCGAAGACTGCCGGGCAACGTCGCGGCAGGAACCCGAGGCAGGCTGGAGGCCGCTGCGTCACCGGGTCGGGCAACACTCTGTGCGTGGGTAGGCGTCAGTCTTTGAGGCTCGGGCACTGGCTGCGTCTTTGCTGGCGGTACCGGCGTCTGTGCTGACGGCGTCTGCGTTGACGGCGTCTGTGCTGACGGCGTCTGTGCTGACGGCGTCTGTGCTAGCGCGGACACCGGGGCGGGTTGCAGTGATTGGCGCCAGAACTCTATACCCTGCGCCTGACATTTTTCGACGATACGCGCGCTTTCCGCGGCGCTTACGCTGACCGACTGCACGCGATACCAGGTGCTGCCCTGGTCTGCGTGTGATGCCACACGGACAGGAAAACCCAAGAGCGCCTGCAGCTCTGCCGCGCGCTCGACCGCGGCTGCTTCTATGCGAAAACTCCCGAAGATCAGCCGCTCAGCAGCAAACGAGGGCGCAACCAGCACCAAGCAGGTCATCAGCACTACGGCGATCGAGCGTGCGCGTCGTTTGCTTTTCGCCTGGTCCTTGGGTGCTACCGGGATCATCATCGATGTCTTGCGCTGCGGTTCAACAAGATTCTCCACACGGGTTGAAGCCTCTGGCACGCTTGTCTGTGCGGGACTCAGCCGATTCACAGTCCTTCACAGACATTTTCCTCGGAGGAGTTCACGAAGGGATTCTGCGGGCACTGAACATAGCGCAAGCGGAATCCGTCGGGGCTCAACCGATCGGCACGCAGTTCCGGCGGCGCGTTACCGATACCCGTTGCCAACTGTTTGCCAGCGTCGTCCAGCCCGAGAAAAGCCATCATCTCATCTTGTTCCGGGGCATCCCCGGCAACCCCCAGACCGCCGATGAGCAGCCCGTTCCGGTACACGGGTACGCCAGAAGCAAAAATCTGCAGCCCGTTCGCGAGACGACCAGGGTCCGCACTCTCGTTGCAGGCCAGAGGGACGTCGTTACCGCCGCCGGTGGCCGCGTACAGCACGTGTTCGAGAATGCGGTTGTACGAGACATCCAGCTGCAAGCCGGTCGAGAAGATACTCCATTCGTTCAACTGCGGCTCTTTATTGAGAGGACCGCTGCGCGCCGAGGAGAGCCCATCGGGGAAGAACGGTCGGTGGATGTTGCTGACTGATCGGATCGAATAGGCAACACCATCTTCGAAAGCCGTCGCACCGAGGAGCGCCTTGCTGCGGTCCATATAGTCGTCGAGCATCACCGACTCGCGCACCGTGGTGAAATCGTTATCAAGATAGCGAGCAGGTTCTTTGATCGATGAGAAGTACTCATTGGCCTCAGGCGATGACATCAGCATCGTGGTGCGCGCCTTCTGTACCGAGACGTCAGAGCCGAAGACGGGGGCGTCCAGGTTGCGAACCACCCCAAGAATCGTGCCATTGGTATCGACCACAGTGATGGTTACTCGACCGAAGGTCTCGAGCGGTCGGCGGATCTGTGCGCGGGTGCGGTTGGCGACCTGGAGCACCGAGACCAGGATTTGTTCCACCTCTGAGCTCAGCAGACGTTGGTCGCCTACGCGATCCTCGTCACTCGCGTCTCGCACTGGAAAACGCGGTGTCGCCGTGTTGTCAACGAAGATGGAGGCGCCAAGTCCGGCGAAGGCGCCTTCGGTCGCGACGATGCCAGATGCCGTCGCGCCGAAGCGGGTGCCGGTGCGAATGTCGGCGCCTGCGTAACCGGTGACCGCGATCAGCCGTCCGCTGTCTTGTCGCACCGCGTAGGCCGGCGCCTGGGACGGGTTTGCCTGCAGACTTCCAAACGTCGCGTCGCTGTAGCGGAGCGTTTTCCCATCGACCGTGATGCGGTCGGCGCGACGCGTGATGGGTGCTTCAAAGCCGAAGGTGGCCGCATAGGCGATCTGTTCGTCGATATCCCGATCCAGATCCTGCACATCACGGTCGAGTGAGTAGACACCATCGGCAATCACACCGACTCCGCCGATGGGTGTGCCGTTCCGATAAAGGGGAAATCCGCCTGGGTCCGCGGCGAGGCCGAGCGGCGATCTATGGGGGCCTGGCGACGGGGCGAGCGCGTCGAACCGCCGCGCGAAATCCGAGCACGGCAACTGGCTGAACTGTACGCCATAGAGCGGCCCCGCCGGCTGATCGGTTTCCCGCGGGTTGAAATGTTCCTGAATGATCTGGCTCGCGGTGCGGGTACTGAAGGCGTTGCCTTCGCTTGAGAGGTAAGCACCGGTGATGGCTTTAGCAATGGCAGCCAGCGCATCGCCGTCGGTTCCCGAGGGCAGCACAACGCCGTCGAGACCGGTCCTGACCGTCTCCGGGCTGTTCGAGGTAATCTCCACTGCGGGGCTTGTTGCTGCCATCCGGTAGACGGCCAGCACATTGCCTACCCGATCGACCACCGCGATGGTCGCATCCACGCCAAGTGCGCTGGCCTGATGGATGGCTTGTGCCAACACGCGCTCGACATCCGCGCGCGAGAGAAAAGACTCTGAGGTCACGCAGCTGCCGTCGCACTCGGTCGGCGGGCTGGCGCTCGGTTGCTCGGATGTCAGCGGGTCGCTGCCGCCGCCCCCGCCACAGGCGCCAAGCGCGAGCAGCGCACACAACAGTGCGATGCAGCGCGGTCGATCACGCAGGCGCCGATGCGGATGTGTCTTGCGGCTTGGTAGGCTCATGGGGCAGGCACTCTGTATTCGATGGGCATGACGTGACCGCGGGCTTCGACAGAAGGCGTGCCAAAAGCCGAATGGTACCCGTGGCAATCGAGGCAGATGCCCGCCTGCTCGATGCGCTCTGAATTGTGACAGGAGAGACAGGTATCAAGCACGGGCATGAGGACATCCTGCGCGCTCGATGAGGTATCCGCGGCGTGGCAGTCGAGGCATGACACAGCTTTCCCGTTGATGCCGGGATTAGTCAGGTGCGGTCGGTGATCGAAACGGGCTCCGCGATACCAGTCATCCGCAATGCGGACCGGTGCAACGCGCCAGCTGTCCTCGATGGTCTCATCCGGTCGCTGCCGCACGTCGTGACACAGTCCGCAGCCGGCTGAGCCGAACTGGTGTGCCACCTCTTGGCGCAGTCTTCGCTCAGCCACAGCCGGGTTGGCTCCCGCCGCCTTGCGCATGAAATGCGCCCGCAGTTCCGCGATCACGACGCGCTCGGACCCGTGGGTCAGCCTGAGGTCCGGCGCTGCCAGATCTAGGGTTAGCGCGTGGCAAGCGCCACAGTCGCGCGTCATCTCGACCGGTGTGACATCGCCATTGCTCTGGTCGATCCGGTGGCAGTTCGCACAAACGAGGGTTTGTCCCTCGTTCATCAACGCCACGTTGTCCGAGTTCAGGTGTAATTCATGCGGGAAGGTCAGGTTGGACGATTCCCGCGCGCGCTCGGTGTTTGAATGGATCTGTTTGACCCGTATCCAGCGGGTGTCAGCGCTGGCATCAGCACTGGGGTTCTCGCGCCACAGCGAGACTTCGAACTGGGGGTGACCCGCCGTGGAAAAAGCGCTGACGACTGGCATGTTCGGACTCCACGGCCGCGCGGCTTGGTGGCAATCAACACACAGCGTTGCACTTCCTGTCACCAGCGCCGAGGGTTCAATGTGTTCTGCGTGACAGTCTGCACACGTGCTTTCGGTGAGCGCCGCATGATTGGAAATCGTCAGCAGCGCGTGTTCCCGCACCTGCTCATGGCAGGTGAGACAGGCGGAATCCGGAATCGATTGAAAAGCGCGGGTGTGACAAGCCGTGCAGTCGGAACCGATCCCTGCGGCGTGATGCGCCTCGTGCACCGGGCCTGCGGACCACGCGTCCTTCGTCGGCAGCAGCCGACGCACCGGCATAGGCAATAGCGATTCCGTGGCTCCCGGCTGGTTCGCGGCCTCGTTAGTCATCAGGGCCGAGTCCAGCGTCGATAAAAATGGCGTCAGGAAGGCGAAACATGCCATCACCGCCACCAGAATGAAACTCCAGCGGCGCGCTCGCCAGCCGGCCAGAAACAGACTGGTCCGTGCCCCCTCGTCGACCGCGCGGATGGGCGCGTAGCCGAACACGAGACGAGTGCCGCCATCGTCAGCGGTGCTGGATTCCACTCGGAGCGTGTAGCCGCCGATCAAGCAGCTTTCTCCCGGCGCGAGAACGCTGCTGCGACGGGTTTTGCCGCGGTGAACTACCCGTCGCTTCGAGGTCGTGACTCGAATGTGGCTGGCGTCCTCGCGCGTGATTTGCAGTTCGAAATCGATGCCTGGGACCAGTTCGGCATGCGCAGGATCCGATGTCCGCAGCAGTTCTGAGGTAGAAGTCTCTAGCTCGACGCCCTCCGCCGACGCGATCCAGGGGGCTGTGATCAGAATACGCACGGCTTACCAGTAAAAGAGGATGCTGAACACATGCACCGATAACGCGATCAAGAGCGCGAAGGTGCAGGGTATGTGTAGATGAAGCCACACGCGCAGCCAGGCGGCGTGGCGAATGTCATGACGCAGGCGTCGCAGCAGGAGCTGGCGCTCGCCGAACAAGGTGAATAGTTCCGACAGAAGGGTGGTCTGATCAGCGTCGGTCGGGGCGATCGGCAGCACCTCGGATAAACGTTCGATGATGGCCCGCTGGTCGGTATTCGCGACCTGACTGTTTTGGCTGTGGGACCACATCTGCGATCGGTCACGCCCCAGCAGCTGATCGGCGCCTGTGCCTCCGAGGGTGGTCCCGCGCAGTGCGCTCATGATCTCCACCGCCACATCAAGCCGCAGCCGTGAAGCCTGATCTGCAATTCTCCGGTCGATTTCGCGAAGGGTCTCGATCCAGTGATCCGGCTGGTGTCCTTCCAGGTTGGCGCTTCGTCGCGCAGGCAGGTGCACATACACATAGAGACCGAAGAATCCTGACAGGACAACCAGGAGCATGAGCCAATACGTGAGCGTGTGGACGTTAAAGGTGGTGAGCTCGAACGCGCTGTGCAAGGTGGACAGGACCAGCACCAATGCGCCCAGATAGACATGGGCTGACGCCCAGCCACCCAGGGTGCCGAGCCGTGATCGGTAGCTCCGCTTGCGAATGCCGAGCAGGGCAAGCCAGATGATGCCAATTGCGCCTGCGATGCCAAGCACGTACCCCTGCCACGTGCTGCCTTGGGGTGGGTGTGACTCTCCGTACTGGCTGACATAGAGACTCACGGTGGCCACGAGCAGGACGATTGTCCATCGCAGGTAGCGATAGCCGTGCCAGTTAAGGAGTCCCTGATGCACGCGCCTAGCCCCCGGTGAGCGTCAGCAAGGCAGCGGCGCTCAGGCGGATGGCGGCCCCGGTCGGACATGATCGGACGCAGGCGGGACCTCCCGGGAGATCATGACAGGCGTCGCATTTGACCGCCCGCTTCGGCGCGTGCTCGGTTTCCTTGGCTGCCTGCGCAGCGCGGTCACGAAGCCCCCAGCGGGGCAGGGGCAAGCCGAACCAGCGTTGGCGCTCGGGCTGTTTGGGCGCCACCAGCTCGATGGCGCCATAGGGGCAATTGCTCTCGCAGTTGCCGCAGCCGATGCAATTGTCCTGAATGTAGACCGCGCCCGACTCTGTCCGATGGATGGCATCAGGCGGGCAATCCTTCATGCAATGGGGGGTCTCGCAGTGACGGCAGGCGAGTGGCACATGAAAACCTTCGTGGGTGCCCCCACCGTGGCGATGCAGGCGGGAAACACCGCCGTGGGTGTCCTCGCAGGCGCGTTCACAGTTGTCGCAACCGATGCAGAGCTCGCTGTTGATGACGAGTGCGTTGGTGGCTTCGCCGACTCCTCTCTCGAGGAGGAAACCCATGGCCGACGCTTGCGTCGGATGGGTAAGCAGGGCGTTGTTTTCCTGAAGCAACAGTGTGAGGTCTCGCTCGAGTCGTCTACGGATCTCTGGATTGTCCTCGAGTAGCGCAGTGAATGACGCGCCATCAATCTCGATTGCGAGGGTTCTGGTGGTTGCCCGTGCATCGGTAAGTCTCCGCGTATTGCCAAGGAGCGCGGATTGTCCCACCAGTTCTCCAGCATATTGATCTCCGATCACCCGACCCGTCTCGCGGTGGATCAGGTTCACGGAGCCCGATCTGAGCAGGTAGACACAGTTGCCCGAACTGCCCTGCTCGTACAGCAGAGCGCCGGCCTCGTAGGTTCGGGTTGGGCATTGGCGTGCCAGACCACCAAGGCGCATTCGCGACATTTTGGGCTCGAACGTGACCTTCAGCAGGTCGCTCACGAACGCGTCTTCGAGTAGCTGTTTGATGTCGCCGTTTGACAACGCGAGCTTGATGAGGATTTTACGGGGAATGCGGATCAGCAGGCTATTGCGCCGGATGCGCACACTGCTGCCCTGCGGTCGTCCGGCAAACAGGCAGCTTTCGCCAAAAAAGCTGCCAGGGCCCGCTTGCTCCCAGTCGGCGTCGGGGTAGCGCCTGATGAGCAGGTTGCCCTCGACCACGAGATAGAACGCGTTGACGAAATCTCCGGGCGCGAGTAGCTCTGTACCCGCCCTGAGTGCGAGCGGGCCGCGACCGTCCGAGCTTGGTGCGTCGAGCCCGCGGGCTCTTCGCCCGCTGACAATCAGCTGGCTTTCGATGATGAGCTCGCGAAAGGTGATCGGACTGAGCGCGGTCGTCAGCGGCGAGCTTGCTTGCAGTAGCGCAAGGGTCTCGTCCGGAGATAGGTCGGGGTACAGGTTACCCAGGCGTCCTGCGACCAGCTCGTGATCTGCGGGCTTGATGTCGTTGCCCGCGATGTAATCGACGACATCCTGCCCCTGATTCATCGCTTGCTTGATCAGCGGACAGCCCGACAGTGATCCCACGATGTAGAGGCCGGGCACCGCACTCTGGAAACGACCATCGATGACTGGCAGCGCGCCGGGAAGCTCGCTGGAGAAGGCGATACCGCAGCTCTCGAGGAATTTTCTGGGCGGAATCGAGCCGAGCCGGGCAATGATCAGGTGACACTCGATCGTCACATCACCGGAGGGGGTGGTAAGGATGAGTTGACCGGGCAGTGTCTGCGCGGGCGGCATCACCACAGCCTTGACCTGGCTATCGTAGTGACAGGTGAGGTCACGCTCAGGGTCATTGATGGCCGCCACGATCGCGCTCAGATTGCCGCTCTTGGCGCGGGTGAATTCAGAGCGTCTGTTGACGATGTGCACCTTATTCTCGCCAACCAGCGCCAGCGCATTTTCAATGGCGGAATCGCCGGCGCCAACGACCACGACGGTGCGGCCGGACACCGCAGCGGGATCAGCAAGTCCGTAACGCACGAAGTTCGATGGTGCGTCGTTAGCCACCTCGAGCAAGCGCACGTTGCCCTCGGTGCCGCACGCGAGGACGATCGTCTTGCAAGCAATTCGACCACCGTTGGCGAGCGTGACCTCGAAATTCTCTGCTGCGCCTGAGATGGCGCTTACCTCGCTCTGATAGCGCACGTTAAGCCCGTTTGTGCGGAGGTCTTCTTCCCAGGCCGCGAGGATCGCCTCTCGGGTTCCGGAACCGAACCGCATAGGGCTGCGGAGATCCAGGAAGTTGGGCTCGTCCATCACGTGCTTGCCCAGCTGATACGATTGAATGGTTTGTGCGAGCTCGGCACCGCTTTCAAGAAGCACATAGGAGGGCGTCGCGAGACCCCGCTCACGGTCTATTTCGGCTGCGCGTCCCGCAGCGCTGAGACCGGCGGGTCCAGCGCCGACGATCACGAGATCAAACAGCTCGACCTGCATCACGTTCGGCTCGTTCATCTCTGCTCAGATCCGCGCCCGCACCCATTCGATGATGCGGTCAGCGACGTCGTCCCGCGCGCCGTTGGGGCTCGTGAGGTAGTGATCGCCGTCGATAAACTCGAGGCTTTTGTCAGCTGCGCCGAGCGCGTCGTAGATGCCGCGCGCATCCCCAGGGAATACGCCGGTGTCGGCCATTGACTGAATCACAAGCGAAGGCACGCGAATCCGGGCGAGATGCGGAGCGCCGCGGCACTGGGATTCGCGCAGGCTCCACATGGACAGCCAGGTGCGACAGGTGTTGGTTAGCCCGATACCCCGGGGCGAGTAGTTCGCGGCGCGCGGGTCGCCCGCATAACACACACCCACGGGGCGATTGGAAGGATCCAGATCTCCGTCGAGGAGACGCGGGTCGGCCCACGTGCGGTACAGATTGAACGCGCGGTCTTGAAATCCACGGGCTTCCAGCCGCTCGAGCTCAGCGATTGCCCAGTCGGTAATACGCTCGTTGCGTGCGACCTGCGCCGCGCGATAGCGGGCGAGAAACGCTGCGCTGTATGGCGGACCGTTGTCCGGATTGAACATGTCGAGTGCGGGGTCGACACTGAAGGGGTCCTGCTCGTCCGTGATCGCGGGGTCGAACCAATCGGTCAACACCTCTGGACGCCCGGCATGGGCGTTCAGGGATACATAGAGATCGCCGGGCGTTAGCGACAAGACAGCCTCAGGAAGGCGTAGTCCGCGTGTGGCACGAAGATTCGGCTCGGTAGCCTGGGACTGGTAGGCGCCCATGAGCGAACCGCCGCCGGAATTGCCGATGAGCACGATGCATTCGACCCCTGCCGTGGTCTTTAGCCATTCGATCCCGGCGCCAATGTCGATGAGTGCGTGTTCAAGGATAAAAAAAGCTTCGGCCCCGCGGAAGCGCGTGTTCCAGCCCAGAAAGCCATAGCCGCGGCGGGCGAGATAATCGCCGAGATAATGCTCCGAGAAGTCCACGTTGTAGTGCGAGGCGACAAAAGCCACGCGGGGGCGTTGTGCGACAGGGTGATGGTAAACCCCTTGGCAGGGCATGAAGCCGGCGCCGTTGCGTCGCGCCGTCGCGGATTCGAGCGAAACGAAGTCCCGCGCGATTGCAGTTGATACGTCATCACGCGCGATCGGAGGTGCCTTCATGACAGATGTCCGCTGGTTGAGGGCGCGGCGGCGTGAGTACCGGTCGAGCACGTGTATGGAATGCAATGGAAGGGAATATGGTTGACCGCGAATTCGGGTGTCAAGACAATCCGGCGCTTGTTTCCCTCCTCCCGGTGATGAGCATGACGCACGCGGACGATATTGTCCTGATCCGTGGTCGGCGCGTGTGGGATTCCCGCGGGCGCCCAACGGTCGAGGCGGAGGTGCATTTGGCGAACGGAGCGGTCGGACGCGCCATCGCACCAGCAGGTGCCTCCCGTGGTCGGCACGAAGCGCTCGAACTGCGCGACGGCGGCAGCGCCTTTGCGGGGCTGGACGTTGTGCGCGCGGTTGCCGCGGTGAACGAGTGCATAGGACCGAGTCTCGTTGGGGTATCGGTTCGAGAGCAGGCGGCGATCGATGCCGCGCTCATTGCACTGGATGGCACGCCGAATAAATCTCGCCTGGGCGCCAACGCGATTGTTGCCGTTTCCCTTGCGTGTCTGCATGCCGCAGCGGCTGCAACGGAGGTGCCGCTGTGGTCTTTGCTGGCAGCCGGTCGCCCGGTCCGTTTGCCCGTACCAGAGATTCAGATTTTCGGCGGTGGGGCACATGCCGCGCGCCGAGTGGACATTCAGGACTTCATGATCATGTGTCCCTCGGCGAATAGTTTCGCTGAGGCCCTCGACCGCACTGCAGAAGTTTATCGGGCCGCGGGCGAACTGCTGCGCGCGCGCGGGTTGCTCGCCGGTACCGCGGACGAGGGCGGCTGGTGGCCGAATTTCCCGAGTAACGATGCGGCGCTCGATTTCCTGGTCGAGAGTATCGAGTGCGCCGGATTTGTGCCCGGGGACGAGGTCTGGATCTCGCTGGATATCGCCGCCAGTGAATTTTTCGATGGAACTCACTACCGCCTGGCGGTCGATGAGCAGGTGCTCGATCGCGATGGGCTCTGCGATCTGCTGGGACGTTGGCTTGATCGTTATCCGATTCTCTCGATCGAAGATCCGCTGGCCGAGGACGACACTGATGGAATGTCTGCGTTCACCGCTGCGCACGGAGGTCGCGTGCAGATCGTCGGCGACGATCTGCTGGTTACGCACCCGACGCGTGTGAGCGCAGCGATTGCGAACGACTGGTGCAACGCAGTTTTGGTCAAGGTCAATCAAGTGGGTACGGTGTCCGAGGCCGACGCGGCCTGTCGCGCGGCGATGGCAGCCGGTTGGGGGCGTCTCGTTTCGGCCCGCTCGGGCGAAAGCGAGGACGTGTCCATCGTCCATCTGGCGACCGGCTGGGATGCCGGGCAGATCAAGGTCGGTTCGTTCGCGCGGTCAGAGCGCATGGCGAAATGGAACGAATTGCTCAGGATTGAAGAGGCGATGGGCAGCGCCGCGGTCTACGCGGGGTTCGGCGCGCTGCCGACCAGCGTTCGAAGGGATACACTGCGAGCATGACGACACCGACCCATGCCGAACAGTACGAGCGCGCAGCGCTCTTGCTCAGGATCCTCGATCTCGAGCCCATCGAGCAGAACCTCTATCGGGGTAACAACGAAAACCGGGGCGGTTTTCGGCTCTTTGGCGGGCAGGTGCTCGCGCAGGGTATGCGCGCAGCCTGCAACACGGTGGAGGGGCGCAATCCGCATTCGCTCCGTGCGTATTTCATGCGTGCCGGTGATGCTGAGCGTCCGGTGCTGTATGAGGTCGAGCGAATCCGCGATGGCTCGAGTTTCAGCACTCGACGCGTGGTCGCCATTCAGCAGGGACAGGCCATCTTCAGCATGGATATCTCGTTCCAGGTGGATGAGGGTGGTTTTGATCACGCGCACCTGATGCCTAACGTCCCGCCGCCCGAAGAGTGCGAGGACGATATCAGCGTGGTGCAAGCGCTCGCCGCCAAACCCGCGGGGCTCTCGCCGATGGCGGGGCGGCCGCGCCCGTTCGAAATGCGATCGGTATTTCGCTTGGGCAGCCCAGCGTGGGAAATGAATCGCTTCTGGAATCCTGTATGGGTTCGTTTCTTAGGCGCGGCTCCTGCCCCAGACAGTGCGCTTGCGCGCTGTCTGCTGGCGTATGCCTCGGATATGGGGCTTGTGTCCACGGCCACGCTGCCGCATAACGCGAACCTCGCGCGCGACCAGTACCAGATGGCGAGTCTCGATCACGCGCTCTGGATCCACCGGGCGGTACCGCTCGATGACTGGCTGCTATTCCACAAGCGCACCAGCACGGCTTCGGGTGCACGCGGTCTGTCACATGCAGAATTTTTCAGTCGCAAGGGCGAACTCATCGCGTCGGTCACACAGGAAGGCCTCATGCGCGTCAGTCCGAGAAAGTCGTCTTCCCGGTGAACCGTCCCGGGCGTTCTGCATCGGAGTGCCGGTTTATCCGGAGGATGTTGTTGGGACAGCTCAGTACCGCTCCTCGATAATCTCGAAGCGCAGCGTTTTTTCTCCGCTCAAGAGTGCCATCCCGAGCGCATGGTCCATCGGCAGGGGCAGATGGGTCGCATCGGTCGTCAGCTGGTTCCAGGTGGGATCGACGATGAACCAGCCGCCGTCGGTCTCGATTTCGTTCCAGGCATGGAAGCGGAAGGCAGGTTCTGGATCAGCCTGGTACGCGAGTCCGAAGACCGTGCGCGCGGGTAGCCCGAGGCTCCGCGCGAGCGTGGTTAGCAGATCCGCGAACTCGGTGCAGTCGCCGCGGCGCGTGCGCAGCAGTTCCAGCACGGACGATGCTGCCTGCGCTTCGTCGTAGGTCACAAACTCATGCACGAAGTGAGTGAGTGCGGCAACCTGTGCCGCGGGGCTGGTCGCTTCTGCGACCGCCTGTTGCGCAAGTTGCAGAATGTCGGGATGGTCCGCCGGGTGGTCCCGGGTCGCCAGTGCCGTCATGCTGGCCGCTGCGCGAGTGGTGCGGTAATCCGAGCGGGTAGCCGCGCGCAGTGTGATGCGGTCGGGCGCGCCGTCGACCAATTCCGGCCAGAGGGCGGAAGCGCTCACGGATCCCGTTATCGCGAGTGTCAAGGCGCGTAACGCTGAGGGATTCGTCAGTGGTCGATCGAGCATGACGCGCTGCGCGGGCAGATGCAGCGCCGTGATCGGCGCGAGCGCGGCCTCGCGTTCGACCGCGCGCAGGTCGTAGATGCCGGCGAGTTTCATGCTGACCGGACGCAGTCGTGCATCCAGCTCGATCAGGCTGCCTGCGTCGCTGTCGACGGTCACGTGGCCGCCTTCATTCGTAATCACGGAGATTGGGCGCGTGCGCCGAGCCCGCTCCCCGAGATCCAGGGTTTCGACAGTGATGCGTGCTCCGGGTGCTCGAGATTGCGCTTTGAGCCAGCGCTCGAGAGCAAGATGATCGTCAAGCGAGAATCCGCCTTCGAAGCGCTGTCCGCGCTGCTCAGTGCCGTCGGCACCGCGGGAATACCAGCGGTAGCCATCGTTTTCCCAGATCAGGCGTGTGGCATCAACAAGACGCCCGTTGCGATGGGTGGTTTGGCGGGCCTCAATCAGTGCGTGGGGTGGTACGGAAGAGAACTGTAGATGCTCTTCGGTGCGCATGTCGTTATCGCGCGCCAAGGCGATGCGGAGGTCGCTTTCAAAATGCCAGCGGCCAAGCCAGTCGACCCGGGTACCACTCGACAGGTAGCCGATGGCACGGGCGCCCTGCTCGATCTGGTACCAGCGCTCGCCGTACAGACCGAGGGCAATCCGGGTGGTGTTCGGTATCAGGAACAGCGCGCAGGCGGCAATGGTGACCAGGAATATGGCGCCAGTCTTATAAGCCCGAATCATGCGGGGCACCGGTAGCTGATCGTCAATGGCGGCAGTACATAAGGGGAGCGCCCGAGAACGATACCCGCGCAACCCGTTGGACGCGAGCGCCCCTGATTGCGTTAGGGTGGGTAGAATCGTTGGCTGCCGCGCAGACCTTGCACGCGGTAAACTTCGTGCCGACCCATTCCCGCGTGGCACCCAACGGCTCGTCGGTGTGCACGCTCCTGTGACGGTAGCCAGCATGACCTCTGATCTCAATGACTTCATCCGCCAGCGCATCATTCGTGAACGCGAGTCTGGACTGTTGCCACAGGGCGTGGTCACCCGCTTTCCGCCAGAGCCAAATGGTTATCTGCATATCGGGCATGCCAAGTCGATTCACCTCAACTTCGGCGTTGCCGAGGAGTTTGGCGGATACACGTATCTGCGCTTCGACGATACCAACCCGGTCAAGGAGAGCGACGAATTCGTGCAGGCCATCATGCGCGACGTGCGCTGGCTGGGATTCGACTGGGGTTCGCGTCTTACCCATGCGTCGGACTATTTCGAACAGCTGTATCAGTTTGCGATCGAGCTGATCGAACAGGGCAAGGCGTACGTGTGCGCTCTGTCCAACGACGAAATGCGCGATATGCGAGGCACGTTGACCGAGCCTGGCCGCGAGAGCCCCTATCGCAATCGCCCCGTTGAGGAGAATCTCGACTTGTTCCGTCGCATGCGCGCGGGAGAGTTTGCAGACGGTGCTTTTGTGCTGCGCGCCAAGATCGATATGGCCTCACCGAATATCAACATGCGCGATCCGGTCCTGTACCGCATCCGCCATGTGCCTCACCAACGCACCGGGGATGCCTGGCCGATCTACCCCATGTACGACTATACGCACTGCATCTCGGATGCCCTTGAGGGCATTACGCACTCGATTTGCACCCTGGAGTTCGAGGACCATCGTCCGCTGTATGACTGGGTGCTCGACAATGTCTCGGTGAGCTGTCATCCGCCACAGATCGAGTTTTCTCGACTGGGTCTCGAATACACGGTGATGTCCAAGCGCTTTCTGCATCAGCTGGTGGATGAAGGTTGGGTGGCTGGTTGGGATGACCCGCGCATGCCGACGGTGGCAGGCCTGCGGCGGCGCGGCGTCACCCCGGGTGCAATCCGCGATTTCTGCCATCGAATCGGGGTAACGAAACAGGACAACACCAT
This sequence comes from Pseudomonadales bacterium, assembly GCA_049454295.1. GTDB lineage: Bacteria > Pseudomonadota > Gammaproteobacteria > Pseudomonadales > Azotimanducaceae > UBA7803. The sequence goes on from JBMTYG010000035.1 coordinate 14,126, forward strand.
CGAGATGAGTCTCTTCGAGTTCTGCGTGCGCCAGGATCTCGAATCATCGGCACCGCGTGGCATGGCAGTACTCGATCCGCTGCGCGTCACGATCCGTAATCATCCCGGCGGTCATGAAACCCTGAGCGCGCCGTGGCATCCGCAGGTGCCAGACCTCGGCTCGCGCGAACTGCCGTTTGGTCCGAGCGTCTTCATCGAGCGTGAGGACTTCAGCGAAGACCCGCCGCCGGGGTACAAGCGCTTGAGGCCGGGTGGTCTCATTCGTCTGCGGTATGCCTACATCATCCGCTGCGAAGAGATCATTCGCGACGCAACAGGCGCGGTCACAGAACTGATTGCGAGCTACGTGCCAGAGTCGCGCAGTGGTTCCGATACGAGCGGGCTCAAACCCCCTGGCGTGATTCACTGGGTCGATGCGACGGGCGGTGTCAGCGCCCGGGTTCGGCTCTACGATCGCCTGTTCCGCGTGCCAGAGCCGCGGGTGGCTAATCTCGCCGAGGATTTCAACCACGACTCTCTGCGTGAGGTGACCGCCGTGGTGGAGCCTGCAATCATCGCGACCAACAATCTGCGGTTCCAGTTCGAGCGACTCGGGTATTTCTGTAAGGATTCGGAGATCGCCGACGTGTTCAATCGCACGGTGACCCTGCGCGACAGTTTCAAGCCTTGAGGAGACCGGCTGCATGAGCACGTTGGCATTGAACACCGGAGCGGGCACCGGGACAGAAGCACGGCGAGCGTGGATGTCTGCCGTCACGCTCATGGAGGTGAGCCCGCGCGACGGGCTGCAGAACGAGGCTGTGCGCTTGTCCACGGAGGACAAGCTGACGCTGATCCACCGCGCGCTCGATGCGGGCTGCCGTCGTGTCGAGGTGACGAGCTTTGCACATCCCAAGGTGGTGCCCCAGATGGCGGACGCTGAGGCGGTCTGCCGCGGACTGCCGCAACGCGGCGATGTCATCTACACGGGATTGGTGCTCAATCGTCGAGGTTATGAGCGATTGCTCGCGACTGAAAAGCTGGATGAAGCGGGGCTTGTCGTGCCTGCGAGCGAAGCCTTTTGCCAGCGCAATCAAGGCATGAGTCTGGCGTCGTGCATTGCCATGGCGAAAGACGTGCTTGCCGATGCGCGTCTCCGTGGACTGCGCGCCCAGGCGACCATCGCAGTCGCGTTTGGCTGCCCCTTCGAGGGCGAGGTTGCGCGTGAGCGCGTGTTCGAAATTGCGGCCGCGCTAGCGGAGGAGGGGCCGGTTGAAATCGGACTTGCGGACACCATCGGCGTGGGCGTCCCGGGTCAGGTGCTCGATCTCTTCGGTGGGCTGCACGATCGGCTGGGTGGCGACCTGCCGCTGCGCGCGCATTTTCACGACACGCGCAACACGGGGATCGCCAATGCGTTCGCCGCGCTGCAGGCCGGTGTGGTCACGCTCGATGCCAGTATCGGTGGCATCGGTGGCTGCCCCTTTGCCCCGAACGCATCGGGCAATATCGCGTCCGAGGATTTGGCATACATGCTCGATCGCATGGGGGTGCAAACCGGTGTCTCCCTTGCCGGGCTCATCGACACCGCGGGCTGGTTGCAGGGCGCCCTCGGCAAGGCACTGCCCTCCATGTTGCTGAAAGCGGGGCCGTTTCCCGCAATCGTCGGTGAGGGTCGGCCATGAACGAAGAACACGCGTCGGGTGCGCAGACGCCAGCCGCAGCGACAGGCCCGCTCTCGGATCTGCGGGTCATCGAGCTTGGTCAGCTGATCGCCGGGCCTTTCTGTGGCCAGCTGCTCGGCGACATGGGCGCCGACGTCATCAAGATCGAACCGCCTGGCGTTGGCGATCCCATGCGCACTTGGGGGCAGGGCTTGCCCGTCTGGTGGTCGGTCATCGGTCGTAACAAGAAGTCTATTACGCTCAATCTGCGCGAACCGGAGGGCCAGGGGCTGTTGCGCCGGCTCGTCGCCGATGCCGATGTGTTGATCGAGAATTTTCGGCCGGGGACGATGGAGCAGTGGGGGTTGGGTTACGAAACGCTCGCCTCGATCAACCCCCGGCTCATCATGGTGCGTGTATCTGGCTTTGGGCAGACCGGTCCCTATGCGCGACGCGCGGGCTATGGATCTATCGGCGAAGCGATGGGCGGAATCCGTTACCTTGCCGGTGATCCCGATCGTCCGCCAAGCCGCGTAGGGCTCTCGATCGGCGATTCCCTTGCCGCCACGTTCGCCTGCTTGGGCACACTCGCTGCGCTGCATCACCGAGATCGGACCGGCCGTGGCCAGGTCATCGACGCCGCCATTTATGAGGCGGTGCTGGCGATGATGGAGTCCACCATCCCCGAGTACACGGAGGCGGGCGTCATTCGCGAGCGCAGCGGGGCGATCCTGCCCAAAATAGCGCCGTCCAATGTCTACCCGACCCGCAGCGGCGAGATGATTCTGATCGGCGCCAACCAGGATTCGGTGTTTACCCGCTTGTGTGAGGCGATGGGTGTGCCGGACCTCGCGACCGATCCCTGTTATGCGACTCACACGGCGCGTGGCGAGCGCCAGGCTGAACTCGACGAACGTATCGCCCGTTGGACCGTCACGCTAGAGGCAGATGCGCTGCTTGCGGTACTCGAGCGCCACGGTGTCCCCGCGGGGCGTATCTATCGCGCTCCAGACATGCTTGAGGACCCGCAGTTCAAGGCGCGAGCGTCGATCGTCGATGTGCCCCACCCGGAGTTTCAGCACCTGAAGATGCAGAACGTGGTGCCGAAATTGTCCGAGACCTCGGGCAGCATTCGTTGGCCGGGTCCGAGCCTTGGCGAGCACAACAGGGACATCTACGGGAGCCTGCTCGGGCTCGATACGGATGCGATTGCCGCGCTTGCCAGCCGAGGAATCATTTGAAGGCGGTATCGAAAAAGTCGCTCGCGTAGCGGTCGATCCAGGCCGGGCCGCGCAGGGTGTCGACGAATCCGCAGTGCCCTCCGCGCGCGACGGGGACAACCTCGATCGAGGCGGGCAGGTCGCAGAGACTCGCCGCGGGAATGATGGGGTCATCGAGAGCAGCAACGACCGTTGCCCGGGTCCCCTCGAGGGTCGCGCCGGTCAACGTGTACGCGGCCAGATAGTGTGCGACTGCGTCGTAATCGGTGTGGTCGCGAACGAACAGGTCGGTTAACGCGGCGACAGTGTCTAAACGCAGCGCCGCATCAAAGTTGTAAAGCGCAGGAAACGCCGCAGCCTTGGCACGGAGCGCGCGGTGCCATTTGCGCACGAAATACCAGCGATAGAGCCTGAGCCCGCGATCGATCGCAGCCATCGTGTCCGCCGGGTCGAGCGCGGGACACACGGCAAGCGTCGGTAGCGCAAGGGCGCGTGCGACCCGCAGCGCAAAATTGCCGCCGAGGGAGAAGCCGAGTACGCCGCCGCGGTCGCCGACCAGCGCGGCAACGGCGTCAACAACTTCCTCCGTGCGCGCGGAGTGGAACAGCCCCGGGTTGAGATGCTCAGTGCCCCCGTGATCCCGCAAGTTGAGCCGCGCGACACGAAAGCCTCGGTCGAGCAGCGTAGCACCCGCTGACCGCACGTAGGTCGCCGCATTGTGCCCGAGCCAGCCGTGGATGATGACGATGGTCGGTGCGGCAAGTGATTGCCCGATCGGATCGGTGACCTCGGCATGCAGCACGACGCCGTCTCTGGACGAGAGCAGGACGGTGCGGGCGCCCTGCATGAGCGCTTCGGCACGGCGAGCGACGTCAGCTTCCCGTGCAAGGCTGGCCGCGACCGTCTGCACATGCGCCGACCGCAGCCAGATCGGGGGCGCGAAATCGCCAGCCCCGGCGTCCCGCGCGGGACTCACGGCAACAGCGCGCCGCCGTCGACGTCAATCACCGACCCCGTGACATAGTCGTTTTCGATGGCGAACAGAATGCCGTGTGCAACCTCGTCGGCCGTGCCTGGGCGCTTAAGCAGGATGCCGGCGGTCGCGCTGGACAGGAATTTTTCGCGCGCCTCGCCCTGTACGGGGAACATCGGCGTGTCGATGGTCCCTGGGGACACCACATTGATGCGGCGCGGGGCGAGCTCTGGCGCCACCGCACGCATGAATCCCTCGACCGCGTTGCCGACGGTCGAGATCGCGGCCATCCCTATGGCGCATTTCCGCGCAGGAAAACCGCTGACGAGAACGATACAGCCGTTCGCCGTGAGATGTTCGGCGCCCAGGCGGACCGTGTTCACATAGCCCCAGAGCTTGCGGAACGATCCGGCAAAACCGTCGAGATCCATGCTGAGGAACGGGCCCGTCGCCCGTTCGCCGCCCGTCGCCGCGTTGACCAGGATGTCGAACGGCGCGAGCTCGGCAAATGTTCGGGTCATTGCCTCGCGGTCGAGTACGTCGAGTTCACGGATCGCCACCTCGCTGCCGAGCGCGGCCTCTGCCGCAGCGCGATTGGCGCTGCTGCGGCTCATCACCGTCACGTTGGCGCCACGCTCGGCCAGCTGGCGTGCTGCCGCGAGTCCGATGCCGCTCGTCCCGCCGAGTACCAGCGCCTTTTTGCCGTGAACGTTCATGTTGTGTCTCTCTGTCTGTCTGCGTTATCGGAGTGTGGTGCTGAGAACTCTTGAGGAGAACTGTCGATCTGGCGCGGGTAGGGCCCGTGGTCTGCCTAGCCGCGCTGGATATCCTCGGGCTCGGCGCCGCAGGCGGTGATGGCGGCGCAGACCTCGTTGAGCATCAGGTCCAGCGCTGACTCATCGATGCCCCGCATCACCAGCGTCGTGCCATAGCGATCCGCGCGGAAGAACGGATAGCTGCCGAGATCGATCGCCGGATACCGCGTTTGTATGGCGCGCAGTGCGTCGGCGATGGTGCTTTCCCCCAAATGGGCGGTTACCGCTCGGTTGCGAACGATAGCGCCGCCTTCAAGACGCCCCTCGAGACTCGATAGCATCGATTGCATGACACTGGGAATGCCGGCCATGACGAAGACATTCTCGATGCGGAAACCTTGCGGCCCACCGGTGAGGTTATCGATCAGCGTGGCGCCTTCCGGGATGCGCGCCATGCGCATGCGAGCGGCCATCACGTCAGGCGGTGCTGGGCGACGCTGGATGCGCTCAGCAATGTCCGCATTCACCACCAGTTTCACCCCGAATGCTTCGGCGATGCAGTCCGCGGTGATGTCGTCGTGAGTGGGGCCGATGCCACCCGTGGTGAAGACATAATCAAAGCGCGCACGCACCTCGTTCACCGTGTCGACGATTACGCTCGTCACGTCGGGAATCACACGCGCCTCGCGCACTTGGATACCCCATGCCCCCAGGGTCAACGTGATGTGATTCAGGTTGGTGTCCTGGGTTCTTCCGGAGAGAATTTCGTTGCCGATGATAAGAACACAGGCGGTGACGGTGCGGGTGCTCATCCATGCTCCCGGTTGGGTTGCTTGGTCGGTTCAAGAGGCGCGCATGTTAACACGAGGCGAGCAGGCGATGACCGTGTCTGCCGGCAGGGGGCGGGCGGCGGCTTGATCACGCCCTCGGGTGTTGGCGCGGCGAGAGGTATGCGGACGATTCGTGCGCCAGTTCCCGATTTCTGTGATGCGCTCGGGCAATATGAACGCTCTGTTGCGGGCAGGAGTCTGTCGGCATGAGTCGTCCGGATAATGAAATTGGCACGCATGCCGGTGCGCGCGTGAATGTAGCCGCGGGGAGCCAGCAGTCAGCCTTGTCCCGCTACCTGGTCTGCCGTGGTCAGTGGTTTGTGCTGCTACCCGACGGCGTGACGTTAGGTCCGTTTGCGACGCGGCGGGCGGCGGAAGTCGAAGCGAACCGGAACACTGCGCCCTGCGCGGACGGCGTAGCTGAGGTGCCGTTCGAAGCGCCGGCACAGCTCGGACCGGTGCTCAAGGGCTATGTCGTCGAAGAGCTCTCGGCGCTTGACGGGGCCCAGTTGTCACGCCTGCTGCGTCTTGTGCACACGACGACCAAGCGCTAGCCCGCACTCGGTCGGCGCAGCATCATCGCGCCGCGCACGCAGCTGCACACGACCTCGCCGCGCTGATTGATCCCCTGGTGTTCGAATGTGACCACGCCGCGATCGGGTTTGGTCTTGCTGGCTCGCATCTCGATGACCCGTGTGCTCGCGCGCACGGTGTCGCCGATGAAGACTGGGTGTGGGAACGTGGTGCGGTCGAATCCGAGATTGCCGAGTGTGGTGCCGAGGGTGGTGTCTCCGACCGAGAGACCCACCACCAGCCCGAGGGTGAAGATACTGTTCACGAGGATGCGACCGTGCTCGGTTCCCCGCGCGAACTCGGCGTCGAGATGCAGGGGTTGCGGGTTCAGGGTGAGCGCGGAAAAAAGCAGGTTGTCGGTTTCGGTGACCGTCCGCCCGGGCTCGTGGTGGAACACCATGCCGATTTCAAGTTCTTCGAAGTACTTGCCAGCCATGCTTCGGGCTCCCGTTTCACTCGCGCGTAAGGGAGGTTACCCTGCCGTGGACGGGGGTGTCAGCTGCAGACGGAGACCGCATGAACTTCGACCGCGTAGAAGAACACGAGCTCATACGCACGGCCGTGCGCAAGGTCTGCGCCGATTTTCCAGATGATTACTGGTCGCGGTGCGACGCTGAGCATGCGTTCCCCTGGGAATTCTATCGCGCGATGGCAGCCGCCGGCTGGATCGGAATCGCCATCCCTGAAGCGTATGGTGGTGCCGGCCGCGGTATCACCGAGGCGAGCATCGTGCTTGGCGAGGTGGCGGCATCTGGTGCTGCGATGAATGGTGCCACGCCATTGCACCTGTCGATGTTCGGCATGGAGCCAGTGGTGAAGTATGGTAGCGAAGCCATGAAGCAGGCCTATCTGCCCGCCGTTGCGCGCGGTGAACTGCACTGTGCGTTCGGGGTGACCGAGCCGGACGCCGGCACTGACACAACCTCTATCACGACCTTTGCGCGCCGTGAAGGTGATCACTACGTCGTTCGTGGTCGCAAAGTCTGGACCACGAAGGCGCTCGAATCAGCGCGGGTACTGTTGCTGGTGCGCACTACGCCGCGGGATCAGGTCGCCCGTAAGACGGATGGCATGACCCTGCTGCTCGCGGAGTTAAAGCGTCCGGAGGTCTCGATTTCGCCGATCGATAAGGTGGGGCGTAATGCGGTCGCCACCTGCGAGGTGGTGTATGACGACTTGCCGGTGCACGTCACCGATCGCGTGGGCGAGGAAGGCAAGGGGTTCCAGTACCTTCTCTCCGGGCTCAATGCCGAGCGCATCCTGATTGCGTCCGAAGCAATTGGTATCGGTCGCGCTGCGCTGAGGCGGGCCGTCGACTATGCCAATGCGCGCATCGTGTTCGGTCGACCGATTGGCCAGAACCAGGGCGTTGCTTTTCCGCTCGGTGAGGCGCGCATGCGTCTGGACGCGGCCGAGCTCATGGTGCGAAAGGCAGCGTGGCTGCTCGACAATGGCCAGCCCTGCGGTGCCGAGGCGAACATGGCGAAGTGGCTGGCGGCGGATGCCGCGTTCCAGGCAGCGGACCAGGCGATGCAGACTCACGGCGGTTTTGGGTACGCGCGCGAGTATCACGTGGAGCGCTACTGGCGCGAGGCGCGCCTTATGCGGATCGCGCCCATTTCTCAGGAAATGATTTTGAACTTTGTGACCGAGCACGTGCTCGGTCTGCCTCGCTCATACTGACGCGCTCTGTTTGGTTTTTCGGCGTGGCGTGCGCGGCGGACGGGCGTTGATGTCCGTCGCAGTGTTCAGTCGGGTCAGCTTGAGCTGCCTGCCGGAGATCCAAACCCGCTTCAGGTGCTCGAACACCGGCTTTGGCATGCCGGGTGGCAACTCGATTGTGCTGTGCTCGTCGTGCAGCTCGATACGGCCGATGTGTCGAGCATCGAGACCAGCCTCGTTCGCGATGGCGCCAACGATGTTTCTCGGTTCGACACCATGTTCGCGCCCGACCTCGATGCGAAAAAGATCGAAGGTTTCGTCGCTGGGCCGCGTTCGGCGTTCGCTGCGTCGCTCAGGCTTGGTATCGCCATCGTCACGCCTGTCGCTAGCGCGTGAGCGCGGCGGCGAGCGCGGCGGCGAGGGTTCGGGTCGCGTCTGCGTGCTCGTGTCTTGAGCGCGCGCGGTATTCGTTGCCTTGTTCTCCGCGAAAGGTGGGCGGACGAGGTGCGTCAGGGCGGCAGCAAATGTGGCCGCGTCAACGCCACGCTCTGTGACATAGCGCTCCACGATGGCCTGCGCGAACTCGAGCCGACCACTCTCGATGACCTGGTCCAAACTGGTGAAGAATCGCAGGGTGCGCACTTCTTCGAGCTCGGCGGGGGTTGGCAGACTGATCGGCTCGATCTCCCGCCCGGTCGCGCGCTCGATAGCACGCAGCATGTGCCGCTCTCGCGGTGCGGCGAACAGGATGGCGGTGCCAGTGCGGCCTGCTCGCCCGGTGCGCCCGATACGGTGCACGTAAGCCTCGGTATCGTATGGCATGTCGTAGTTGATGACATGGCTGACGCGTTCCACGTCGAGCCCGCGGGCCGCAACGTCGGTTGCCACCAGGATATCGAGCCCGCCCTCACGCAGACGTTCGATGATGCGTTCGCGCTGGTTCTGGGGGATCTCACCGTGCAGCGCATCCGCGTTAAAGCCTCGAGCGGAGAGCTGTTCCGCCAGCATGACTGTGGAATGGCGGGTGCGGACAAAGACAATCGCCGCGTCGAACGTTTCCACCTCGAGGATGCGGGTTAGCGCGTCTAACTTGTGCACGCGATCCACCAGCCAGACTCGTTGCAGCACGGTGGACGCAGCCGCGCTCCGAGTTTCCAAACGGATCTCGAGCGGATCGCGCAGGTGACTGCGAGCGATGTGGCGAATCTCCGGCGGCAGCGTCGCGGAAAACAGAGCGAGCTGACGAGCGGGCGGTGTATGCCCGAGAATCCACTCGACGTCGTCGATAAACCCCATGCGCAGCATTTCGTCGGCTTCGTCGAGCACCAGCGCCGATAATCCGCTGAGATCAAGCGAACCGCGCTCGATGTGATCCATCACGCGTCCGGGTGTGCCCACGATGATGGCGGGACCGCGCTTTAGTGCGCGAAGCTGGACCCCATAATCCTGTCCGCCATAGATCGGCAGCACCTCGACCTGTGGCAGATTGCGGGCATAGTCCCTGAACGCTTCTGCAACCTGGATAGCGAGCTCTCGCGTCGGGGCCAGCACCAGCACCTGGGGCGCGTTGATTGCCGGATCCAGTCGCGCGAGCAATGGCAGCGCAAATGCCGCGGTTTTGCCGGTGCCGGTTTGTGCCTGGCCGATCAGGTCGCGCCCTGCGAGCAGCGCGGGAATCGTCTTTGCTTGGATGGGCGTTGGCGTTTCATAGCCGAGCCCCTCAAGTGCGGTCAGCAGCGCGTCGGGCAGCTCGAGGTCGCGAAAGTTGCTGTCGTTCGCGGGAGATGCCTCCGCACGATCGTGATTTTTGGGGTTTGCTGGCTGCTCCGCCGGTGGCTTGCGCATGGGGTGCTTCGATGGCGTTGGAAAACGCGGGCGCGCATGATAGCCGCAACCGGGGTTGAGGGAAGTAAAACATGGTCGAGGTGCAGGGTCGGTGTGAGCCGCGTTTCACGGCGGTGAGGGATGCATTCGCACAAAACTTTGCCGAAGGGCTGGAGCTCGGCGCGTCGTTCTGTGCGATGGTGGATGGAGTCCCGGTGGTCGATATCTGGGCTGGCGCCGCTGATGAGCGCGGCACGCCGTGGCAACGTGACACGATTGTCAATGTGTATTCGACCACCAAAACCATGGCAGCGCTTTGTCTGCTCGTGCTCGCGGACCGCGGTCAGGTCGATCTCGACGCGCCCGCTGCCCGCTATTGGCCGGAGTTTGCCGCCAACGGCAAAGCGGATGTCCGGGTAAAGCACTTTCTCTCCCATTCGGCGGGGCTGTCGGGCCTGGATGAGCTCGTGCCAGTGACCACGCTGTATGACTGGGACGCGGTGACCCGCCTGCTCGCCGCCCAGGCCCCATGGTGGTCACCGGGCACACAGAGCGGGTATCACGCCATCACCCAGGGGTATCTGATCGGCGAGATCGTGCGGCGCGTGACCGGACAGTCGTTAGGCACGTTCTTCCGCGAGTCTATTGCGGGCCCGCTCGGTGCAGATTTTCATATTGGGCTTGCCGACAGCGAGTTCGCGCGGACCGGTGACCTGGTGCCGCCGCCCGGCGTTGCGTTGGGGGCGGGTACCGACAGCGACTCCGTGGCAGCCCGCACTTTTCGCAGTCCGGTGCTCAACGCGCTCGATTCGCGCACGGTTGGCTGGCGCCGCGCAGAGATTCCAGCGGCCAACGGTCATGGCAACGCCCGTTCCGTCGCTCGCGTGCAATCCCTGATTGCGTGCGGCGGTATCGTGGACGGGGTTCGAATCTTGTCCGCTGCGGGCGCGGCGCGGGTATTCGAGGAGCAGACCAACGGGCTCGATCTCGTCTTCGGCGCACCCATGCGCTTCGGTCTGGGGTATGGATTGCCCATGCCCGGGCTGCCCCTGGGTCCAAACCCGCGCACCGCGTTCTGGGGTGGCTGGGGCGGGTCTCTCGTGGTGGCGGATGCTGATGCGCGGGTGTGCCTTGCGTACGTGATGAATCGCATGGGCGAGGGCACGATGGGTGATCTGCGTGCCGCGCTGATCATCGAGGCGTTCTGGTCTGCGATGGCGGCGGCGTAACCGGATCGGCGACAGTTCAGCCATGGCTCAGCGCCGAATAAAGAAAGAGAGTTGCTTTGAAGCGTGAATATTGGAAGAATAATTGCGGGTGGGAGAGGCTCGCATGATCAGGAAGTCAGAGCACATGAAGAAGTTGAAGACAGGTTCCATCGCAGTCGGCGCAGCGCTGCTCGGGTCACTCACCCTGGCCTCACCGGTGTTTGCATGTTCCGAACTTGACCATGGTTTCGGTGCGACCGCGGCCAACGAAGCCGATGCTGAAGGCAAGTGCGGTGAAGGCAAGTGTGGTGAAGGCAAGTGTGGTGAAGGCAAGTGCGGCGAGGGTAAGTGCGGCAGCGTCTGATCGCGTGATCCGGCGCCTGCGCCCTCGGCGGAGCCGCGCGTGATCTCGGGTACAACCTCCGCCGGACTCGGGTTGCGTCGCACCCTGATGGGCGAACTCGAGAGCGCGCCCGCCGGGTGCGTCGACTTCGTCGAGTGTGCGCCCGAAAACTGGATCGGCGTGGGCGGGCGCCGCGGTACGGCGCTCGACCGCGTGTCTGAGC
>JBMTYG010000036.1:0-24263 GCA_049454295.1 Pseudomonadales bacterium
CGCGGCTCACGGGAAACGATTTGGGGATCTTCTGCAACGTATCGATACGAGCGACTTCGACCTCGTGGAGCGTTTGGCCGGCGTCTGGGACCTGCTCATGACCGTTGCTCTGCTCGAGCTCGAGCCGCACGGGAGAAGCGTCATGGTCCTTCGCTATGAGGATTGCCTGGCGAGCCCAGGGCAGATGCTCACGAGCATTAGTCAACAATTGGCAATGCCCATGCTCGCCGATCCGGACGCCGTTGTGAGACGGCACCGTAATACACATTCACACCGATGCCTTGCTTCGCCATTCGACCCACTCAAGTCCGCTGATCGATCTGGGAAGACGCTGACCGGCGAACAACAACAGCTCGTCAGAGCTATCACAGGAGCGCTTGCTTCCCGCTGGTATCCGTCTGTTGGCTAATTCTTTAATGCTTTTTAGCCAAAGCAAAACATGCACCTATTTGCTTGATGACGCGGCAGCAGGTCCACGAACAGAGGCGAGCTTCAAAAGCAGAATCGAGATCAGCGCGGGAAGCAGGAGCACCGCAAAGGTCAGCAGTGCTGCGTGGTAGCTTCCGCTTGCATCACGAAGCTCGCCCGCAATCCAGGGGCCCGTGGCAGAAAGCGTCGAAAACGGGCCGATGAGTCCCATGACCAGCCCGAAAGACGCCGTGCCGAAATGGCGGCTGACGATCGCAGCGAGCAGCGGCAAGTGCGCAGCGGACGCGACGCCCAGGAGCAGACCGACGATGCCGAATTCAAAGAAGGACAGCGATGTCGACATGAGCAGCATCGCGGCGAGCAGCGTGCCTATAGAGAAAACAAATATGAAACGCACCTCGACCCGATCTGTGAGGGCGCCAATCACCACCTTCCACACGGCCATCACGAACGCCATTGCCGACATCACCCACGCAGTTTGACGCGCATCGATACCGTGATCGAGACCGAAGGGCGCGAGGTTCTGCTGCAAACCTCCATTGACCAGAGAGAAGAGCGAGAAAGCGACAACCATGAACCAGAAAGTGGGTTCCCGAAAAACTGCTCCCACTGTCCACGCCCGCGCAGGCGTCGAATAGCCAGCCGCGGAAGCAATAGCCGACCCTGACAGAGGGCGCTCGACGATTCCCTCTTCCACGCTCGGCGCATTACGGATCACAAGCCAGCTCAGCGGGACTATAGCCAACACCACCCCAACCGCCAGCATATCGTTGGCGCCGCGCCAGCCCAGTTCCGCTTGCAGCCAGGTGACCAAGGGCGGCAAGAAGAACCCCCCCAGGGATGTACCCACAGTAGACACCCCGAGGGCGAAGCCTCGGCGCCGATTGAACCAACGCGCAGTGAGCGTTTGCGCTGCCAAGGGTCCCGCCAGCAGAGTACCGCCGACGACCAACGACCCATAGATCAGCATCAGCTGCCGCAGGTCCGTGGCACGCGCAGCCAGCACCAGCGCGAGCGCAAGACTGATTGCACCGATGCACACCAGCAGACGAATCGGGAGGCGATCCATCGCGCGACCAGCAAAGGGCGCGAGGACGCCCATCGCGCCCTGAAGAATGAAGAAGATCACCATGATCTCGCCCCGACCCACGTTGAACTCGCGGCTCCAAGGCTCGACATAGAACGTAAAGCAATAGAGCGCGACGCCGAAGCTCACCGCCTGAAAGACAAGACCGGCGAACACGACAGTCCACCCGTGGTACCAGGGCATGGCGCACTCCCCCAAAAGCCAATCGACGCGTCAATCAGAGATCCCCGAGTTCGATTATGCCGTACGATCGAGGTCTGGTATTCTCGCCGACGCGGGCATCAACGGGAGCAAGCCATGGCTTGGGGCGACTTGGGGAAGGTACTCAAAATTTTCGGCGGCGCCGAGCTTTCGGCATCTGAACAAGGGGACCTCGCCAAAGAGGTCATGCTCATGGTGCTGGCACGCGCCACTGCCGCCGATACCAACATCAAGCAGATCGAAGTGGATACCGTATGTCAGGTGCTGAAAGCTCGCACCGGCACCGACTTCACCAGCGCCGAGGTGCGCGTTGCAGCGACCACATCGCTCTACGACCGCGCGCCCCTGGATCGTTATGTTGCTTCCGCCGCGCGTAAGCTGGATACAAAGGCGCGTGTCGACATCGCTCAGGCACTGAAGGATGTCGTGAAATCCGACGATCGCATCAGCAGCCTCGAGGTCGACTTCTTCAACTACGTCGTCAGTGCGCTCGACCTTACCCCCGCCCAACTAATGGGCGTCGAATAAGTCGACGTCCGCTGCGCCTATCTCGACGCATCCACCAGCTCTTCGACCGCAGACATCATAAGCGGCGCGATCGATGGGCTGATGGACGTTGCCGTCAGGTAGTCCGCCGACGGGAAAGGGGCGTCGGGTACAAAATACTCGGGCTTCAGAATATAACCGAGTGCGTCCCCGGCGAGCCCCAGCACGAAGCTGTGACGGCGGCCGATCAGAGCGCGAGTATCGAGAGAATGCTGGGGCGAAGTCTCCCCGGGATGCGTGACCAGCACCGCTGGACCGATCTCGAGCAAAGCGACCTCGGTACGAAGGCGTCCTTGTTCGAGCGGCCGACGCAACACACCCGCCTCCAAAAGCGTCTGGAATCCTGGGTTCTCAAGGGGCACCAGAAACTCGCGCCGCGCGGCACGCAGTGCCGGCGCCGGATCTGATTCGGCATTCGCCAGCAGGTTGAGAGCGCGCGCCGCAACGGCGCTGCCGTAAGCATTCGCTCGCGAAAAATGCTGGTCACGCTTATCCGGTTGCACCCAGCCACCGATGGCGCCTTGCAGGAACAGGTGCTCGCCGGGCACGGTCTCTGCCATTGCCTTGTAGAAACCGCTCACGTAGTCACTCGAGACCTGATCCGAGGCCGCATCCATGACCGTGGGGTGACAGGCGAAATTGACGAGGGTAGCTATCGCGATCCCGTCACTGTCGAGAAACTGAAGCACGCCCATCTGCCGATCGAGCAGTTCGGGTTCAGTCACGTTCGTGACCCAACCGAAATCATGTTCGCCGCTCGCCACCCGCAACTCGGCCGACCTGAGATGCTGACCTGCCGCCACAATCTGGTCCGACGTGGTCTGGATCAGCTGATCAACATACGCCTGGTCGCGACCGCTCGTGAGGGCATCCGGACCCCAGAGGCCGACGACATCGGGGCCTGAATGGGTGTGAGTGGAGCTCACGATGATGTGCTCAGGACGAAATCCAGGCAGGGCAGAGGCAGCCACCGCGCGGGCTCGAATGAGCTCGATGTCGCCGCGATTGAGCCCGATATTGTCTACGGTCACGACGGCGTAGGACGCCTCGCCATCCGACAACACCACCGCCTTTGCAAACAAGGGGTCATGCACGCCTGCGAAGCGGCGATTGCGCGCGTCGCCCGCAATGAACGCCCCGGGGGACGGCGAGATATCAGCACTCGCTGCACCTACGAAGAATTTCAGCTCGGCACCAGGGTCCGTCGCCCCTGGGACGGCTGTCCCATCGCCAGGTTCCTGCCTTGCGCAGGCGCCTAGCAGCAGCGTGCAGAAAAAGACCCAAACCCATCGACTCAACCTGCTCATACGGGTTTCCTCGAGACACGCGATCGGTCAGAAGCCGATCGCGAGGCCGCTGTAAATCCCAATATCCGGGCCATCGCCGTCAAGACCCCGATAAAGCCCAACATCGAGTTGCAGCTGACTCGCCACCTGCCAGGCGAGCGATAAGCTAGTGGTCACGCTGCGGGTGGTGCCGTCGGGATCTTCATCGGCGAAGGCAGAAACATCGGCGCTCACGCTAAAAGCGTCCGACAGCGTGAAACCGAGACCGAGCGCGCCCCCCCAGGAGATATGATGATCATTGCCCTCGGCATCGGGCACCCAATCGATCTCTGGAGTAAATCCCAGGGACAGACGTTCCGTGAGATCCGCCGAATAGGGAAACAAGACGCCGGACTGCCAGTCCTCTTCGCCGGGAGGAACGTCGCCTGTCGGCAGTGTCACGTAAAACCCCAAGGCAAAAGGCGAACCCTCGATGACAGGGCCCAGCCGAAAGCCGACGCTCAAATCCCCGATCCCGGAACTCGTGGCGGTCGCCCCCGGCACATCGGACTGAACCCGACTACGACCACCCGTGGTAAATCCGATGCCACCTTCGACGCGGTCGGTCAAACCGAAACGCAAGACACTGTCGATATAGAGCCAATCGTCGCTCTGCTCGCCGCCACCCCGTTGTCTCGACCAGTCAATCACACTCGCCTCGAAGAAATAATCGCCCGGGGCGAGGGTGCAGGTGGGCGTCGTCTGGCCAGGGCGCTCAGGACAAAAATCCGCCGCGGCTGCGCTCGATAGCAGCAATGAAACGGTAAACACGCTGACTGCCGACAGTGGGCTGCGCGACACAGGGTCCACCAAGGGTTGTTGCAATTTTTCTGCGCTTTGATCGGCGGATCGCTTGTTACCGTCACTCATCGCTAGATCTCCCCCTGGAACGCTTTAGCAAATACGGTTTGAATCTGAGCGTGCACTATACCGCGCGCACTGCGATCGAGCGCATTACCGCCATCCGCGCGGTTGACAGTGGAGCGGGTCGTGAAGGAGGCTCTCGCGCTCGATGATCGAGCGCTTGCGGTCGATCGACCTGTCATGATCACGGGGGATACGTTGAATGAACGTTTTGCTGCGCCATGCCTGCTGGCTATTCCTGTCACTCGGAATCGCATGCGCCTATGCAAGCGACGACCCGTACTCGAGCACAATCGAGATCTTTAAGGCAGCGGGCGAAAGCAGCCAGTTCTTCGACAAGGCGTACGGCTATGCCGTGTTCCCGACCGTCGGCAAGGGGGGCATTGGTATCGGAGGCGCTCGAGGCAAAGGGCAGGTCTATGAGCAAGGCAACCATATCGGCGATACCACACTGACCCAGATTAGCGTCGGGTTTCAACTCGGCGGACAAGCCTTCAGCCAGATCATTTTCTTCCAGGACAAACGCGCATTAGACGAGTTCACCGGCGGCAACTTCGAATTTGCAGCACAAGCATCCGCGGTGGCGATTACGGCAAGCGCCTCCGCGCAAGCGACCACCACTGGCTCCTCTGCCGGGTTGAGCGGCGGCCAGCGCGACGCGTCGACCGTTGGCCCGCTGTGGTACAAGGGTATGGCTGTGTTCACCGTGGCCAAGGGGGGGCTCATGTACGAAGCGGCGATCGGCGGACAGAAGTTCTCCTTCAGCCCCCGCTAAATTTGGGCGGCAGGATTAAACTCGGATCTCGAAACAGGGGAACTCAAGATGCCGACCGTTTCTACGCCGCTGCGAATGGACTTCGATCGCTTCGAAGTGGTCGACACCCATTCCCTGCCCGAGCTCCCAGCGCCGGCTGCCGGCATCACCCGGCGCATGATCGAACGCGACGGCGGCGAGGTTGCACGTGCGACCTCTGTTGTGCGGTATGCGCCGGGGGCTACCTTTGCGCACCATGGACACGATCTCGGCGAGGAAATCCTGGTTCTGGAGGGTAGCTTCGAGGATGAACATGGCAGCTACGCAACCGGCACCTATCTTCGCAATCCGCCGGGATCATCCCATCAACCCCGCACCGAAGAAGGCTGCCTGCTGTTTGTGAAGCTCAGACATTTGCAGCCCGACGACCAGCAGCGTGTGGTACTCGACACTCGATCCGGTCGCTGGCAACCGGGGCTGGTTCCCGGTCTAATGAACCAGCTGTTAGCCGCGCACGGCGAAGAGCGCACGGTGCTCGTGCGCTGGGCAGCCGGCACCCAGGTACCAGAACACACCCACAGCACGGTTGAAGAAACGCTGGTACTCGAGGGCGAAATTTGCGATGCAGCTCATCGGTATCCTGCGGGTACCTGGTTTCGGGCTCCCCGAGGCAGTACTCATGCCCCGTTCAGTCCGAACGGCGCTCTGATTTTGATCAAGGTCGGGCATATCCAGCCATGAGCCAATCACTCGGCGAGGGAATGACTCACCGGATCCACGCGCTAGCGGCAACGTGGGTAATGAGCTGTTAAAGTCTTGCCGCTCCATCCGATGGAAATTCAGATGACTATGATTCGATACGCGCTTATCACCCTAGTAGTCGCAGCGCTCACCGCCTGCGCGAGCCAGCAACCCAAGCCGGTGGTTGATTTTTCTCCCAGCCACGATTTCAGCCAGGACAAGCGTATCGGTCTCTACGCACTCAGCGGGGAGGTGACAGGGCGAAGACACATGACGCTGACACCGTTCCAGGAAGAGCGTATCAACCAAGCACTGCGCCGAGCGCTCGAGGCCAAAGGGTATACGTTCGTCAATAATCCGCGCCAGGCAGACCTGTTAATCAGCTGGCACCTGAACCTGACCGAGAAAACGGACGTCCAAACCTACGCGAGCCCCTCGATGGTTGCCGTTGCGCCAGCTTTCGGCCGCTACAATCGTTATGCGATGTACAACTGTTTCGACTGCCTGCGCCAAACAGACGTGCGTGTCACCGAGTACACCCAGGGCACCTTCATCGTAGACATGATCGATCCAGACAAGCGTGCTTCTGTCTGGCGTAGCGTGACCCAGTCGAAGCTCGAGGGCGAGACGATCAAGGATCAAGATCAGCTAAACAAGGCGGCTGAACTCGTACTAGGCGGATTCCCGCCCGGGGTAAGCGCCTCGCGCTGAATCAATTCATTCCAGGGATAGCTCGGTGCCTGTCGACAGGAAGACAGGCGCCGCAGGGGGATACACCATGATGTTCGCCAAGGCTCTTGTAGCCGCGTGTCTGCTATCCGGATTTGCGCTGCACGCCAGCGCGGCTACCGATGAAGAGTCCGTCGACGCTTCCGCTGGATTTCTGGCGCACTACAGTGCGCTCGAGAAGGCCGGACGTCCGCGCAAGAGCTACCTCGTTTATCTGCCAGAGGCAGTCGAGGGTCGCCAGGTCAAGGCCGTCCACGTAAAAAACGCGGTGGTAGCACCGGCGGACGCCAAGTTTGACGACGTGTCGCCAGAGCTGCTGGCCAAGGTGCTAGAGCAGGTGAACAATAAACTGAGAGCCGGGCTCTCGCAGAAAGCGCGCCTGACACAAGACGCCATTCAGGCCGATGTGCAGCTGCTGACAGCTGTCACTGCGATAGGTGCGCAGGAAAAGGGTAAGGGTCTCGTCGATCTTGTCCCAGTCCGTCTCGTCACCGGTAGCATTCGCAACGCGGTGCAGGGCAAGGAGATGGAGGCAGTCATGACCTTCGAATCTCGCGTGCTCGAAGCCACCACCGGCGCGGTGCTGCGGGAGCGGATCGATCACGTCGTTGGTGGTGAGATCGGCCGCTCGGGGGACCCCGATCTGCACATCACGCAAGAGGCGCTGAACGATGCTATCGACGACTGGGTCAAGACGATCGTCAAAGTGACAGCACCGAAGCTGAAATGAACCTAGTCGCGGGCAGGAATTGTCACCGACCCCTGGTTTCGCGAATGCTCTGCTCGCTTAGCAAGAAGACCATCCCGACAACATCCAAAGGAGACACTCGCTTGAACCCAAGCACCCTGTTTTCAACAATCGGCACCGCAGTGCTGGTCGCCACACTGACTTTTATCCCGATGGCTCAGGCTGATGAGGTGGCAGAACTCGAAGCCAAGTTCACTGCATCGGACACGAACAGCGACGGCAAACTCACCAAGGAAGAAGCCAAGGAAGGCGGCATGCGCCGCATCGTCCGAGGCTTTGACAAGATCGACAGCGAGGGCAACGGCTACGTCACCCTCGATCAGATCAAAACGATGATGAACTCACGCTGACCGATCCAAAGGAGCCGAAGATGGACGAAACGAATCTGAATGAGTCTCAAGGGTCGAGCAAAGCCTCGGCCGTCGCTACAGGCGTCGGCGCTGTCGTGGGCGCAACAGTACTCGTCGCCGCGGCGCCGGTTGTCCTTCCCGTCGTCAGCTCGGTCATGAGCATTGGCGCCGCCGCCTCGGCGATCACACCGCTCGTAGGCGGGGCGATCGGAGCCTGGGCCGGCTGGAAGCTCGGCGGAAAGACCTGATCTGGCCAACGCTCGGGTCGCGGCTCGGATCTCCGGAACCGCGACCGACGCTTTTCAACGGGACCGCTGATCCAGCAGCGCCTTGCCGATCACGCGAATAGCGAGCGTTTCCTCCGCGCCTTCAAAGATCGAGAGCACCCGCGCATCAACGAAATAGCGGCTTACGGCGGTCTCTTCGGCGTAGCCCATGCCGCCGTGAATCTGTAACGCTTCGCGGCTCACTGATTCGGCAACTCGACACGCGAGCAGCTTCACTAGGCTCGCTTCCATTTGCCCTTGGTCCTGATCCATGAGCCGAGCGACTGCATAGGTGAAGTGCCTGCAGGCGCTGAGCTGCGCAGCCATGCGCGCGATTTTGGCAAGTGTGAGCGGAAAGTCAGCGATCGGCTGACCAAAGACACGCCGCTGACTGGCATAGGCAATGGAAGCTTCCATGGCGGCTTGCATCAGACCACAGGCCCGCGCGGCCGTCTGTAGACGTCCACCCATGAACCCACGCATCGTGAAGTAGAAGCCCTTGCCCTCGCCGCCTCGACCGCCGACCAGATTTGCATCTGGTACGAAGAAATCGTCATAGAACATTTCATAGGAGTGCATGCCACGATAGCCGAGCGTCGCGATCGCCCGCCCCGTGACCCGACCGCCGCCGGGCTGGATGAACTCGAAGTCGTGGCCGTCGCTCGACGGCTTTTCAACCAGAAATAGCGAGAGCCCTTTGTGGGGCGGCTGAGCTGCCACATCCGTCCGAGCCAGCACCAGAATCACGTTTGCTTTGCCAGCAAAAGTGCACCAGGTCTTTCCGCCGTTCAAAACCCAGCCATCCGCTACCGGAGTTGCGCGCAGGCTTACCGAGGCAACATCTGACCCTGTATTGGGTTCGGTGACGGAGATCGCACAGAGCGACTCACCGCTCGCGAGCCGGGGCAGCCAGCGGGCCTGCTGCTCCGATGTACCGCCCTCGAGTAACGCGCGAGCCATGATTTCCGGCCGGGTGATGAGGCTTCCTGCGGCGCCGAGCGAGCCGCGGGACAGCTCTTCGGTGACCACGACCATTCCCAGGCTATCCTCATGATCATCGGGTTTAAGACCGCCAAAGCGTTGCGGTACCGACAACCCGAAGCATCCCATTTCCCTGAGCGGCAGCAAAATTTCGTCTGGCACGATCTGGTCGCCGCGGTGGACATCCGCTGCTCGCGGCATGACCACACGGGTCGCGAAGTCACGAAACGTGTCGCGAATCAGCGCCCGTTCGTCATCGAGCCCGACCGTCGGCAATTCGCCACCGGCAAGCACGACCGTGCGTCCTACCTCGGTGAGGTAATCGGACGAGAGAAAGTTCGCGGCGTGTTCCAGTAATTCCGCTCTGAAATCTCTCGCCGTCAGACCATAGCGGTACTGACGCATCTGCAGCCGCTGCACCGAGTTCACAATGACCTCGGCGACGAAAACGTTGGCGAGCTGTGTCAACAACGGGCGGTCCTTGGGATCACCCTGATCAATCATCTGAAGCGCTTCCCGCGCGGCGGTTGTCTCCGCCGCGATAAACGCCAGGTCATAGAGCTCGATCTGATCGCGCTCCAGGTGCCCCTCGAGCCGAGCAAGCGCGTGGGCGGCGAGCTGCTCGATGGCGTTCAGCGCCTCGAACAACCCATTCGTTTCCTTCCGATCGTTGCTATCCAGAGAATTGAGCACCGCTGTCACCCTGCACACAGTATCGATTCAGCAAAAGCTCGCTTGCCCGGACACATCAGTCCGAGCACGTTCCTTCGCGGGTTGAGCCGGCACTATATCAAAGACAAAGACGACGCATGTGGCAGCAAGCGATTCCCCCTGGGTCACTGATCAGTCGCCCGCCGCGTAACATCCTCTCGACGCTTGAGCTGACAACTCGATGTCGCTTGATCGAAGAAGATAAGCACTTCGCCCTGCTCGATCTGAGAGCGCACTTGTTTAACTTTCGTCGCAAGAGAGACGTCTATCGCCCCATATTCGGTCCCCTCGCGGGTGACGAACTCCTCCACGATGCCCTGCAAGGCTTCAGCTGAGAGCGCATCCCAGGGGACCTCAAGAGGCGTCACTGCGCTGGCTTGCGAAAACGCAGGGTCATTCGATCGGTCTCCCCAATCGCGATATATTTCTCGCGGTCCTTTGCGCCTAGCGCAAGCGAGGGCGGCAGCGTCCACACGCCGGCGGGATGATCGCGGGTATCGAGGGAATTTGCGTTTATTTCGCTTTTCGCCTCGAGCACAAATCCCGCCTTCTCGGCCGCCGCGATCACCGCGGTCTCGCTCATATAGCCGCGCTCAGCCATCTCCTGGCGCGAAACCTCGCGCGGAGTGCGATGCTCCACGATGCCAAGCACACCACCCGGCTTAAGCGCCGTGAATGCAGCGGCCAGCACCAGGGCGTCACTGCCGTTCGCATCGAGCCAGTTGTGCACGTTACGAAATGTGAGTACCAGATCCACGCTGCCCGCTGGGGCTAGCTCAAGCCGCGACGGTGGCAGAAAGTCGGTCACCTTCACACGATCATAGGTTGTCGGCGAAGCCGCAAGCTTTGCCTCGAAGGCAGCGCGGCTTTTTCGATAGTACGCGCCCTCTTCACCCGGAATATCGCCCGGAAAGGCTGCGGCGTACAGCGTGCCTTGCTCACGCAAATAGGGCGCGAGAATTTCGGTGTACCAGCCGCCGCCCGGGGAGATCTCAAGCACGGTCATGTCGGCGCGAACACCAAAGAATGTGAGCGTCTCCGCGGGATGACGCCAACGATCACGAGCGCGGTTCTCCGCGCTGCGCTGCGAACCCTCTATCGCCCCCTGCAAAGTGGGATCGACGCTTGCGAAGGCCGAGAGCGCATGGAGACCGAGGGAGCCAATTGCAAAGACAAGGCAGACGTTTTTTACCAGATTCAGCACGCGGGATTCTCCTCGTCAGGAGCCGCCAGTATACGGCCGCGCACGTCGTCGATCTTGCGCGCGCGCTCGATAATGCGCCCAAGCACCTCGGCAGACTGCGCCCCTGGGATCGCATAGCCGTTGGGCAGCACGAAGCTTGGAACACCGCTGACCCCGGCCTCGTAGGCGCGCTGGATCTCAGCGCGGACGTCGTCAGCCCGCGCGTCGCCGCGAAGAAACTCGAGCGCGGCCGCTCGGTTCAGCCCTGCCGCCGCGGCCGCGTCTGCCAGAACCTCGAGATCGCCGAGATCACGCCCATCGCAAAAGTAGGCACGAAACAACGCGTCCATGAGTGCGTGCTGCATCGGGCCCGTCCCCGCCCAGTCGACAAGACGGTGCCCGTTCAGTGTATTGGGAACGCGCTGCACCCGATCGTAGCGAAGCTCGATACCCAGACTCGCTGCCTGATCCAGTATTGCCTGGGGAACGCCCCGTCGCTCTGCCCCAGCACCAAACCGCATACGCATGAGCGTTCCGCGATCCATGCCGTCCGCTGGCAAAGACGGATAGAGCTGATACGGCCGCCAGCGCGGCAATACGCCCACACCGATGGGGGTCGCCAACACCTGGTCCAATCGCCGTTTGCCGATGAAGCACCAAGGGCAAATCAAATCAGAAACGATGTCGATGAACATGCGATTGCCTATTCAATCTGAGAATTGCTCAACGCTTCCCCGGTCATCCTCTCAACGCCCGGGCGCTCGGCTGCGAGCTGTTTGACATTCGATCACAGGTGATAAACGATCGCCTAGGGATTAGGGGATTTTCCATATGCAACCCGCACTTGCTGCTCAGGCTACTGATTTTCGAATCCATCCGCTCAGCCCGACTATAGGCGCAGAGGTTTCAGGCGTCGATTTGAGAGCCGGCCTTTCGGCGCCTGAACTCGCAACAATCAAGCAAGCGCTCTTAGACTGGAAGGTACTCTTTTTCCGCGACCAGGACATTACGACCGACCAGCACCTCGCGTTTGCGCGATTGTTTGGCGAGCTTGAGGTTCATCCTTTCGCGCCGCAAAAGCCGGGCTATCCCGAAGTGTTGAGCATCACCCATAACCGCGAAAGCAGGGGCAAAGAAAACGCCTGGCACTCGGATGTTACCTGGCGGCTTGCACCATCGCTTGGCTCGGTGCTCCGGTCGTTGGAAGTTCCCGAGGTCGGTGGCGACACACTGTTCTGTGACATGTACGCAGCCTATGAAGGACTGACAGACGAGGTCAAGGCGCAGATCGAAGGTCGAACGGCCCTCCACGACTTTGCCCATTTCCGTAAGGGATTGCGCAAGCAAGGCAAGACCGAGGCCGAGATCGAGGCGTTCAACAAGGCCTATCCGATGGCCGAACATCCGGTGGTGCGTACCCATCCCGAGACCGGCCGCAAGGCGCTCTACGTCAATGCGCCCTTCACCCAGTACATTGTTGGCATGGAACGCTCGGAATCGGATGCACTGCTCGCGCACCTGTACGCCCAGGCGGCTATTCCCGAATATCAGTGTCGTTTTCGCTGGACTGTCAACGCGATCGCGTTCTGGGACAACCGTGCCTCCCAGCACTATGCCGTGTCAGATTACTGGCCTGCCGTTCGCCGCATGGAGCGGGTCACCATCGTCGGTGATCGCCCGCGTTAGGGAATCCGGCGGCGGTCGAAGCCTCGTCTGATGACGTCGACCCCAGATCCTGGGCAGAACAGTCTCGCCCGCCACCGATCCCGACATGTGTCGCCGCAGGAGCCCGCGAATGAAGCTCGCTATTGAAATCGGCGCCCTGGGTCCGAACAACCTCGACACAACAGTGGCGTGGGTACGCCATGCCGAGCGCCTGGGCGTGGACATGGCGTTTTCTGCAGAAGCCTGGTGGAGCGATGCCGCCACCCCGCTTGCCTGGCTCGCCGCCAAGACCGAGCGCATTCGGCTTGCGACAGGCATCATGCAAACAACCGCGCGAACGCCGGCTATGGCTGCGATGACAGCGCTGACCCTGCACGATCTGAGCGGCGGGCGCTTTGTGCTGGGGTTCGGCGCGAGCGGCCCACAGGTGGTCGAGGGACTGCATGGTGTGCCCTATCGACAGCCCCTCACCCAGCTACGGGAAACCGTCGAGATTTGCCGCATGATTTTCGCCGGCGAGAAGGTCCGCTACGCTGGCAAGGTGTTTAGGCTGCCGCTGCCCGACAGCGAGGGCAAGGCGATTCGAATCGCCCACGAACCCGCCCACATTCCCATCTATCTTGCGACCCTGGGTCCCGCGGCCCTGCGCTACACCGGCGCCACTGCCGATGGTTGGCTCGGCACGTCCTTCTCACCCGATCATCCCGAAGCTCATCTCAACTATCTGCGCGCTGGCGCTGCGAGCGCTGGGCGAGACCTGAGCGCGCTCGACCTGTGCGTCTCGGTCCGGGTGGAAATTGGCGACGACGTCGAAGCCATGATCGCGCGTCGCAAGCCTGGGGTTGCGTTCAACATGGGCGGCATGGGCTCGGCCACCACCAACTTCTACAATGACGCGTTCTGTCGCGCAGGCTTCGAAGAGGACGCGAAGGCCATTCAGGCACTCTGGCTTGCCGGCAAACGCGACGAAGCGGCCCAGCGTGTGCCGGATGCAATGGTCACGGCGTTTCAGGCGCTCGGCACCCGCGCTATGGTGCAGGAGCGCCTGCGTCGATATCGCGACGCGGGCATCAACACCCTCAAACTCGGACTGGACGGTGTGCCGCAGGGTCCACGGCGGTACGAGTTGCTCGAGAATATCGTTGATCTGATCAAGGAACTCTAATGAAGCTGTATATGGTGCCGCTCGCACCTAATCCCACGAAAGTCATGCTCTATATCGAAGAGCGCGCCGAGCTGGGCGTGGAAATGGGCATCGAACAGATCGTCGTGAACACCGTGAAGGGCCGCCATAAGGAGCCTGCTCACCTCGCGCGCAACCCCTTTGGAACGGTGCCTGTTCTTGAGCTCGAGGACGGCAGTTTCATCGTCGAATCGCTAGTGATAGTCCAGTACCTGGAAGACCGGTTTCCCGATGGGGCTATGATCAGCGGCACCGCTGAAGCACGAGCCCGCGCCCGAGATATCGAGCGGGTCGTCGATCTGCGCATTGGCGTACCTATGGGAGCTTACGGTCACGCAACCAAATCCCCCTTGGGTCGGCCACCCGACCCAGACAAAGCAGCCCAATGCGTCGCCGCCATGCAGGCGCCTCTCGATTATCTCGAGAACCTGCTGAGTGATGGACGCCCACTCCTCACCGGCACACAGGTTTCGATCGCCGACTGCACGCTGCAGTCTTTCCTGCAGTTCATGCGCTTCGTCGACGCCGATCTGTTCGGGGAACGCCCCTTGCTACGCGCCTGGGATCAACGCCACCGAGCGCGTCCGGCAGCACAGCGCGTGCTGCGCTGGTAGACACCCGGGCAATCATCACCCAGAGGGAAATCATCGTGTCGACATCGCAACGACTACTGGGCAAAACCTGCATCGTCACCGGCGGATCGAGCGGCATCGGGGCGGCAACCGTACGACGTTTTGTGAGCGAAGGCGCTGACGTGCTGATCGCGGATTGGAATCTGAATGAGGCCGAAGCGCTTGCGCTAGAACTTGGCGCATCCGTGACGGCGATGTTCTGCGACGTTCGCCGCGAGGCAGACGTGCAGGCGGTCGCTGCCGCCGCGATGCAACGCTGGGGACGCATCGACGTCCTGGTCAACAATGCGGGCGCGGAACTCAACCGCGCCTACGACGCCACCACCGTTGAAGAATGGGACCGGGTGCTCGATACCGATCTCAAAGGCCCTTGGCTGTTCTGCAAGCACGTCGTTCCGCACATGGTGAACGCGGGTAGCGGCAGCGTGATCAATGTGTCCTCATTGAATGGACTTGTTGGTTTTCCACTGTCTACCGCTTATGGCAGCGCGAAGGGTGGATTGATCGTATTCACCAAAGATATGGCGATCGAACTCGCGCAGAGCGGCGTGCGCTTCAATTGCGTCTGCCCAGGTGTTATCGCAACACCGATGATGGAACGCTGGACCGATCTCATGCCAGACAAGGCGGACGCGCAAAGGATGCTGCGCGGAGTCATGCCCATCGGGCGTATGGGTACGGCTGACGAGGTCGCAGGATCGATCTTCTTCTTCGCCTCGGACGATTCGGCGCTGTGCCAGGGCGCAGTGCTCTCGGTGGATGGCGGATTCGTGGCGCAGTAACGGGCCCCATTCCGGGCGGACGTGCGGGAGCGTTACGACATGCCAATGAACAGTATTGAATGGGTGCCGTTGCCGAAGCTTCTGCTGCGCGGCGCGGCACGCCATCCCGACCGCGACTGCATCGTGCTCAAGGACGCGCGTTTGACCTATGCCGAGCTCGAAGAAAGGGCGCGCGCGGCCGCCCGGTCCCTGCTCGCGCTTGGCGTGGAACCGGGTGATCGCGTCGGTATTCTCATGGCGAACTGCCTCGACTACGTCGAAATCCTGTTCGGCGCTGCGCTTATCGGGGCGGTGCCAGTGCTCTACAACGCTCGCTTCAAGGCGCGCGAAATCGCCCATGTCACCACCGACGCCGGCGTCCGTGTGATCGTTACGAACGGCATTGTCGAACAGCACACAGACTATGTGGCTCTGCTGCAGCAGGCGATACCAGGTCTCGCCAAAGTGACGCCGCGCGGGGAGCACGAGGCACCTGACGGAGCACCGGCTCTGCGCAGCGCGATCTTTCTTGGCGAGGAAACTCGCACCGGTTTCATCAATCGCGCGAGCTTTATGAGCCGGGGTCAGGACATTGCGGCCGAGCGCGTTGACGAACGCTGCCATGCCATCACGCTCGAAGATACCGCCGTGATGTTTTACACCTCAGGCACCACCGCGATGCCCAAGGGGTGCCCGCTCAGCCACGTCGTACTGCAGCACGCAGGTATCGTGGGCGCGGTGGATCGGCTGCGGCTACGCGCGGGCGACGTGATGTGGGGCCCGCTGCCGATGTTCCATACCGCGTTCACACAGCCGCTGACTGGCATCCTGCACGTGGGTGGCACCTATGTCTCGATGACGCATTTCGACGCCGGTGAGGCGCTGCTGCAGATCGAGCGTGAGCGTGTCACGGCGATGTTCCCCGCGTTTCCGACCATCACACTGCAACTGCTCAATCACCCGAGCTACACCCCGGACGCCTTTCGCCACGTTCGCGTGATGCTGAACGTAGGTCCTCCGGAAGAGCTCCGGCTGATGCAATCGCGCATGCCGCACACCGTGCAACTCACGGCATTTGGCATGACCGAGTGCGGTGGCTCCGCGGCACTCAGTAGCCCCGATGACTCTCTCGAGCTGCGTTCCAACTGCTCCGGTTTTGCGCTGCCAGGCGACGAGATTGCGGTGCGCGACCCGGACAGCGGGGCCGTTGTACCGCCAGGACAGCGTGGCGAAATCGTGGTCCGCGGCCGAGGCGTGTTCGCGGGATACCACAACGACCCAGTCAAAACCGCGGCATCGTTCTATCCCGGCGGGTGGTTTCGTACCGGCGACTTGGGCGAAATGGACGCCGACGGTCGCGTCGCTTTTCGTGGACGGCTAAAAGACATGCTCAAAGTCGGCGGTGAGAATGTCGCCGCGGTTGAAGTTGAGGGCTATCTTGCCACCCATCCGTCCGTGAACCTGGCACAGGTTGTGGGGCTGCCGGATGCGAAGTATGGCGAGGTACCGGCCGCCTTTATCGAGCTGAAGCAGGGCTGCGTCGCAACCGAAGAGGAGATCATTGGTTTCTGCCGTGACCAAATCGCAAGCTTCAAAATTCCGCGCGTGGTCCGCTTTGTTGATGCGTGGCCCATGGGTGCGACCAAGATCCTGAAATATGAGCTAAAGGCTCGACTGATCGCTGAGCTGGGGGTGTCTTGAGCGGATGGCAAAGCGGCGTCGCCCAGCTAAAACGCCAGCGAACATAAGAAAAAAGGTCAGAGCGCTGGGCGCCGATGCAGCCAGGGGTGTGACCTGCAACACCAATTGATTCCCGCTCTGCGTTACAGAGCCAAGGCCCGCAAAATACCCGGTGACGACGAACTTCGACGAAGCGAAGCCTGTGATACCGCCTGCCGCTTCGAGGAAGGTGAACGAATAGGAACTCGACGCCGAATAACCGCTGGGCGTGCCAACAAGAGCACCGCTATATCCAAAGGTCTGCAGCGTGATAGCGCCGGTACCGAACGATGACAAATCCATCCCGCTCGACGTGTTCCAGAGGGTCCAACCACTACCGCCACCACCCGCGACATCGTTAACGGCAAAGTTCCACAACGTGTTCGGCAGCGGCGTTGAGGAAAACGCCGCGGTTGATACCAGGGTGAGCGTAGTCCCTGACGGCACGGAGTAATCGGAGAGCGTGCGTCCGTCTTCCAGCAGCTGATTTCCGAAGTAGAGATACTGCGAATTCGGGGCTACCGAAAGAGATGGGGAATACACGTCCTCAACTTTAGCCTTGACGATCTCCCCCGTGTCAGAGGGCTCCACATCGAGCGTTTTGGTCGCATAGACCGGGTCGAGAACGTAGAGCAAGGCAGCGCTTGCGGCTGGCGCATAGGACAACCCTAGCGGAAGCCCAAAGGTCAGAATCGCGACCGCGAGGGCCGTCTCTCGTCTCAGTGGTTGCCTCTTCGTGGGCCGACGATGGATCAAAAGTTGGCTTACCGTTAGGAAGGGGGAATCTCTGATAAACACCCCGATTAGGGGGTCAAGCCGCTACCGTTCTCGGCGGAGACACTACAAGACCGTTACTTGTATAGCAATTTTATTTATTTTAAGGGCGGGTCACGGTCTGCGTCGAGGAATTTTCGCAGCATTTCCAGATCAGGAAGCAAGCGCGCCACGCGTTCAGGCGGAAACGCCGCGGCGATTCGGGCGAGGTCCGGAGCGAGCGAGTCGATGATCTCTTGCCTGAATTTCCGCCCGGCGTCGGTGATGTAAACCAGCTTTGATCGCGCGTCCTTGGGATTGTTGCGAGTCTCGATCAGCCCCTCACGTTCAAGAACGGACAAGGAGTGGGTCATGGAGGTCTTGGGCAGCTGAAAAGCTCGCGCAATCGCAACCGGTGTGTGGCCGTCACCGACCCGCACGAGGTGAGTCAACACCGAAAACTGGGTCTGCACAAAGCCCGGCGGCAACCGGGCTTCCAGGATGGTGCGCGACAGCTGGCTGATGATTCCGATCTCATTAAAGAGCTGGAAATAGTCGACCGGTCCGATTTCAGACATTCATGACTCTGCTTTCCAACGGCCAGCGCGGCGTTTCGCCGACTTCGGGACCATAGCCGATACGCGCGAGCATTTGCACCGTGCCCCCGTCTGGCGCGAGGCGCTCATGAAGGTAGCGGAAGGACTCCGCCATCTCAGGGTATTCCTGCAGCGCCTGGCTTAACGGCTGAAATCCGAGTCCCTGCGCGGTCGCCGCCAGGTTTATGCGCACCCAATCGGCGCCGGTCGCAATTTGCGTCTCGCGGCTGTTGTCAGGCGTGACGAGCCAAACATGCCCCATGGCGGTATCGGCGTTGGCAAAGATCGCATCCATACCTGATTTGTAGGCAAAATTCGTGGTGTCGAGAGCTGCTTCGCGGGTGAACTGCCCGGTCAGGCGGAGCGTCTCGAACAGCGGACCGGTGAAATCGATACCGTCCGGATTGGCATCCACCTCCTCGTGCCCGATGCGAAAGAGATCAACGCTCTCCTGATACGTTCGAGGCGTTTCCACCTCGATGCGCAGGGCTTTGTGCGTGAATGTTCGCCACTCCGCCACTTCCGCCGCATCGACGGTGCCGCCGAACCGAGCGGCGCTCTTCACCACCGCGGCCAGTGGTGGGAGCAGCGCAGGGGCAACCGGGCGGCTCGTATCAAAGGGTTCCTTGTTGGAGCGGCGAGCCGGGACCAATCCAAACAGGGGATCACGCTCAACCGACGGATCGGACACGAGGGTCAGGCGGGCAATCGGTCGTTGATCCAGACTCAAAGGGCTGCTGCCTTCCGGGAACAACGCCGCTTCCACGCGATACCCATCCTCCGCCGCCGCCATGCGCAGCAGCTCCAGAAAACACCCGAGACCAATGGTGATCTGACGGTCGGCGGGGTCTGTGTGCGGCAGCATGCGTTCGAGATCGGCGTACAGGGTGATAACGCCCTCTTCTGCAAGATCAACCAACCAGGGTTGGCGGTTATGCGGGTTGGGAGCCAGCACGGCCCAGGAGAGGGCTCGCATGCGCGGGTCGGGATAGGTGCCCGCCCGCTGCCAGGGAAGATGCGCCGTTTGCGGTGTGCGCGTGGCCGAGTATCCAAAGAACCCGCCCGCCACCACCGCGCCCCCGCCAACGAGCAGGAGCACTTTACGTCGTGTCAGGTTCATCGCCGCCCTCCTTTGGTTCGATACCGCACTATATAGTACGTTATCGAACCAAACGTGGCGACACTGACCGCCGCCGCGGCGAGTTCAGGCCTTCAGTTCGTCCAGCACCGCTGGGAGCGCAGCCACGTAGCGTTCCAGATCCTCGATGCGACCCATGCTGACCCGGGACCAGTTCGTGTAGTCGCGATAGATACCACGCACGAGCACGTTGCGGGCAGCCATCTTCACCCGGAACTCTTCCGCATTGAGCGCGCCGAGATTCACGAACAAGAAGTTCGTGCCCGAAGGCAGCGCCTCGAGCCCAACCTGCTGGACCGCGGCCAGAACCATCTCGCGCCCTTCGACGATCCTTGCCTTGGAGTACTCCAGGAATTTGAAATCGTCGTAGCTTGCGATCGCGGCAGCGACACCCGCCTGATTCATCGCGTAATCGCCGAGTCCGAAGCGGTTGACTTCGGCGGTGATGGCGGGCGGTGCGATCAGGTAACCCACCCGCATGCCCGCGAGACCGTAGATCTTTGAGAACGTCCGCGCGATGGCAACGCTGCGACCTTCCCGCACCAGATCGATCATCGAGTTCTTTTCCGGGTGGTCCGTGAGCTCGTTGTAAGCCTCGTCGACCAGCACCAGGGTTTTCCCGGACGCCTTGCGGCAGAATTCCCGAAGCGCGTCGGGGGGAAGCACCATTCCGGTGGGATTGTTTGGATTGGTGATCTGCACCATGGCGACAGAATCGTCGATGGCTGCATACATCGCGTCGAGGTCGATCGAGAGATCGGCAGTCTTGGGCAACTGCACGGTCTCGCCGCCCTGTTCAACGGCTTTCTTGACCGTAGTATCCCAATAAAGGTCCGGAGCAAGAATTTTTCCCTTCCTGGAAGCAGCAATCGCCAGATAGGTGAGCACTCCGCTGGATCCGGCGCTGAGGCTGACCAGCGCCGGATCGACGCGATTGCGTTCTGCGATCATCGCTTTCAGTCGCGGTATCGAGTCTCCCACATAGTAGGCGCCCTGGGCGCCCGCGGCCGCCATCGCGGCGAGCGCCAGTTCGCTCGGGCCGTACGGATTTTCATTGGCGTTCAATTTGGCCACCCCGGGCTTCGGCCCGAAGTGCGGCAGCGCAGTGCTTGTCGTCGTGCTGGTTGCGGCGGCATGACCGAGCGGCACCGCGCTCACGGACGCTATGGCCCCGGCCAGGGCGGCGGAACCACCGAGAAAAAGCCTGCGGCTCAGTAGGGTGATCATGATCGAGTCTCCTTTTGAGTCATGAGTTCGTCGCTTTGAAGAACATCGCCATGGCGATGATGATCAGATAGACACCGAATAGTCGCTTCAATACCAGATCGTTCAGGCCGTGTGCCCAGCGCGCGCCAAGCGGCGCGGTGAACACCGAAAGGGTACAAATCGCAGCGAGGGCCGGCAGGTTGACGTAGCCGATCGATCCGAACGGCAGATTGGGCTCGTTCAACCCAAGTACCATGAAACCGATCGCCCCGGGCAGTGCAATGATGAATCCCACCCCCGCGGCAGTGGCGACCGCCTGGTGGACCGGACGCTGACACATCACCATGGTGATCACGGTGATGGTGCCACCGCCGATACCGAGCAACGCGGAAAAGCCGCCCAGGAATGACGCAAGACCGGCGCGCGCCGCACCCGTCGGCAGATCGAAGGGCCGCGTGATCCGGGAGAAATAGTCGGGAAAGAGAAAGTAGATCGAGTAAGCGAGGACGCCAATGGCGAACACCAGCACAAGGCTGCGTCCATCGGTGACCGACGCAACGTAGAGACCGACACCAACCCCAAGCACGAGCCAGATCGCCCAATCGCGCAGCATCTGGAAATCGACTGCGCCGTGCCTGTGGTGTGCTTGCACGGAACGCGCCGAAGAGACCACGATCGAAGCTAGGGAGGTCCCGATCGCCACGTAGACCAGATCCTCACCCGCATCACTGAAGAACGGCAACACAGCCAGCAGCGCGGGCACCACAACGAACCCGCCACCGTTGCCAAAGAGCCCCGACGTGAGCCCGGCCACCGCGCCGGTGAGACACATGGCCGCCAGCAGACTGAGCAGTTCCAGGTCGATCGCCATCTCCTACTTCGAGTCCAGAGATCGAGGCTCTGTCCCGTCTATCGACACCAACCCACCGCCGAAAGCGCCGGGGGGCCGCTTGTCGTGACGCACCAGAGGCGTCATCGCCACTAAGCGTGCCGGCACTGAACAACGACGGCCTGCCCAGCGCGTCGGCCCTTGCCTGCTCAGCACGATACGCGAGTGCACCGCCACCGCCAACGCGCGTCGATCACTCCGCTCCGTAGCAGCAATCACCGCAGCCGCGACGACCAGAGACTCGGCCTGTATCCGAGCCCTCGTCCCAGTACTTTGCCAAGGTGACGGATGTTCGGATTAAATCGCCTATCCGCGTTTCCCTGGCCGGGGCCGTGCGGGTGCTCTACAACGCGCGCTTCAAAGCCCGACATGCGGGGGGGAGCACGCCTTCGAGAATTTCCGCACTTTGCTGGAAGCAGTCACTCGGCATCCCATGACGGGGCTATATCTGTCCCACTTGAAGAATCAAAAAGAAGACCCCGTTCGTCACCGAATCCCGGACCAAAACTTTGCACGTGAAGTGATGCAACTGTTCACGATCGGGCTGATTGAACTGAACCAGGACGGAACCCCGCGACCCGTTGGCGGCGAGCCAGTGGAGACCTATACGGATGCCGACATCATCGGCTTGTCACAGGTGTTCAAAGGCTTTAGCTGGGCGGGTCCGGAATAGGAGACCTGAGTCATCTCAAGACGCGTTTCCCGACAACAATTCCTGAAAACCGCTTCAGCCCCCCCTCGCCTATCGAAAACTGGTAACGCTGTCCAGCCGCAATCTTTTCGAGAATGCGATCGGCGCTATCAATCGGCGCTCCATCGAAACCAACGAAAAGCTTCGAGCGGCACCATCACCGACTCGTTCTTTCAACACCCCGATTTCGACGGGAAACTCGCTGGCAGCGCAGCTGAACGTCGTGGCCCGAATGATCGCGGCCCGCAGCACGCTCGGGCTCTACCGCCAGGTGTTCCTCGTCACGCTGGGTGGTTTCGACAACCACGCCAACCTACTGACCGAGCACGCGCGGCGGATGGCGACGCTGGACTCCGCGATCAACGCTTTCTGGAGTTGGCTTGGACAACTCGGGCTGCAGTCTGATGTAACGCTGTTCACGGCGAGCGACTTTGGCAGAACCTTGACCAGCAACGGCGACGGTTCCGATCACGGCTGGGGCTCACACCATTTCGTCATCGGCGGCGGTGTCGCCGGTGGCACTATCTATGGGCATTTCCCACCCACGGCGTACGGCACGGTCGCTGACATTGGACAGGGAAGGCTGCTTCCAGGATTCTCGGTTGATCAGCTCGCAGCGACGATGGGGCGCTGGCTCGGCGTAGCGGACAGCAATATGAGCCTGGTCGTGCCCAATATTGACTATTTCGATACAAGATACCTTCCGCTCTTCCCCGTTTGACATCGATGCACGGATGCCGCGCATCGCTGCCCAAGGCTGTTCATCTTACAGAGCGCGGCTACTCTGTCAGATGGGCTTGCTCGCGCTGCTTGCCCACTTCGTCATGAGTTCGTTGCTCGGAAGGCTCTGATCAACGGCTTTTCGAGCGGTGGCTATGCCAGCGACCGGCAAACCTTCCGGCTTCAGTAGACCGACCTGGACCAGCACCGACGCCTGATCCCAGTAGATATGCTCATGCGCAACCTTGCCCTCCACAAAGCGAACGATAGCCACGAGCGGTATCTCCACCCTTCTGCCCGTCGGCGCCACCCCAGGCAGCATCCAATCGACCTCGCTCGTGTGAGTGAACTTAAAGAGCATTTCGTCAACGATCTGATCCGCGCCGACAGTGCGGCTTACCGGAACCAGCTCGGTGTCAGGCGGGTTGCCACCAATGAAGTGATACTTATAAAACCGCTTGAGTTGTTCGTGACCGACGCCGCCTGTCATGGTCGGTATGTGATTGACGTAGGGCTCCGCGACCATTGTTGCCATGGTGGCGTCGAGATCTCTGGTCTCAAATTCATAACGGCAATGCGCTTCCCAAACGGCGACGAGATCATAGTCGGCCATAGTCCTCTCCCTTCCCTGCTCTGATCTTGATTTCAAGAGGGCGGCCAATCCGCCCTTTCTTCCCTACTGTGCCCGATAAACGCCAGTCTCACACCCGTGCGTTGTGATTTATTGTTGAGGCTTAGCGTGCCGCTGCTTCTGGCGGGAAGCGACAGGTCAAGTCAGGCTGACGATCTACAACTGACCCTCAATCTGGTGTGCTGACCTGGAAAATACTGCCCACGCGCCATCTCGATCGACTCACCCATTCAGCGTGGGTCTGGGCGAAGGTATGAAGCGTTGAACAGCGCGTCGAAACGGGACAGGTAACCCGAGTGAGTCGGCAATCCAAACTGCATTCCAAAGCGGGAGGACCTAAGATGGAGCTGCAGACCTCTTCGAAAAGGTTTCGATCCTAGCTTCGAGGTGCTCGCGTGAAGGTTGTTGTACAAACCGTTTTAGAGGCGCCAGTCGAGCGCATCTGGGCGGAGGTGAAAACGCCGCGATTGCTAAATCATGTGGCGGCACCGCTCATTGTCTTTGATCTCATCGATCCCCCAACCATGCCTGCTTGCTGGGGCGACGGACGCTATCTCGTCCGCATGCGATTTCTGGGCCTCATCCCGCTTGGCGAGCAGTGGATTGTCACCTCGACGCTGCAGCCCGAAGACCAAGCACAAGGTGTGTTCCGCATTCGCGACAACGGGACAGGCGACATCGCCAATGTCTGTGACCACCTCATCGTCATCGAGGCGCAAGCCGACGGCCGGACTGCCTATCGTGATGAAGTGGAGGTTAGAGCA
>JBMTYG010000037.1:0-24097 GCA_049454295.1 Pseudomonadales bacterium
CGCCGGGGGCGCGCTGCGCGATTGGGCCGGCGGTTTCGCGTTCACCGGCTGGTTTGTCGTCGGCTCGCTAGTAATCGGCGCTCTGCTGCTCGCGCGCGCCGTGATCGCGGCGGATGCCAGTCGGACCGTGACGCACTGATCAGACCTTTCGGTCGCGCTCCGACCAGTAGCGATCGCGCAGGGCCCGTTTCAAGATTTTGCCGGTGGGGGCCTTTGGTAGCGCGTCGACGAAGTCAACCGAGCGCGGCTTCTGGTAGGACGCGAGATGCTCGCGCGCCACGGCAATGATCTCGTCGGCCGTCGCCTGCATACCCGGCTTGAGTGCAACGATCGCCTTGACCGCCTCACCCCACTCATCATCCGGCACACCGATGACCGCCGCCTCAAGCACCGCGGGATGCCGGTGAATCGCGTTCTCTACCTGCGCGGAGTAGATGTTCTCGCCACCGGAGATGATCATGTCCTTGGCACGATCAACGATGAAGACATAGCCATCGACGTCCCACGTCGCGAGGTCGCCAGTCCACATCCATCCATCGCGCAACGTTTGCGCGGTCAGCTCGGGGCGCCCCCAGTAGCCGAGCATGTTGGCTTCCGACCGCACGATGATCTCGCCAACGGTCGTTCCATCCCGCGGCACTGGCTGTCCTGCGTGGTTGACCACTTGAACGCGGGTCACAAACCCTTCGCGCCCGCAGGACCGAAGTCGCTCCGGATGCTCGCCCGCCAGCGCCCGCGCATGATCTTCCTGCGACAGGAACGTCATGGTGACGCCCTCGGTCTGACCGTACCCCTGAATCAGCGTGCACGGGAATGAGGCGAGCGCTGTACGAATCATGGTCGCGGGCATCGGACCGCCACCGTACTGGATATTGCGTAAACTCGACAAATCGAAGCCGGCGAAGTCTTCGACAGCGAGCATCCAGTTCAACATGGTCGTGATGCCGAGGAACGCGCTCACCCGCTCACGCTCAATGACCTCGAGCGCGAGTCGGGGCTCGAAATTGATCAGCACAAGCGGGCACCCGTGTGCCAGATAGTTAAGCGCGAGCACCACGGGGATATGAAACATCTGCCCCGTCATCATGTACACATCGGAGGGTACGATTCGCTCTGCCACCGTCTGGTTCAACATGCCCATGTACAGACTATGGTGGGAATGGAGCACGCCCTTCGAATCGCCCGTGGTGCCGCCGGTGTAGAGAATGAGACAAGGATCATGCGCCGCGGGCTGCGCCCCTTTCGGCAGCTCCGCGTCGCTCGCCCGGGCCTTGAACGCGTCATAGCCGAGGGGGGAAGAGTCATCGAACCCGATCAACTGATCAATCCCGGCGCCCTGGGCAAGGGCCTTAGCCTCGCTCTCGAACTCGCGGCCAAACAACAGCATGCCCGGCTGCGCATCCAGCACGATACGCTCGAGTTCAGGCACCCCAAGCCGCCAATTCAGCGGGACCGCGATAAGCCCAGCCCGCGCCGCAGCCAGCACCACCTCGACCAGCTCGACGCAGTTGCGCGCAAGGATGACGACCCGGTCACCGTGAGCGAGCTCGCCGGCGCCGAGCAGCCCGTTCGCAAGCCGACGCACTGACAGGTCGAGTTCCGAAAACGTGACGCGCCGCCCGGAGGGGATATCGATAATGGCTTCCCGGGCTGGCGCGAGCGCGGCCCACTTGGCGGCAATGAGACCGAGATTCACGCTGGCTTCCCCCTATTTGCGGGCCCGTTACCGCGCCGTCTGCTGCTGAAAGATCCGTCGACAGAGCTCTCGACAGACGCGCAACCCTCGGCTCCAATGTAACCGAAGAGCCAGGTGCGAACGAAGCGCTGGCATCATGCCCCAACTGAGAAGGAGTCCGACATGGACGTGCTGGAAGCCATGAACAGTTGCATCGCCATGCGCTACCTGAAACCTGATCCACTACCGCGCGAAACCGTGCGTACTCTCGTGCATGCAGCAACGAGAGCGTCGAGCCCCGGCAACAGCCAGGGCTGGGAATTCGTGATCATCGACAATCTTGATCTTAAGAGCGAGTTTGGCGAGGCGGTCAGCGCGGCGATGGCGCCGGTATTTGCAAACCGTCCGCGCAATCTGCCGGGACCGCTCGAGCGCATGTATCAAGGGGCGGAACACCTCGCCAGCCATTTCGCCGCTGTGCCCGTCTGGATACTTGGCTGCGGTCGGCGCGTGTATCCACCGCAAGCACCCCAGGACGTGTTCATGTACTCAACGGTTTATCCCGCCGCCCAGAACCTGATTGTGGCGGCCCGGTCTATGGGCATCGGCACCGCCTTCACCACGTTCCACATGACCATCGAAGCACTGCTGCGAGAGCGGCTTGGGCTACCGGCCGACGTCATACCGTGTGTGATGATCGCCGCGGGGTA
The DNA here is from genome assembly GCA_049454295.1 of Pseudomonadales bacterium. Classification (GTDB taxonomy): domain Bacteria; phylum Pseudomonadota; class Gammaproteobacteria; order Pseudomonadales; family Azotimanducaceae; genus UBA7803. The sequence goes on from JBMTYG010000037.1 coordinate 2,386, forward strand.
CCCCGCGCGTCCGTTTTCCGCCGTACGACGGCGAAAAACCGAGGAGGTCATGCACTGGAATGGATGGTGAGCGTCGCCAGGACCGACGACGCTCCTGATGGCTAGCCCTAATATTGCGCAGTTCCGCCGTCGACGCTCATGATGGCGCCGGTGATGCCTGACCCGGCATCCGAGGCAAGCAGCACTGCCAGCGCCGCCACCTCTTCGACTGTTACCGGTCGCTGCAGCGCTGAGTCCCGCGAGAACATCGCAACCATCTCGTCGAAGGTCATACCCATGGTCGCAGCCGTAGCTGGCCCGTTACTGCGAATGATGTCGGTGATCACCAGCCCCGGGCAGATCGCGTTAACTGTGACGCCCTCCGTGCCCACCTCACGCGCGACGGATTTGGTGAATCCGTTGATCGCGTGCTTCGCCGCCGTATAGGGCGTGAAGACCGCCTTGCCGTGTTTCCCCTCAACCGACGAGATGTTGATCACACGACCCCAGCGAGCGGGCAGCATGACCTTCAGCGCGCGACGGGTGGCCCAGAACGTGGAGTAGAGGTTCCACTTCATCACCCGATCCCACTCTTCATCTGAGAGTTCCACGATCGGCTGCAGATCGATCGCCCCGCCGGCATTGTTGACCAGAATATCCAGCCGCCCGAATCGAGCGACCGCCGCATCGACAAACGCCTCCACATCGCCCTGATTCGTTGCGTCTCCTGCCACGAACACGGCACGATCCTTCACGCCGAGGGACGCCACGGCGGCCGCGCCGCGCTCAGGGCTTCGTGCCATCAGCGCCACGCTCGCGCCCTGCGCAAGCAGGGCCGCCGCAATGCCAAGACCAATACCCGCCGTACCGCCGGTGATGGCGGCGACGCGACCCGCTAGACCTGCACTCATGACGGCTGGCTCAGCGCGGCGCAAGACCGCGACGAGCGCGCTCGCGATTCATGCGCTCCTGGTCGCTCTCGAGACGCGGACCGAGATCCTCTTCCGCGATCGTCCCCGCCATATGCATGCTCGCCGTACGACCGTTGTACATGATCTTTTTGACCGGAGCGATCGCCAGAATCGTCCGCAGCGGCGAATCAAGAAGGTTGTAGAAAAACTCCTCGCCCGCCTTGTTCTCAGGATTGAGCTTCTGCGAGAGCGCTGTGTAGAACCAGTGGCGCGTCTCTGCATCTTCTACGAATTCACCGTGGCCCTTGAAGGTTATCGCGCCGCGCGGCAGGTCTTCCGACGCACCCGCCGGGTAGCCCGCGCTGCTGACAACGACGGACACGCGATTGTCGCGACGAATGGCTGCGGCGCGATGTCGGTGCGATGCGAACGTGATCCAGATTTTACCGTCGTGCCAGACGAACGCGTGCGTCACGCCCACCGGCCAACCATCCTTGGTCGCCCAGTTCAGCACGCACTCGTTGGAGTTGTTGAGCATTGCATCGATCTCGGCATCCGTGAATGGATAGATCGATACGATCTCGTGATCATGTGTCTGTGCCATGGTTAAACCCTCCCCTTCGCACCCGATAGTTAATCTTCCGCGACCCTACCCGCGCCGCGGAAGCGTTCGAGCATAGACCATAAACCAACCTCGCGGATACGGGTGAACCCCACGATTCGAATCGACTGGCTTTCGCGCTCGGAATCCGTAATCTCGCCAATCCCCCCGCAAGCGACCGATCGATGCAGAACGTCCGTCTCGCTGAGTTTTCAGGCCGCATTCTGATCATCGGCTTTGGCAGTGTCGGCCAAGGCGTCCTGCCGCTCCTGCTCCGTCATATTGCGATCGACCCGCGGCGCATCAGCATCATCACAGACGATCCGGAGGGCTCCACGGTTGCAGGGGGCTATGGGGTCAGCGTGGAAGTGCTCGCGCTGACGCGACTTAACCTGCGCTCGGTGCTGTCACCGCGGTTGGCAGGTGGCGACCTGGTGCTCAATCTGGCGGTCAACGTCAGCAGCGTTGCGCTGCTCGAACTCTGCCGAGATCTGTCGGTGCTTTACGTCGACACCTGCATCGAGCCTTGGGCTGGCGGCTATCTGGATGCGCGTCTGCCGCCTGCTGACCGCACCAACTATGCGCTGCGCGAAGCCGCGCTGCGTTTGCGGGGACCTCACAACCAGGGACCCACCGCAATCCTCACGCACGGCGCAAACCCAGGGCTCGTCTCGCATTTTCTCAAACAGGCTCTCCTGAATTTGGCTACCGATACGGCTCTTGAGACAGACGAGCCGAAGCAGCGCGAAGATTGGGCGCATCTGGCTGAGCGGCTTGGCGTGCGTACCATCCACATCGCGGAACGTGACACCCAGGTCTGTCCGCGACGCAAGCAACCCGATGAGTTCGTGAACACCTGGTCGATCGATGGTTTCGTCAGCGAAGGCTGCCAGCCGGCCGAGCTCGGCTGGGGCACTCACGAGCGTACTTTCCCCGCCGACGGTGCGCGCCATGCGCGAGGTGATCGCGCTGCGATCTACCTCCGGCGCCCCGGCGCCGCTACACGCGTGCGCTCGTGGACGCCGCTCGCCGGTGCGCAACACGGTTTTCTCATTACTCACGCCGAATCCATTTCCATCGCGAGCTACCTGACGCTTGGCAATCCTCACGCGCCGAGGTATCGCCCCACCGTGTTTTATGCCTATCACCCCTGCGATGACGCCGTGCTGTCCGTGCATGAACTCGCGGGACGAAATTGGCGTCTGCAGCATCACAAGCATCTGATCAGGGACGAGATCGTAAGCGGCACCGACGCTCTCGGCGTGCTCTTGATGGGACCGACGCACGGCGCTTACTGGTACGGCTCGATGCTCGACATCGACACCGCCCGATCTCTTTGCCCGCACAATAACGCCACCAGCCTGCAGGTGACCGCCGCTGTGATGAGCGCCGCAATCTGGTGTATCACCCACCCTGATCGCGGCATCCTCGAACCCGATGAGCTGCCTCACGCAGAGATCATGGAACTCGCGGCGCCTTACCTTGGCAATCTCGGCGGCGTGTACACGGACTGGACGCCTCTTGATGGTCGCGGTTGGCTCATGGATGAGCAGGTCGACGAATCCGACCCTTGGCAATTCCAGAACTTCAGAGTTGCATGAGCACAACCGGGATGCTCTGTTTCTCCCGGCGCTAAAGGCTGCTCCTGGGCTGACGCGAGCGCCCGTCATCGTGCTCGCCAAAGGCTATCCAACGCTGCAAAAATGCGCAGACTAGGGGGGAAGCCTAATGAGTGAACCAATCAACTCTCCGCCAGACTGCGTGACCGTGCTGATCATCGGCGCCGGACCCGGCGGTCTTTGCGCCGGCATCAAGCTCGTCGCGGCGGGCATTACTGATTTCGTGATCCTGGAGCAAGCCTCCGGCGTCGGCGGAACCTGGTGGCATAACCGCTACCCCGGGGCCGAATGCGACGTGCAATCGCACCTCTATTCATTTTCCTTTGCGCCCAAAGTCGACTGGTCACGGCCCTATGCGGGTCAGGCGGAGATCAGGGCGTACGTAGAACAGGTCGCCGACAAGTACGGAATGCTCCCGCACTGCTACTTCAATCAGACCGTGACCGCGCTGCGCTGGATTGACAAGGATTCCCACTGGGACGTGCAAACCGCAGACGGCCATCGTCTGACCGCGCGCTTTGTGATCAGCGGCATCGGCATGTTCAACGAGATCACGCAGCCGGACATCCCCGGGCTCGACGAATTCGCTGGCACAGTCTTTCATACCGCGCGCTGGCAGGACGAGCACGATCTGGCCGGCGAGCGCGTCGCGCTCATTGGCAGCGCCGCAAGCGCCGTGCAGACCGCGCCGGAAATCGCGCCCATCGTGGGCCAGCTCGACATTTACCAGCGCACACCCCAGTGGGTGGTACCGAAGAAGGATGCGCCTTTCTCCGACGCGGAACTGGAGCGCTTTCGCAGCGATCCCGCGACGGTGCAGGCTCTTCGAGCGCAAATTTACCGCGAGCTCGAAGCCGCTATTCTGTTCGACAACCCGAAGATGCTCGCAGACGCGGAAACTGCCGGGCGCGCCAATATCGCCGCGGTGCAAGATCCAGACCTTCGGCGCCGCCTTACGCCCGACTGGCGCTACGGCTGCCGCCGGCCGCTGCTGTCGAACAAGTACTACCCGATGTTCAATCGGCCTAACGTGCGCCTGGTCGATGAAGGCATCGAGCGCGTGGTTCCTGAGGGCATCGTCACCCAACGGGGGGAACTGCGACCCACGGACACCATCATTCTGGCGACCGGCTTCGAAACCACCCTTTATCTCTCGGCGCTCGACGTCACCGGTCGCGCGGGACTTGCCATCAAGGATGCCTGGCGCGACGGCGCCATCGCCTATCGCGGCATCACCACGAGCGGGTTTCCCAACCTGTTCATGATTTACGGGCCCAACACCAACAACAACTCGCTGATCACAATGCTCGAGCTCGAGACGGAGTACATGGTCCGGCACATTCGTCGCATGCTGGACCAGGGCATCGCCTGGATCGACGTAACGCCCGAAGCCATGATCGCCTACAACGAGCAGCTGCAGAAAGACATCGCGTCGATCGAGGTCTGGAGCAACGATTGCCGGGGCTATTATCGCGCACCCTCCGGCCGCATCGTGACCCAGTGTCCCTATACGATGACCCAGTTCGAACGCATCCTCGCTGCGCCTGACGACGCGAACTATGAGACCCGCCGGGAAACCGCGTGACCGATCGACCGCACGACTGATCGCAACACCAATCAAGGCGCCGAATAGTCGACAGCCAAAGCGCAGTTCATGGGCGGTATCAGGCTATGCGCCGCATCATGCCCTCCTGCGCCACACTGGCCAGGAGACTTCCGTCGCTCGCGTAGATGAATCCATGATTGAGACCGCGACCATCCGCAGCAGCCGGACCACTCTGGTCAAAGAAGAGCCACTGTCCGCAGTCAGGAAGACGGTGAAACCAGAGCGCGTGATCGAGACTGGTCGTTCTGTGCGTCACAAAGGGCTGACCGTGCCGGCGCAGGGCGTTGAACAGCAATGTGCTGTCGGACAGAAACGCAAGCGCACACTGTTGCAGCCGCGGCGAGTGTAATGCGTGAGCGGCGAGTCGCATCCAGAGCTGAATACCTCCTTCCTCCAGTCGAGCATTTAGGGGCGACCAGTCATCCAGAATTTCGAGTTCGACTCCGGTACCCAACGTGAATGGCAGCGGCACACGCTCGCGCCCCGAGGCCACGCGGCGTGCCATCGCGGCCGCAGGGCCGCCCATCGCAGGCAAAGACGGTTGGTGCGCGTCGCCCACCTCGGGCACCTTGAATGACGCTGACATGAAAAACACCGTGTTCCCCTGCTGAGTCGCGTGAACTGCGCGGGTTTCGTAGCCACCTCCCTCGCGCAGCCGGTCGACGCGATATTGAATCGGCCAATCGGGAATACCGGGGCGCAGAAAGTACCCATGCAGCGAGTGCGCGAGCTTGTTTTCAGCCACCGTGCCAAAGGCGGCAGCGAGCGCCTGTGCCAGAAAGTGTCCGCCGTATATGCGCAGCGGACCGTAATCCCGCGGCTCGCCGAGGAACAGGTCGTCAACGCCTTCCGGCGTCACACCGAGCAGATCCGCTGTATTCACGCGGGGCTGCGCTGGATCTGTTTCTCGCCGTTGATTATCACTCACCATCACGCTCCCTTCTGACGCCAGGCGCCACGGGCGACCGCCGTTGCGGTGAGCGCGCCGTAGACCACCATGCCCGCAGCAACACAGGCAAATACGAAGCCGACTGATTGGTCGAGCCAGAGCACGCCCACAGCGGCGCCACCCACCGCAATCACAAACCGAAGCACGGTGGCGGCAACCGGCCACGCGACGGTACCGGCACCTTGCGACGCGAAATAGAGCGAAAGCCCGAGGCCCTGAAACAGGAATGCCGGACCCACAATCTGCAGATAGAGTGCGCCCGCGCGCCAGCTCTCCGCATCTTCAGTGAAGAGATCAAGCCAAAGGCCCGGCACGAGCGCGAGCAACAATCCGACCGTCCCCGTCAGACCCGCTGCCGTCAGACCTCCAGTCCAGCCAATACGTTCGGCACGTGCAATATTGCCAGCGCCCATGTTGATGCCCACCAGGGAGGTCATTGCCGTGCCGATACCGAACACCATCGGCACCAGCAAGAACTCGAGGCGGGCCACAATGCCATAGCCTGCCAGCATGTCGACGCCGAAACGCCCAACCAGCAGGTTGAGGGAACTAATGGTCAGCACCACGAAGATGGGAGACAGGGCGGCAAGAAGACCTACGCGAAAGATGTCCGCAAACAAAACCCAGCGCAGCGTCAGGGCAGCCCGCATCAGGCGTACCGGCGCATCGGGGCGCAGGATCTTCACAAGGAGAAGAACGGTGGACAGAGCTGACACGACGATGACCGAAACTGCGGCGCCCCGCAGACCCAGCGCCGGCAGACCCAGCCAGCCAAATATCAGCGCGCCTGTGAGCGGGACCTGAAGCAGTGAACTGCCAATCATGAACAGCGCAGGCAAACGCATGTTGCCAGCACCACGGAGCGCGGCATTCAGAAACGCCATGGTCCAGAGCGGCAACGCGCCGAGGAAGAGCACCTCGCCGTAACGCGCCGCCTCGCTGATCACCCGCGCCGGAGCCCCCGTCAGGGACAACAGCCAATGACCCCCAACGAGCCAGAGCAGCAGGAACAGAAGACTCGCCCCAGCCGCAATCACCAGCGCGTGCCACACCAGGGATTCGGCAGCTGCCCGATCACCCCGACCGAGCGCACGCGCGATTGCGCTGGCGACCGCCCCCCCCATAGCACCGTTGGCGAGCATCTGCTGCAGCATGAGCAGCGGAAACATGAGCGCGATAGCGGCCAGCGGTTCAATGCCAAGCCGCGCAACAAACCAGGTCTCGGCCATGCTCACGCCAGCCTGAACAAGAAAAGCGGTGGCATTGGGCCCGGCAAGCCGCAGGAGCAGGGGAAGCGGCGGCGCCTCGAGCATTTCCCGCACGAGCGGAGAGACTGTTCTCCGCGCCGTGGACATAGGTGTATCTACACTTTGTTGCGCAGGCTTGCTGAACTCAGGCTGGGTTGGCGGCTTCATAGCGAGATCCTGGTACGGGGTTACTGAACGAGTCGACGCAGCGTGCGGAGCGACCCTTCCAGCTGACGCCACTCGGCGACGCCGAACAGCTGGATCACACGCGCTTGCGCCCGGCGCCAGGCGTCGTTTGCTTCACGCAGCTTGCTGCGCCCCAGCGGCGTAATGGCCACGAGCCGCACGCGAGCGTCCTGCGGATCTACCGGGCGCTCCACGAGTCGCGCCTGTTCAAGCGGCGTCAGGTTTCGCGTCAGCGTGGTTCGCTCCATGTACAGCCGTGAGGCAAGGTAGGACACCGGGCACGGCCCCGCCGCCTCCAGATATCCCAGAACGGGGTACTGGTTTCGCGTCAGCCCCGAGGCGCGCATTTCTTCAGCGAAAACGCGCCCAACCGCTCGAGCGGTCTTTTGCAGGTTGTTACTGACGCAATGTATCGGGTCCAGCATGGACTCGATCTCTTCGCCGCCTTCAGTAGTTCGTTGCGCATTCACGTGTACTTACACCTTATTGCGCAGCCCCCCGCGGGTCAACCCGACGTGAGGCGAGAGTGCTGACTCAGGTATCCGCGACCTCGCCGTGATAGTAGCGCCCGTGCCAGATGCCGCGCTGATCCTCTGTGGCAACCGGCATACGCCACGACTTCACGACGGCATCGTCGAGCTGCACGCGGTAGAGACCGCGCGGTTCATTCCAGGTGTCGCGGATATAAGCTTCGGCGCCCTCGGTGCCCACATAGCGCCGCGCAATACGCCGGTAGCGGTCGCGCCAGGCGTCGTCCTCGCCCACATCATGGACCAGCTCCGCACGTCCCTCGACCACGACCTTTCGATACGGCAACGGCTGCTCATCGATGCACAGCGCCACGCGCGGGTCGCGACGCAGACAGTCGAACCACTCGGAGCGCGCGCGCGGCGTAAACCAGATCGCGCCCTCTTCGTGCAGGAACCAGATCGGCGTAACAAGCGGGCTCCCGTCAGCGCGCACGACCGCAACACGCATAAGGACGCCCCGCTCCGCCAGAAAGGCATCCTGCTCTGAAGCTGTGAGTCTTGGCATGGGTGCGCCTCAGTTACCGAAGTCCCAGGATTCCCCCGCGTGGTACCGACGCAGGATGAGTTTCGCCATCATGATCTTGTGCACCTCGTCCGGGCCGTCGGCGATACGCAGCGTGCGCGCGCCTTGATACATACCGGCAAGCGGCAGATCACCGCTCACGCCCGCGGCGCCGTAGACCTGAATGGCACGATCAACAACGCGGTGATATGCGGCTGGCACGAACACCTTGATCGACGAGATGTCGGTACGAGGATCGGCGCCTGATTCCATTTTCTCCGCGCAATGAATGGTCATCAGGCGCGCGCTCTGGATGTCCATATAGCTTTCCGCCACGAATCCCTGCATGAACTGCTTGGTTTCGAGCTTTTCGCCGCCATGCACTTCGCGCGTCATGAGCCGCTCGATCATGAGATCGAAAGCGCGCCACATCGAGCCGATGGAATTCATGCAGTGATAGACGCGACCGGCGCCGAGCCGATCCTGCGCCGCGCGGTGCCCACTGCCAGTGCGCCCAAGCTGGTTGGACTTCGGCACGCGGACGTTGTCATAAATGATTTCGCAGTGGCTCGATGCTCGGCCCCACACCGGCACGCCGCGCACGATCTTCACCCCGGGTGCGTCCCTGGGCACGATGATCTGGGTCATGCGATCGTTGTCCCCGCCCGGTGCGCTCGGGTCGCTTGTGCGACACATGACGATGAAGAAATCCGCTGAGTAGCCGTTCGACGTGAACCACTTATGCCCGTTGATGACCCATTCATCGCCTTCCAGCACTGCGCGCGTGGATAGCGACCGCGGATCCGAGCCCGGCGTGTGCGGCTCTGTCATGGAGAATCCGGATTGCATGGTGCCGTCGGTCAGCGGCTTCAACCACTTTTCATGCTGCTCGGGCGTGCCGTACTGCACGAGAATCTTCTGGTTACCGGAGTTGGGTGCGACCACACCAAAGAGCGATGCTGCTCCCGGGCTGTAGGACAGCACCTCGTTCATGTAAGCGTGCTGCAGAAAGCTGAGCCCCATGCCACCAAACTCGCGCGGCAGGTGGGGCGCCCAGAGCTTGGCTTGCTTGACCTTTTCTTGAACTTCCCGCCGCAGCGCCTTCGCTTCACGCGCAATTTCGTTCTGTTCATTCGCGCTGTTCGACACAGCGCCCCATAGGCGCCCTTCGTTCGGCAGGATTTCCTTGTTGACGATCTCGGCGGTTGCGAGACGAATCTCGTTGATCTCGTTGTCGAGCGCGGGCACCGGCTTGACGTTCATCGGCATGGCATATCCCTCCCTCAGATTGTCCGTAATCTAATTCAAGCGCCCGGCAATTGCAGCGACCGCCCGAACAAAGAACGCGCGCGGCTGCACCCAGCGCTCTCGGGCGCGACCGATCAACGCCCGGCAAATGCCACCTGACGCACCAGCCATACCGCGCGCTCGAAAATTCCCGTGGCAAGCAACAGCGCCTGCGCTTCGTGGTCGTGCCCTTCTGCACGTGATTCCGGTGCCAGGGACATGAGCCCGGCACGGATATTCTCCATGAGCGCGCTGCGGTCAGCGGTAAGATCGCGCAGCAGGGCTTCCTCCTGTTGCCCGTCACACACCTGATCCACCAGTACCGTCAGGATCAAATGAAGCGACTCGGTCAGTCCCGACGCAAGCACCGAGGATCCTGCCGGCACGAGCGCAGCAACAAAATCGTGTAGCGATTCCTGTAGTGAGCGCAGCGCCTCATTCCGGCTCTGCAACGCAAAGACCGCGGGCAGGCGGTCCCCCGGACTGGTCTCTCTGAGGGCATCTCCAATGAATTCACCAATGCGCGCGTTGAGGCCCAGTGACGCCGCGCGCCGCTCAGCGTCCGGGAGCATCTCCGCGCCAGCAAGTTCTTGGGTGCGCAATGGATCGAGCGCACAAGGGAGTTCACGGATCATGCGATGCTGCTCGCGCTCTGCAAGTTCCAGCGCCGTTTGCAGGTCACGAGCGGCATCCGTGTAATCAATGAATCGAGGCGCAAACCGACTATTCGCCGCCGGTTCGGGAGCCAGGTGTTCCAGCCACGTCACCAGGCGCGGCTGAATCAAGCCAGCCCCCAGCGCACCTGCCATCTGCAGGACGAGATAGAGCAAGGCCACTCGGGTCGGGACCGGCCACTGGTCGAGCCCCAACAGTTGCTCGGCCGGCAACACGCCCCCTGCCAACCCAATGAGCGCCAGTACAATCAAGACCCCGATGACCTTCACCAACCCTTGCCAGAGTGCAAGCTGCCGAGGCACGCCTTCGAGGTGAGAGGTGACCAACACGACCGAGAGACCTGACCCGATGCTGGCGCCGCACACCAGCAGTACGGCCTGTGCCAGCGGTAGAACGCCTGCCATATTGAGCGTTACCGCCAGAATGCTCACCGTTGCAGAAGACTGCACGATGAGCGTGACCATGAGCCCGAGCAAAAATGCGATGGGCGCGTGCTCACCCGCAAAGACGAAGAACTCAATGGTCCAACTCGACTGCTGCAGAAGAGCGCCACCCGACTTAATCAGCCCAAGCCCGGTGAGCAGAGCTCCCACTGCAAAAGCAAGACCGATAAAGCGCTGTCCAGCGGCGACTCGGTTGAGGTTCAGGAGCTGAGCGATACCCGTGGCACCAATCGCGAAGAGACCCACCAGCAGGACATCTACCGACGCAAGAAAGACCAAAACAGACGTGCCCACGCTCGACCAGGCGCTGACGGTCAGCGCTCGTGAGAAAGGCAGCGCACCCGAATTAAGCAGGCCAATGCAGACAAACGCCGCGGCGCTCGTGCTCTGAGTCAAGGCGCCGAGCATGAGACCCGAGCCCGCTGCAGACACAGACCTCCCAGCGACTCGAGCGAGAAAGGCGCGCAGTCGCGGACCGGTGAGAGACTGTAGTTGTTGTGCAAGCTGCAGGAGCCCTGCGAGAAACAGACCGAGCCCGGCGAGGGCATAGCCGAGCTCGTACATGCTCAGATGTTCCGCGTCGCTCGCAGCGCGCCGAAAAGACTGACTCCGACGAGCAGGAAGGCAACGGCGAGCAACACATAGAGCACGGCCCGCAACGTCCGATAACGATCTTCAAGCTCGAGGCTAAGGTTAGCCAGACGTTCCGTCGCCAGCGCCTGGGTTTCCGCGGCTAGCGCATCGATTCGCGCTTCGAGCTTGCGGTCGATTCCGCGGACGGCGCGATCAACCCGGGTCGCTGCCCCCAACGGCAATGTTCCATCGCCCGCAAGAGCCTGGTCTAAAGCGGATCGATAGCGGTCCAGATCAGCACTATGCGCCGCGACAAGGATAACGACGTGCTCCGAGGCGGCCTTGAGTTCAAGTTGACGAGTTGACTCTGCAAGCACGGCGAGATGCTCGGTGACGCTGGCCTGCCGCGAGTCAAAGGCGCTGCGGTAAAACGCCAGGTCTTCCGGATTCTCTCCGCGGAGCAAAACATTCTTCCACTCCTGTATGCCGATCTTGAAATCCACCTGGGTTTGGGTGGCGCGATAAGCGATCTGCTCGAGACCATCGGCCGCGGCGAGACCGTCGCGCCAAGCGCGATTCATCGACCAAACCGCAAAGAGCGCGACGATGCCGATCACAAGCAGCGCCCCAGAAAGAGTCGTGGCGAGCGAGATCAACGCTGCCCTGAGCGCCGACGTCCTACGCGCGTTGTGCGTGTTGTCCATGGTCCTATGGTACGACCTGATTATGACCGAGTGTGACACGTCGGCTGGGGAAGTTCGCTTATACTGGGGGACTGAGCAGAGCGCCGGGGGGCGATCCATGGACCCACTCCACTATCCTTATGCACGTCACCCAGAGCCTGGCACCACGCTCGAAGTCGCGCCCGGCGTGCGCTGGCTGACGATGCCAATGGGCGGGTCGTTAAACCACATCAATCTGTATCTGCTCGAAGATGGCCAGGGCTGGTGGGTGATAGACACCGGCCTTGCGCTAGCGGAGATTCGTGAACTCTGGCTGCGTATCTTTGACACGGCCCTCAATGGCAAGCCGGTCATTGGCGTGATCTGCACACACATGCACCCCGATCACGTCGGTCAATCGAAGATGATTACCGATCACTTCCAATGCCCGCTTTACATGACGCGCGCTGAGTACTACCAGGCCCGCGCATTCTCCGGCGGCGGCAGCCCGCACTCAAGCTGGCTCAGCCGGGAGTTCTACCTCCGCGCAGGCATGCCTGGCGAGTATCTGGACGAGCTGCGGCGACAGTGGGAGCAGCGCTCAAGCGACGGCATGAGCATGCCGGAGATGCCAGGAGGTTACCGACGGCTCCAGCATGGCGACATCCTGCGCATCGGTGGTCGGGAATGGCAGGTCGTGGTGGGCAGCGGGCACTCTCCAGAACACGCTTGCCTCTACTCCGCGTCGCTCAAGGTATTCCTGTCCGGTGACCAGATTCTCCCGGTCATCACGAGCAACGTATCCGTGCATCCCACCGAACCGGAAGCCAATCCACTGAAAGACTGGATGCAGTCGCTCGACGAACTGCTCACCCTGCCTTCCGATCTATTGGTGCTGCCAGCGCACAATCTGCCCTTTACCGGTGTCCGCGAGCGTCTGCGGTCGCTGCTGTCGCATCATGAGGATCGGATGCTTGCAATCGAAGAGCATTGCACCGAGCCAGCCCTCGCGCGGGATTTGCTTCCCGTGCTGTTCACACGCCGCCTTGATCCCCGCCAGATGATGATGGCGTTGGGTGAGGCTATTGCCCACCTGCATCTGCTCATGCACCGCAACCGGATCGAACGCACGTTGCATGAGGATGGTCACTACCGGTTTCGCTCCATCGACCCGGACCTCGCTCGACGCGCCCACCCAGGCGATCATGAAGCACCGAGCGAGAGCCCCGTTCTCGTGTGAGCCGATCAACCGGCGCAAGTCCACGGAGGAAGTCGCGTCATGGGATTGCTCGACGTTGCCAGAACCCTGTCCGAGGTTCCCACACTACTCGCCCTGAAAAAGGGCATGGCTCCGCGACCGCTAACTGATCGCGACTGTGTGGGTGCGCTGGTCGAACGCAATGCGGTCAACTGGCCGGATGCCTCGGCGCTCGTCTTCGAGGGACGATCACTCAGTTGGCGTGAGTTCAACTCTCTTGCGAACCGATATGCGGCGGCACTGCGCGCAGAGGGGCTCACGCGTGGCGACACGGCGAGCGTGTTCATGGAGAACCGCGTTGAATTCCTTGCGGTCCTCATTGCGCTGAACAAGCTCGGTGTCACTGCGGGGCTGATAAATACCAACCTGCGGGGGCGCCCGCTCAGCCACTGTGTGAGCGTCACCGCGTCGCGCAAGTGCATCTTCGGTGCCGAACTCGCGCCAGCCCTTGCCGACGTGCGCGCAGAACTCGCGCTAGATACGGAGCGGGACTATCTGGGCGTCCCCGACGGCGCTGTCAGCTCGCCAGACTGGGCGCGGGACCTGAGCAGTCTGCTTCCCTCAGGCGACCCTGGCAATCCGGACGAGACCGCCGAAAACCTGCTCGGAACCCACGCGTTCTACATCTTTACATCGGGTACGACGGGGCTGCCCAAGGCGGCGGTACTATCCAATCGTCGCTATCTCTCGAGCGCATTTCTCGCGCACAAGGCTGGGCTCAAGTGCTCGCAGAAGGATCGCATTTATATCTGCCTTCCGCTCTACCACGGCACCGGGCTCATGATCGGCATGGGCGCTTCCTTCTCCTCGGGAGCGAGCGTATTTCTGCGTCGGAAGTTTTCCGCTAGCAATTTCCTGCGTGAAGTCCGCGAGCACGGCAGCACCTGCTTCATTTACATCGGCGAGCTTTGCCGTTACCTCGTCGCCACATCGCCCGAGCCTGACGATCATCGCAACCCACTGCGCAGCGTGATGGGCAACGGCCTGCGCCCGGATATCTGGCCGGTGTTCAAAGCCCGGTTTGGTATCAAACGCGTCGCCGAGTTTTACGGCGCCAGCGAGGGCAACGTCGCGTTCGCGAATCTGCTGAATAAGGATTGCACGGTCGGCATGACATCTGTCCGCCACGCGCTCGTGCGCTATGACGTCGATGCGGACGAAATCGTGCGCGACACCCATGGACGCTGCCTGCCCGTCGCCCCTGGCGAGCCCGGGCTACTGCTCGGACATATCAGCCCCGACGCGGTCTTCGAGGGCTATACCAGCGCGGACGCCACCGAGAAGAAGATCGTTCGCGACGCCTTCGAATCCGGCGACGCGTGGTTCAACTCGGGCGACCTCATGCGCACCGTGGACGTTGGTTTCACGATCGGCTATCCCCACTACCAGTTCGTGGACCGGGTGGGCGATACCTTTCGCTGGAAGTCGGAGAACGTCTCTACCAACGAGGTCGGCGAGATCATCAACGCGTTTGCGCAGATTCGTTTCTCAAATGTCTATGGGGTAACCGTACCGGGGGCGGATGGCCGCGCCGGCATGGCCGCGCTCACGCTGGCAGAGGGCGTTGCGGAACTCGACCTCGATGCCTTTTCAGCGCACGTCATACGCGAACTCCCCGCCTACGCGCGCCCCCTGTTCCTGCGCATTGAACCGGAAATCGACGTCACCGGTACCTTCAAGATGGTCAAAGGAGCGCTACGAGACGAAGCGTACGATCTGACCCGGGTGCGTGATCCTTTGTATGTGCTGAAACCCGGTAGCGCGCGCTATGAGCCCCTGGACCCAGCCTTCGCCGACACCATCGCGCGTGGCGAAGCCGGGTATTGAGCGTCGCCACCTTCTCTCAATAGCGCCGACGGGCGTCGGCGTCATCCGCGGTCAAAGCACCGTGTTGCGCAGACGTTCAGCTGCTGCGTCAATCCGCGCGACGTAGAGCCGAGCTCGCCCCGGCCGCGGTTTCCCGGTCTTGTAGCCCTCCAGCGCGCACGCCTCTGCACCGCAGCGATCACGGAAATGAGACAGCACCTGGGCGCCGCAATAAATGTTTTCTTCCGGGTTGACCAGTAAGTCCTGTCGTGAGGTGCCGCAGAAATCGGACCAGACCCAAGGCTTGACCTGCGCCGGACCCACCGCGCCGCGGTGAGACCGCGCGTGAACCCGAAACTGGCTCTCAATCTTGACCAGGCTCGCCAGCAGTTCGGGATCGAGATGGTGACGCTCGCTGGCCTCGAGAATCCAGCCCGCGAAATCATTCGCTGCGGCTGGCTGCACCCCAAACGCACGCGCCATTCGGGAACCAAAATCGTCCACCTTGCGACCCCACGTGGTTGCGGGACCCGCGGCAGCGGGGACAGCAAAGGCAAGCGTACGAGGCTTGTCATCGACCGTGCCGTTCAACACCAGCAGCGGCACAAGAGCGATCATGAGTGCCGCAGCCAGCTGCACACGCAGCAGTAGCGGCAACGAATTCCAGAGCATTCCAACCATCCAGAGGGTCTCCTGCAGCCCACGCGACGCGATCGCGTGAGGCATTCAACTCCACCGTTCACCTCCGACGTCGAGCCCTACCAGCGAGGGTTAACGCGACACTTCGGGAAACGACAACCTGATTGGATTCTAGCCAGCCCGTGCCGCAGATTGCACGCCCAATGGCTGATTGAGCCGAGATCAAAGACGATTTTGTGACAGTTTTGCCAGATATGTTAGTTGTTGCTATCGTCAGAAGGCTTATTTTTCCGTTTTTAAACGCACTGCGGTGACCGCGTAGCTAGAGCGCCTTATGCGAAAAAGATCTTAAAGCAGCGTTCTGACCCCATTTCTGCTGTTTATGCCAGTCCACGGTTGCCGAGAGTGTTGAACAAGGACCCGAACACGTGCTCGCACAGACGCGTGACAGGTCCTTGCACACAAACAGCGCGAGGGGTCAGCCTGCGCGCAGCGTCCGAATGATCGCCTCGCGCTGAGCGGCATCCGAGACGGGGAACGACGCGGAGGTGCGATCAACAAACTGACCGTAGCGCCGCAGCATTTCCGGCGCGATCTCATGTGGTTCGCCGACCACCGCGAAGGCGTTGAGAATGTCGTCGGTGATCAGCGTCGCCATCTCCTTCCAGCGCCCCTGTTTGGACATGATATTGAGCTCGCCCTGCAGCTCCCCCGCGCCAATCGAGTCAAGGACGCCCTTGTAGGCTGGCGTAGACCCGTAGAACGCGATGCGCTCCTTAGCAGCTTGTTTGCTGGCCGCAAACTCGGCCTCGTCACGCCCGGTAACAACGAAGTTCGAGTAGCTGATCTCGAAATCCGCACGGGATTTGCCCGCCTTCGCCAGTCCTCTCGCCACCGCCGGCAGCGTGACCTGCTCGATGTAGGGCACCGTGCTGAACGGATGGATGATCACACCATCGGCGACCTCGCCCGCTGCCTCGGTCATCAGCGCCCCTACCGCGGCCAGGATTACCCGTGGCGCACCATATTCTGTGTCTTCCGGGGAGAAAGCCGGGGTCATCAGCGTGTGCTGGTAGTACTTGCCAACGAACTGGAGGGGTTCCTTGTGGTACCAGTTGTTCCAGATCGCGCGCATCGCCAGCACCAGCTCGCGCATCTGAGCAGCGGGTGCCCCCCACGGCATGCTGAACCGCTTGGTGATGTGCGGCTTGATCTGAGAACCCAAACCGAGGGTGAACCGCCCTTTTGAATAAGCGTTCAGATCGTGCCCGATATTCGCAAGAATCATCGGGCTGCGAGCCAGCGCTACAGCAATGGACGTGCGCAGTTCCACACGCTCTGAGTGTTCCGCGGCAAGCAGCAGCGGAAAGAACGGATCATGACTCATCTCCGCGGTTTGCACGCCGTCGTAGCCCGCCGCCTCCGCCGCTTTGACCTGCTCAGGGATCTTGCGCAGCGAAATCCCGATTCCGGTATCAACTTTCATCGCGTGCTCCTCAGGCGGCCGTGAGTTCGGAGATGATCTTCGCCCGATCGTCGCGGCTGAGGGTGGCATAAGCGGCGGAGGTTCGGTCGATGATGTCGCCGTAGCGTGCCTTGATCTGTCCTGCGATGGTGGACGGTTCGCCGACAACGGCAAACGCGGTCAAGATGTCGTCCGTGATCAGCGTGCCCATCTCATCCCATCGCCCCTGCTTGGACATGCGATTGAGGTCGTCCTGCAGCTCGCCCGCGCCAATGCTCTCGAGCACCGGGCGATACGCCGGGGTCGAACCGTAGAACGCAATCTGCTTCCGCGTCGCCACCTTGGCTTCGTCGAGCTCTTTTTCATTGGATCCGGTGCAGACGAACACCGGGTAGCTGATCTCGAAATCCGCACGGGTCTTGCCGCCGCGGGCAAAGCCGCGCTCGAGCGCGGGGAGCGTGGTCTCGCGCAGGTACTTCTCCGTGGTAAAGGCGTGAATGATCACGCCGTCCGCCACTTCCCCGGCCACTTCGGTCATAAGTGGGCCGACCGCCGCCAGGAACACGCGCGGCGCGCCGTAGGCGGTATCGGTCGGGGTAAAGAAAGGCGTCATGAGCGTGTGCGTGTAGTACTTGCCGGTAAACGCAAGCGGCTCACCGCTATGCCAGTTCGCCCAGATCGCGCGCATGGCGAGGATGAATTCGCGCATCCGGGGCGCGGGATTGGACCAAGGCATGCTGAAGCGCTTGGTAATGTGCGGCTTGATCTGCGAACCGAGCCCCAGGATGAAGCGACCTTTCGACGCCGCGTTGAGGTCGTGACCGATGTTCGCAAGCACCATGGGGGTACGAGCGAACGCCACGGCGATGGAGGTCATCAACTCAATTTTCTGCGTGTGCTGAGCGGCGACCAGAAGCGGGAAGAAAGGATCATGGGACGTTTCGGCAGTCAGAATGCCGGAGTACCCCATGGCTTCAAGCTCCTGCGCCTGAGCACCCGCCTTGTCCAGTTCGAAACCAATACCACCATCGACCTTCATGTCGCCCCCGCTGTTGCGATAACTGAGGAGCCGGATTCTTTCACCGCGATCCGACAGGCGCAATCGACGAGGACCGGACGGGATGGGCTTAGCGGCGGAAAAAGCCAGTGAAGGGCCCCCTGCCCTGCACGAAATGGGTGACATTCAGACCGTCGAGCCCGGGTTCGAGGCAGTACACCACCGCGTTTGGCTGAATCACACGCAGCGCTTCGTCAGGTTCGAGCTTCAGCAGGCATTTCAGGAGCACGCGCGCGAGCACGCCGTGGGTGACAACCGCGAGCGCCGGCGCATTCGATGCAAGCTGCGCGTTCAGTCGCGGCAATAACGGGCTCAGGCGGACCTCGAGGTCAGCGTGGTTCTCACCCCCGGGTGGACGATGGAAATAGGGGTCTCGGGCGCGCTGCGCCCACGCCTGTGCGTCCCGCGCCGCGATCTCATCGAGCGTCAATCCTTCCCATTGTCCGGAATGACGCTCCATGAGCTCCGGGTGAAAGCCGATTTGCGGGGCGGACTCCAGCGCCTCGAGCATGAGTGCCGCGGTCGCGCGCGTGCGACCTGACGGGGAGACCAGCAGTGCCTGCACCCCGCCTCGGCCGGCCAGCAGGTCCCCGTGAGCACGAGCCTGCCGTTGGCCGCGCTCGGTCAGCGCGGAATCGCCATGCCCCTGCATGCGCTGCTCTACGTTCCATTCGGTCTCACCATGGCGGCAAACGTAGAGCAGTCCCATGGATCACTCCGCCGGCTTGTCGCGGGTTCGATAATCGCCGTACTCCGCGTCGCGCTTGCTGAGCGCCTGGGTGAGCCCTTTGCGGATCTCGGCAAAGTGATCCTGTGCCGTGCGGGTGAAGGTTGCGAGTGTCTGCATCTCCGTGCCCGCACGAATGGCCGCGCGAATGCCCATGGCATCCATTTGTCGATGCACCGCGCGTTTGTTGATCTGCTGCAGGTCGGTGGGCGTGCGCGCCACGCGTTCGGCAATGCGCAGCACCTCCTCCTCGAGCGCAGCTTCCGGAAACGCGCGGTTGGCGAAACCGCTTTCCACCGCATCAAGACCCGACATGTGATCCCCCGTCAGCATGAGCTCCATCGCCCGCCTAAGCCCAACGATCCAGGGGTAGAACTGATTGTCCGGCGGACTGATCGTGCGCACCACCGGGTAACCGATCTTTGCGTCCTCCGCGACATACACGAGATCACACGCCGTCGCGAGCTCGGTACCGCCGGCCAGGCAGTAGCCGTGCACCTGCGCGATCACCGGCTTAGCCAGATCCCACATGTGGAAGAAGCCATCGACCACATGCCGCGGCCAGTTGCCTAGCCCACCGGCGGAGTAGAAAGGCTGCGCCTGAGACACGTCCGATTGCAGGTCGTAGCCAGCCGAAAAACAGCTGCCGGCGCCGCGGATGATCGTCACCCGGATGTCCGGATTCTGATCGCCCTGTTCGAGCGCATGAAACATCTCCGAACGGAGTTCGTTCGACAGCGGGTTGCGCTTCTCCGGACGGTTCAGCGTGATGCGCTGCACGCGCGGCAGCGGCTGGTCCAGGATGATCTTGCGGTATTCCATGAGTTCCCCCAACGCTGCTCAGCGCAGCGTGAACTGATCGGCGGTAAACGCTGCAAACGTGCGCTGCACGTCCGCGGCAGATGCGGCCATCGGCGCCACAATGTGCGTATGCACGCCGCCGTCCGCGTCAGCCTGAATGCGCGCCCGGCACTCGTCCTCATCACCTATGATCGCGATCTCGTCGATCATCGCGTCGGTGAGCGCGCCACCGGTCTTGTCACGATCCTTCGCCGCCCAGCCTTCACGAATGGTGGCTGCTGCATCCTCGTACCCGGCCCAAGCGAGAAACGCGTTGTAGACGGGGGTGGCGTAGTACGGGGCAAACGCGGCGCGAAACAGATTGCGCGCCTGTGCCTTGTCGTCCGTCACCAGAACCATGGCGCGATTGACGATCTCCACGTCGCGCCAGTCCTTGCCTGCCCGCGCGGCGCCGATCTTCACGTGCTCCATCATTTTCGGCAGCGCGCCCTTCGGCCACAGATTGAAGATGACCCCGTCACCCACTTCCGCCGCCATTTCGATCATGTTGGAGCGCAGGGCGGCAAGATAGATCGGCGGCGGATTCTCGGACGCCGGCTGTCGGTAACCCTTGCTGTACAGGGTTTCGAGATCGAAGTCCGACTTTTCGCCGCGCAGCATGCTGCGCACCATGATCGCGGTTTCCTTCACTCGGGTAAGCGGGCGATCGAGCGGAATGCCGTTCCACTGGCCCATGATGGTCTGACTCGACGAGCCCAGCCCCATGATGAACCGGCCGGGAAGTACCTGAGCAATGACATTGGCAGACGCTGCCAGAACCGCCGGGGTGCGGGTGTAGACCGGCGTGACCGCGATGCCAATCCGGATCGATCGGGTGTGATGCGCAATGGCCGCTATTTGCGTGAGCGTGTCCGGCGCGCCCGAGTCGGAGAACCAGCCATCGGGATAGCCATTGTCTTCCGCCCAGCGGATACGCTCGATCGTGTGTTCCAGTTTCGGACCAGCCGGCAGCGTGACTGCCATACGCTTCGCGAGAGCCATGAAATCCCCCTCAGGAAAACAGGTTAAGTTCGAGGAAAGCCGCAGATAGAGCGGCAAGACTCGCATTTTGCGGCGGCTCGGATCAAGCCGTATGCTGCGCGCTCGCCGCGGAGAGCAACATGAGCAACGCCGTCCTCACGCCCGTGCGCACAGCGCACCGATTTGACACCGAAGCACTCGCACGTTACCTGCGAGCGAGCGTGCCCGCCTTTGGCGACGATCTCACGATCGAACAGTTCGACGGCGGTCAATCTAACCCGACCTTCCGACTGACTGCGGGCGGCAAGCGCTACGTGCTGCGCAAACAACCGCCCGGCGAACTCCTGCCCTCCGCGCACCAGGTCGACCGCGAGCATCGCGTCATGCATGCGCTCGCCGGCAGCGGCGTGCCCGTGCCACGCATGATCACGCTGTGCGAGGACAACTCCATCATCGGCACCAAGTTCTATGTCATGGAGTGGGTCGAAGGGCGCGTGTTCACCGAAACACGTCTGCCCACGCTGACACCCGCGGAACGGCGCCAGATCTATCTTGATCTCGCGCGCGTGCTGGCGCAGCTGCACAGCGTGAGCCCTGCCGCAGTTGGGCTCGACGACTTTGGCCGACCTGGCAATTACTACGAACGCCAGATCGGGCGCTGGACCAAACAGTATCTCGCCTCGCGCACCGAGCAGATCGATGCCATGGACCACCTGATCGAATGGTTGCCGAAGAACATTCCGGCCCCGGGGCCCTCGGTCATCGCGCATGGCGATTATCGTCTTGGTAACGTGCTGATCCACCCCGAGGAGCCTCGAATCGTGGCGGTGCTCGACTGGGAACTGTCGACGCTCGGCGACGGGCTCGCCGATCTCGGCTACCTGTGTCAGGACTATCACGGCGAGTCTTACAACGACGTCGGTCTGGCGGGCGCTGATCTCGGCGCGCTCGGTATTCCGACGGAGGCGGACATGGTGGCGGAGTACTGTCGCCATGCGAACATCGGCGAGATCCCGAACTGGCCCTTCTACCTGATCTACAACATGTTCCGGTCGGCGGCGATCATCCAGGGGGTGTACAAGCGCGGGCTGGACGGTAACGCCAGCTCGGCGAGCGCGCTGGAATTCAAAGATGCGGCGCGCATCCGATCGGAGCGCGCCTGGGCGATG
>JBMTYG010000038.1:0-23734 GCA_049454295.1 Pseudomonadales bacterium
GTGCTCGTCGCGCCCGCCATGAACTCTGTGATGTGGCTGCATCCCGCAACCCAGCGCAACATGACAACCCTCATCGGGGACGGTTGCACCCTGATTCCTCCAGACAGCGGTGCACAAGCCTGCGGCGAGACGGGACCGGGCAGGCTGCCCACACCCGAGACCTTAGCTGCCGCGGTGATCGCCGCGCTACACCCGGCTAAAAGCGTTCTGTCGGGGCGGCGCGTGCTGGTGACTGCAGGCCCCACTCGGGAAGCTATCGATCCCGTGCGATATGTGAGCAATCACAGCTCGGGCAAGCAGGGTTACGCCCTCGCCCGCGCGGCTCAGCGTGCAGGGGCAGACGTCACGTTGATATCAGGACCGGTGGCTCTGTCCCCACCCGCCGGCGTCAAAACGATCCTGGTCACCAGCGCAATCGACATGCAGCACGCTGTGCACGCCCATGTGCATGGCTGCGACCTTTTTATCGGGGTCGCGGCTGTTGCCGATTATCGTCCCGCGACACCGGCCGACCAAAAGATGAAAAAGCTCCCCGGGCGTTCCGGCGAACTCGTCATCACCCTCACCGAAAACCCCGATATCATCGCGGGTGTCGCTGCGCTAGACCCCCGCCCCTTCGTGGTCGGCTTCGCCGCAGAAACCGAGGCGGCCCTCGCCAACGCCCGCGAAAAACGACGACGCAAGGGCATGGACCTGATCGTGGTCAACGACGTCGCCAGACAGGACATCGGCTTCAACACCGCTGACAACGACGTCACGCTCATCTGGAGCGACGGCGAACGCCACTTATCGAAGTCGAGTAAGGAAGCGATCTCCGATCAGATCATCGAACAAGCGGCGCAGCTGATGTCCGGGATAATGCCGATAGCGCGCCGCAACGACGCCTGAGCGGCGCCGACAGAAGAAGGGCGATGGGCCCACAAGCCAATCTCACACTGAACGCACAACACAGATCCGAAGGCAGGCAGCATGACGCTCACGACCCCTGATACCCGCCCGGTCACCGGCATTCTGACCGAGGCACTTCCCTATATTCAGCGCTACCACGGCTCAACGCTGGTGATCAAATACGGCGGCAACGCCATGGTCGAGGAAGATCTGGAGATCGCGTTCGCGCGCGATATCGTGCTGCTCAAGCTGGTCGGCATGAACCCCGTGGTCGTCCACGGCGGGGGCCCCCAGATCGGGGAACTGCTGTCACGCCTGTCGATCCCCACGCGGTTCGTTGACGGCATGAGAGTCACTGACTCCGCCACCATGGATGTGGTGGAAATGGTGCTCGGTGGTCTCGTTAATCAGGCCCTCGTGTCCTTAATCAACAAACAGGGCGGCCGCGCCGTGGGGGTGACCGGCAAAGACGGCAACCTGATCCGAGCCCGCAAGCTCACATTGCGCAAAACGGATCCGGGTCAGCTTGAGCCCGAAATCATCGATATCGGTCAAGTTGGTGAAGTCGCTCATGTCGATACGGGGGTCATCGAGGCGCTGACGGCGGCCAATTTCATTCCCGTGATTGCCCCCATCGGGGTTGGCGAACACGGGGAATCCTACAACATCAATGCCGACCTGGTTGCTGGACGCGTCGCGGCTGCGCTTCGTGCGGAAAAGCTCATTTTGCTGACCAACAAGCCAGGAATTCTCGACCGCGACGGCACTACGCTAACCTCTCTCACCGCAAACCAGGTCGAGGCGCTGGTCGCAGACGGCACCATCAACGAGGGCATGCTGCCAAAAACGGACTGCGCGCTGGAGGCGCTCAGGGACGGCGTTCGCTCGGTGCAGATCATCGACGGCACAGTCGCCCATTCGCTGCTGGTCGAGATCTTCACCGACGCCGGTATCGGCACCCAGATCACATTGGACAACTGAGTCATGCGTACCCGCGGGAATCGGCGCCAAGAGATCCTGCAAGCGCTCGCGCTGATGCTCGAGAGCCACCCCGGGCATCGAATCACGACCGCCGCTCTGGCGGCGCAGATCGGGTTCTCAGAGGCCGCGCTTTATCGACACTTCCCGAGCAAGGGCAAGATGCTCGAAGGGTTGATCGAGTTCGTCGAGGACACTCTGTTCAGCCGCATCAACCGCGTGCTGACGGAGGAACTGCACGCCGCGCAGCGCTGCCAGGCGATCATGTGGCTATTGCTCTCGTTCGCCGAGCGCAACCCCGGTCTTGCTCGGCTGCTTGTCGGCGACGCGCTACTGGGCGAGACCGAGCGGCTGCGTCAACGGGTCCGGCAACTCTTTGATCGGATCGAAACCCATCTGCGTCTCATTCTGCGCGATTGGTCGATCACGCAGGTGCCTGCGCCGGAGGTCGGGAGCACGCCCGGTGCCAACCTCATGCTATCGGTCGCCGAAGGTCGCTTAAGCCAGTTCGTCCGCAGCGAGTTCAGCGCTTTGCCGACGACCGGTTGGGAGGAGCAGTGGCGGGCTCTCGAGCGCGCCGTCTTCGGCACTCTGCCAGATCAGTCCTCGAGCACACAGTAACGCTCGCGATACGCGCGAATGCGTGCCTCTAGATCGCCATCGGCTGCGGAGCCTAGCCCACCCGCGGCCAGAAACCGAAGGATATCCGCAAGCGTCAGAATACTTGCGACGGGGACGCCCAAAGACTCGCGAAGCGCTTCAACCGCGGTGCTCGTCACCCCATCCGCGCGCTCCTGACGATCAAGCGCAATCACCACGCCTGCGATATCGGCGCCCGCTGCCTGAATCAGATCCGTCGCCTCGCGCACCGCCGTGCCGGCGGTCAGCACATCGTCGACGATCAAGACCCGGCCAGCCACGGGGGCGCCCACAAACTGACCGCCCTCGCCATGATCCTTCGCTTCCTTCCGATTGAAGGCCCAAGGCACGTCCCGCCCCGACCGTGCCAGCGCTTCGGCGGTCGCAACCGCGAGCGGAATGCCCTTGTACGCCGGACCGAACACGAGATCGAACTGAATGCCCGCACTCTTCGCCGACTCGGCATAAGCATCGCCCAGCATGAGCATCGCCGCGCCGGTATGCAAAGCGCCCAGATTGAAGAAATAGGGGCTCTGGCGACCGGATTTGAGCGTGAACTCGCCAAACCGAAGCACGCCGCGTTCGATGAAGAGCCGAATCAGAGCGTCCTTGCGTGCCATCATGCGCCCACCGCAGCGCGCTGCAACGCGATGAGCGCCGCGCCCCCGCTGCGAGCAAGGCCGAGCATGGCGGTTAGCTGCGCGTCGCTGAAGGCCTCGCGTTCGGCGGTACCCTGAATCTCGATGAAGCCCCCTGACTCCGGCATGACCACATTCATGTCGGTCTCCGCTGACGAATCTTCGGCGTACTCAAGGTCAAGAATTGCTGCGCCCTGCCAGATGCCCACCGATACCGAGGCGATGAACTCGCGAAATGCCGCACCGGCGCCAATGCGCGTCAAGGCATCGTGCAGCGCGACGCAGCCGCCGGTAATCGAGGCCGTGCGGGTGCCGCCATCAGCCTGAATCACATCACAGTCGATACGAACGGTGCGTTCACCCAACAGACGGGTGTCTACCGCCGCTCGAAGGGAGCGACCGATGAGTCGCTGGATCTCGACCGTGCGACCATTCTGCTTGCCGCGCGCGGCTTCCCGATCATTCCGAGTATGGGTCGCACCCGGCAGCATGCCGTACTCTGCCGTAATCCAACCCGTTCCCCGTCCTCGCAAAAAACCCGGTACCGAGTCTTCCACACTCGCCGTGCAGATGACCTGCGTCCCACCGAACTCAACCAACACAGAGCCGGCTGCGTGACGCGTAAATCCGCGGGTGAACCGAACCTGTCTCAGCGCGTCGAGCGCGCGCCCTCCGGGTCTAACTACCATGCCGCATGCTCCGTCGAAGGTTCCCGTCGCTCGGACGCTGCCAAGCGCATCCAATCCATCTCTCATTATACGGGTGCCCGGGCTAGAATGACCCAACCGCGCTTTCGGGACTCTGCCGATGGTTTTCAGCATGACCGCCTTCGCCCGGGGTCAGACCGACGTCGACGATCTTGTCGTACTCTGGGAAATACGCAGCGTGAACCATCGCTTCTTGGAAGTGCAGTTCCGCATGCCAGAAAGTCTGCGCGCCCTCGAAACGGGGTTGCGCGATACGCTGCGTCAGCACCTCAAGCGTGGCAAGGTCGATTGCACCCTGCGTGTTGAGCGGGCGGGAGCCAGCGGAGGCATGCAACTCAATCGCCCGCTGCTGTTGCAACTGCTGGCCGTACTGGAGCAGCTGCGCCGGGATGCGCCGGAACTGTCAGCACCGAACCCTATCGAATTGCTGCGCTGGCCGGGGATGCTGGGTCAGGAAACCCCGCTCGAGGAAAACGCGCTGTCGGAGCCCGTGGTCGACCTGTTCGAGGCCACGCTTTCCGAGCTTATGAATCACCGACAGCGCGAAGGCATTCAGCTGCGTGACGCGATCGAGCAGCGCCTGCTTGAGATGGATCGGCTGCTGAACGATATCCGCCGACATACCGCGACCATCGCGAGCGAAGTGCAGGGGCGCCTGATGCAGCGCATCGAAGAGCTTCGCGCGAGCCTCGACGCGGTGAGGATCGAACAGGAAGTGGCGCTTCTCGCTCAACGGGCCGACGTCGCGGAGGAGCTCGACCGGCTTCGTATTCACATCGAAGAAACGCGAACCACCCTGCGCGGCCCTGGCCCCCACGGCCGTCGACTGGACTTCCTCACTCAAGAGCTCAATCGAGAGGCCAATACCCTGGGATCAAAGTCGATCCTGGGCCAGGTATCGCAACGTGCGGTCGACCTCAAGGTGGCTATTGAGCAGATTCGCGAGCAGGTTCAGAACATCGAATGAGCGCCTCTGCGGCCGAAGGACTTCTGGTTATCGTGTCGGCACCTTCTGGTGCGGGCAAGACCAGCCTCGTGCGCGCGCTGGTCGCACGCGATCCGAACGTTCGCATTTCGATTTCCCACACCACCCGCTCGCGCCGCCCGCGGGAGCAGGACGGTGTCGACTATCACTTCACCAGCCGAGAGGCTTTTGTCGATATGGTCGGGCAAGGCGACTTCCTCGAGCATGCCGAGGTGTTCGGCAACCTGTACGGCACTGCCGCTTCGAGTATTACCGAGCAGCGCGGAAGGGGAGTCGACGTCATTCTCGAAATTGACTATCAGGGCGCGCGCCAGGTACGTGCGCGCTATCCCGACGCGATCAGCATCTTCATTCTGCCCCCATCCCGAGCGACGCTCGCCGAGCGCCTTGAACGCCGGGCGGAAGACAGCGCCGCGGTCATAGAAGCGCGCCTGGCAGAGGCTCAGACCGAAATGGCGAGCCATGGCGATTATGATTTTCTGATTG
Organism: Pseudomonadales bacterium; assembly: GCA_049454295.1. Taxonomy (GTDB): domain Bacteria; phylum Pseudomonadota; class Gammaproteobacteria; order Pseudomonadales; family Azotimanducaceae; genus UBA7803. Next base: position 5,322 of record JBMTYG010000038.1, read on the forward strand.
TCAACGACGATTTTGGCATGGCACTTGACGACCTGACGGCAATTGTTCGCGCGGCACGCCTACGCACACCGACGCAGACCCGTCGGCTGGGAATACTCCTTGACGACCTGTTGTCAGGAGCGTGAGCGGCTCGGTAAACTCCCGCCCCCTCGGACCGATCGGACCCTAAAGCCCATGGCGCGTATCACCGTCGAAGACTGCCTCGATCACGTAGAGAACCGCTTCCAGCTGGTCATGCTCGCAACCCGACGCGCGCGCCAGATGCGCCGCTATGGCGTCACTCCGCTGGTTCCAGAAGAGGACGACAAGCCGACGGTCATCGCATTGCGCGAAATCGCGGCCGGTCTCATCTCGGACGAAATGCTTGACGCACAGGATGCCTCAGTCGAGGATCAACGACTCGAGATCACCTTCGGCCGACCCGATGAGGACCCCCGGGACCTTCGCGACGCCCGCGACCTCCAAGACTTCTGACGTAGCGCAGCCCAGCAGCGGACCAAAGCCGCTGCCGGAAACCCGCTCGTTCGTCATTGGTCGCCTGCGCGAAGCTGCGCTAGACCCGGCTATCGCCAATCCAACGTCCGTTGGCTCCCTGTGCGAGCGCCTGGCAGGCTATCTGGAGCCGGCTCAGGTTCAGCTGGTACGCGACGCCTACGATTGTGCTGCCGCTGCGCACGAAGGACAGTGGCGGCGCACCGGTCACCCCTATATCAGCCATCCTCTCGCTGTCGCCGGCATCCTGGCCGATATGCGTATGGATCACGAAACCCTGATCGCCGCGCTCCTGCACGATGTCGTGGAGGACTCCGAGGTTGGGACGGCAACGCTACGTGCCCGCTTTGGCGATTCAGTCGCCCAGATCGTCGATGGCGTGTCCAAGCTCGCCTCGTTCTTCGGTTCGAGAGCGGAGGCGCAGGCCGAAAACTTCCAGAAGATGGCGCTTGCGATGGCCAAGGACATCCGCGTCATCATGGTCAAACTGGCCGACCGGCTGCACAACATGCGCACCATTGGCGTCATGTCGGACGAGCAGCGTCGCCGGATCGCGCGTGAGACGCTGGAATTCTATGCGCCGATCGCGAACCGGCTGGGCATTCACCACATCAAGGTGGAATTCGAGGACCTGGGCTTCAAGGCGCTGTATCCCCTGCGGGCGGACCGCATCGATCGCGCCGTACGCGCCGCGCGCGGTCATCGTCGCGAGCTGACGGAAGAAGTTCGCCAATCGATCGCACACGCGCTGCGCGAGGAAGGCATCGCCGCGGAGGTGCAGGGACGCGAGAAAAACCTGTACTCCATCTATCGAAAGATGAAGACGCAGCGCAAGACCTTCTCCGAGATCATGGACGTCTTTGGCTTTCGCGTCGTTGTACAGACCGCGGACGAGTGCTATCGAGCGCTGGGCATCGTGCACAACCTCTATAAACCCATCGCTGGTCGCTTCAAGGACTACATTGCGATTCCCAAGGTGAATGGCTACCAGAGCCTGCACACCACCCTGTTCGGCATGCACGGCGTCCCCATCGAGGTGCAAATTCGCACCGCGAGCATGGAAGCGGTGGCTGAGAATGGCATCGCAGGGCATTGGCTGTACAAATCGTCTCCCGCGGAGTTCCAAAGCAGCCAGAACCGTGCGCGCCAATGGGTTCGGGATCTACTCGAACTGCAGAGTCGAGCCGGCAACCCGCTCGAGTTCATTGAAAGCCTCAAGATCGACCTCTTTCCCGATGAGGTCTACGTGTTCACGCCCCAGGGCGACATTCTGGAGCTGCCGCGTGGCGCTTGTCCGGTGGATTTCGCCTACGCGGTTCACACGGATATCGGCAATCACTGCGTTGCCTGCCGCATCGATCGCAATCTAGCCCCCCTGTCACAGCAGCTGCAGAGCGGGCAGAAGGTCGAAATCATTACGGCGCCCGATGCTCGCCCGAACCCAGACTGGCTCACCTTCGTGGTATCGAGCAAAGCCCGTTCGGGCATAAGGCAGATGCTCAAACTGCAGCAAAGCAGCGATTCCGTCGCCTTCGGCAGACGCTTGCTGAATCGGTCACTGGGGACTGCCAACCGCAGCATCAAGGATTTCGACTTTCGCCGTTTGCGGCGGGTGTTCAAGCAATTCGGTGTACGACGTCTCGATCAACTGCTTGCAGCGATCGGCAACGGCGAGGTCATGGCCTACGTCGTTGCACAATCACTGCTTGTTGCAGACGATCCGTCGTTCTCCAGCGTTACCGTAGAAAGTGGCGGACCCGTGGCCATTCGGGGCGGTGAAGGCCTGGTTGTCAGCTATGCGCGCTGCTGTGGACCCATCCCGGGCGATCAAATCGTTGGGCACGTCACACCAGGCAAAGGGTTCGTTGTGCACATTGAGACCTGTCGCAACATGGACGAAATGCGTCGACGGCACGGCAATCGGGACATCATCCCCGCCCAGTGGTCCTCCGCCATTCGCAGCGAGTTTTCAACGCTGCTACGCGTCGACGTGAATCGGCGCAAGGGCGTTATTGCGGGGCTCGCATCGGCTGCGACCGCTGCCGATGCGGGCGTCGACAGCGTCGGCGTTACCGAGCGCAACGCCATTATCAGCACCATCAGCCTGCAGCTCTCCGTGCGTGACAGGAAACATCTGGCACAAGTCGTTCGCAAACTCCGTGCGCTCTCCGACGTCATCGCAATTTCGCGTTCGGGCAGCTGATCTCACTCGAGGCCGTCAACCGCAGGATCAGAACCTCATGCCAGTACCAGACGCCAACGCTAACCAGGTGATCGCCACCAACGCAGCCCCCGCCGCGATTGGTCCCTATAGTCAGGGCATCCGTCACGGCAGTCTTGCCTTTCTCTCCGGACAAATCGGTCTGGACCCCCTCACGCAACAGCTGGTTGAAGGCTCGGTCGCGGACGAGGCGCGCCAGGTGTTTCGCAACCTCGGCGCGGTCGCCACAGCCGCAGGCGGCAGCCTGGCGGATACGACGAAGATCACCCTCTACCTGACTGACTTGGCTGCTTTTGCCGAGGTGAACACCGTGATGACCGAGTTTTTCATCGCCCCGTTCCCTGCTCGAGCAACGGTGGGGGTGGCCGCACTGCCGCGCGGCGCGAGAGTGGAGGCAGACGCTATCCTGTCACTGTCCAAGGGCGAGCCCACAGTCGGGTGACTCCTGTCCCCAGTCTGCCGCTTACCGCGCTCAAAGGCGTCGGTCCGGCGCTCGCGAAAACCCTTGAGCGGCTTTCGCTCACCACCATCGGCGACCTGCTGCTGCACCTGCCCTATCGCTATGAGGACCGCAGCCAAACGGTGCCTCTGCGACACTTGGAGGCTGGGCACGCGGTGCTCACCGAGGGCGAGATACTGCGCGCTGACATCACCGTGGGTCGCCGTCGCACGCTGCGCTGCGTGATCGCCGACGGCACTGGCACGTTGACCGTTCGGCTATTCCATTTCAATCGAGCGCAGGAAGCCACGTGGCGAGCCGGGCGGTGGATGCGAGCATTCGGCGAGGTCCGCTATGGCAGCGAGGGGCTCGAGATGATTCATCCAGATTGCCGCATTCACGACGAGCGCCCGCCGCCACCGCCCCCGGGACTGACGCCCGTCTACCCGACGACGCGAGGTCTCGGTCAGGCGCGGCTGCGCAGCCTGGCCGCTACCGTGGCGGGACTTGACTGGCCCGCACCCGCGGGCTCCCCTGTGCCTGATCTCATTCGGCTGCACTGTCCTGCCCCGGAAGATGGCGTAGACGCGCTCAACGCAACGCGCGAGCGACTCGCCCTCGACGAGCTGACCGCCTATCACTTGGTGATGCGCCACCGACAATCGCTCAGAGCACACCAGACCACGCGCGCGCTGCCACGAGGACCACAACTCGGTAGAGCATTGCTGAACTCTCTCGGATTTGAACTCACCAGCGCACAACGGCGCGTTGTGCGTGAAATCCTAGAAGACCTCACCCAACCCACACCCATGCTGCGACTGCTGCAGGGAGACGTTGGCTCCGGCAAAACAGTGGTCGCTGCGTTCGCCGCGATCAGGGCTGCGGAACACAACGCGCAGACCGCGGTGTTGGCGCCCACCGAAATTCTGGCTGAACAGCACCATGCCAGCCTCTCGCGCTGGCTCGACCCCCTTGGAATCTCAGTCGTATTGCTCACTGGAAGTCTGAGTTCGCGACGCCAGCGAGAGGTCACCCAAGCCATCGCAGAAGGCACAGCGCTCGTGGCGGTAGGCACCCATGCGCTGGTTCAGTCGAAGGTCGAATTTGCCAATCTGGCGTTGTGCATTGTCGACGAACAGCATCGATTCGGGGTACACCAGCGCATGGCGCTGCGAGACAAAGGTCTGATGCCGCACCAGCTTGTCATGACCGCAACGCCGATACCGCGAACGCTCACGATGGCGATGTATGCCGACATGGCCATCTCCGTCATCGATGAACTGCCGCGAGGACGCCAGCCCATCACCACTCGAATCATGCCCACCAGCCGGCGCGAAGAGGTGCTGCGGTTCTTGCAACAGGTCTTGGCAACGGGCGCCCAGGCTTACTGGGTGTGTCCGCTCATCGAAGAAGGCGAGGCGCCAGGCCTCGCGGCGGCGACAACCGTCGCGGCGGATCTGGCGAGCGAACTGCCAAAGGTGACCGTCGGACTGCTGCACGGACGACTTTCGGCAGCCGAAAAAGCCGAGGTGATGTCGCGCTTCAAATCCGGCGAGATCAGCCTGCTTGTCGCGACCACAGTGGTGGAGGTGGGGGTCGACGTTCCGAATGCCACGCTGATGGTGATCGAGAACCCAGAGCGGCTGGGGCTCGCCCAACTCCATCAATTGCGCGGCCGCGTCGGCCGGGGTCAGCGGGCTTCCACGTGTCTGTTGTTCTATTCCCCGCCCCTCGGCGCGATCGCGAGGTCCCGTCTCGAGACCATCCGAGAGACCCAGGACGGATTCGTGATAGCGGAGCGGGATCTTGCCCTGCGCGGTCCGGGAGAAGTCCTCGGCACACGCCAGACCGGGGAGGTCGGCTTTCGCATCGCCGACCTCGGCAAGCACGCGCATTTGCTACCTACCGCTCTCGCAAGAGCGGATGCGCTCCTTGCCGCGGGAGACCCTGCAATCCAGGGGCTCCTTTCGGCGTGGGCACCCGCGGAGCGCGGGCCAACCACCGTGTGAAGGCTATGGGTCAGCCGACCTCGATCATCTCGAAATCTTCTTTGCTCACCCCGCACTCGGGGCAAACAAAGTCCTCCGGGACATCCTCCCACCGGGTTCCGGGCGCAATGCCTTCATCCGCATATCCTTCCGCTTCGTCATATATCCATCCACAGACGATGCACTGCCACTTCCGCATCGGATTCCGCCCTGGGCTTGCTGAGAAAGCGCGATACGCTACTGACCGACGATTCAAAAATCAATTTAGACGGCGCAGGCACGCGCAACGTCCAAAACCACCGGCTGATGCTTGGTCAGGGTGCCGGGACGAAGCTACACTCGGATCGCGCCCGACGCCGGATAGCCATGCTCGCCTCCGCTCTGCCTTACCTGCGCCTTATGCGTCTCGATCGACCGATCGGCACCCTGCTGCTGTTGTGGCCAACCCTCGCCGCGCTCTGGCTGGCGGCACGAGGACTGCCGCCACTCACGCTGGTGGTCGTGTTCAGCATTGGCACCCTGCTCATGCGTTCAGCGGGCTGCGTGATCAATGATTTTGCCGATCGTGACTGGGACAGACACGTGCAACGAACGGCTGCTCGACCGCTCACAACGGGCGCGATCTCAACGCGATCGGCGCTGGGATTGTTCGCTGTGCTCTCGATCCTTTCCCTTGCGCTCCTTGTCTTCCTGAACACCCCCACCCGCTGGCTTGCGCTCGGCGGGTTTCTCATTGCGGTCCTGTATCCGTTCACCAAGCGCTGGACCCATCTGCCGCAGGTCGTGTTGGGCGCGGCTTTTAGCTGGGGGCTCTTGATGGCCTTCACCAGCTTCCATGACAGCCTTCCAGGCGCCGCCTGGCTGCTCTTTGCGGGGAGCGTGCTCTGGATCGTGGCCTATGACACGGAATATGCCATGGTCGATCGGGACGACGATCTACGCGTTGGTATTCGTTCCACCGCAATTCTGTTCGGTCGCTCAGATCGAACGATGATTGCGGCACTCCAGATCGGCTCGATCGTGCTTTTTACGCTATTCGGTCAAGCTTGGGGTTGCGGTGCTGGTTATTGGGCGGGGCTCATCGCGATGGCGCTGTTTTTCGTCTGGCAGCAGGTGTTGATTCGGGAACGGGACCGCGATGCCTGCCTCAAGGCGTTTCTGAACAACGCCTGGGCCGGGCTCGCATTCTTCCTGGGTGTCCTCGTCGATGCGCACCTCGTGTTCTCGGGTACACTCTACGGCACCACCCCTCCGGCGCTACCGTGACTCGACTGATCGATGCCTTCACCGACGCCACCGGTCGTCTGATCGCGTGGTGCATGCCGCTCATCGTGCTGGGCACAATGACCATCGTCGTGCTGCGCTATGCACTCGCCATCAACACAACGCTGATCCAGGAATTGGTGCTTTACCTGCACGGACTTGCATTCATGCTGGCAATTCCTTGGGCACTCAAGCACAACGCCCACGTGCGCGTGGATCTGGTCTATAACCGGCTGTCCGCGCGCGGACAAGCCTGGGTGAACCTGATTGGTCACGTCGTCCTGCTCTTCCCGACCGGGATCTTTATCCTGCTCGAGAGCCGAGGCTACGTAGCAATGTCATGGCGCATGCGCGAAGGATCCCCTGACGTGGGCGGAATACAGGGCGTTTTTCTACTGAAAACGTTGATCCCCGCCATGGCTGTGCTGCTCTTGTTACAAGGCATCGCCGAGATACTGCGTGCCGCGCGCGTGCTTCAAAATCGTGATACCTGACCCCGGCCTGTTGCAGATGGTGCCAATTCTTCTGTTCGTCGCGGTTTTCGCGGCGCTCCTTGCCGGGTATTCGGTCGCGCTCACGCTCGCGGGCGTATCGCTGATGTTCGCGTTTGCAGGGATGGCCGCTGGCGTATTCACGCCGAGCGATCTGGGTTTCATGCCAGGCCGGCTATTTGGGATCATCACCAATCAAACACTGATCGCGGTACCACTCTTCGTGTTCATGGGGGTGGTGCTCGAGAAAACTCGCATCGCCGAACTGCTCCTTGAGAGCTTGTCGCAGCTGATGGGACGGATGGCGGGCGGGCTCGGTCTTGCGGTGGTGTTGGTCGGCGCACTGCTCGCCGCTAGCACTGGTATCGTCGGCGCAACCGTCGTCACCATGGGTCTCATTTCCCTTCCAACCATGCTTAAGCAGGGTTATGACCCGCGCTTTGCCACTGGGATCATCAGCGCAACCGGGACTCTTGGACAGATCATCCCACCGTCAATCGCGCTGGTGCTGCTCGGCGACGTGCTCGGCAACGCTTACCAGCGCGCGCAGCTGAGTCAGGGCGTGCTGGCTCCCAAGACCATCTCCGTGGGAGATCTGTTCGCGGGGGCGCTGATGCCCGGGCTTCTGCTCGTTGGGCTTTACCTGGGGTATCTCGCGTGGACCGCGATCGTCGCGCCATCGCGGACACCGCCAGCACGAACGCTTGATGACGAGCGCCCTGCGCTCGGCACATTGCTGAAGGGTCTGCTGCCGCCCTTGGTGCTGGTCATCATCGTGCTCGGGTCCATCATCGGCGGGTTTGCAACTCCGACTGAGGCTGCAGGCGTAGGCGCTGCGGGCGCGGTGCTTTTAGCCATTGCTTATCGGGCGCTCAGCCTACGGGTATTGCGCGAGGTGTCGGAGTCCACCCTCAAGACCACCGCCATGGTGTTCTTCATTCTGATCGGCGCTTCGCTCTTCTCGCTCGTGTTTCGCGGCTATGGCGGGGAAGCGCTCATTCACCAGTGGTTCAATCAAATGCCAGGCGGTGTCTGGGGCGCGCTTGCTCTTGTGATGCTCGTGATCTTTCTGCTGGGCTTCATGCTCGATTTCATCGAGATCATTTTTGTCGTGATCCCTATCGTCGGACCAGTGCTCCTCGCCATGGGCGTCGACCCTATCTGGCTCGGGGTGCTGATCGCAGTCAATCTGCAGACGTCGTTCCTGACACCGCCCTTCGGGTTTGCGCTGTTTTACTTGCGTGGGGTAACACCGCAGAGCATTCCGACGAGTGACATGTACCGCGGGGTTGTTCCCTTCGTAGCCATCCAAATGCTACTGCTCGCCACGGTTGCGGCCTGGCCGAGCCTCGCGACCTGGCTGCCCAACCTGCTCTATCGCTGATCCTCTGGCCCTCCGCACTGAGGGTCCCCTGATGCCGTCCAGCGCGGAGCGCGGCGTTCGAGGTAGGCATCCACGCCCTCACGATAATCTGGATCGCGCATCATGTCCTCGAGCAGCGCCTCCGACGCGCGAACCGAGGAGGCGACATCCCGATGCAGATCGCCATAAACCTGCCAGCGGGTCTCCCGCAGCGACCGCGGTGCCACTCGGGCGATAAGATTGCGCGCGTAATCCAGGGTTCGATCGAGTACCTCAGCGCCCGGGTGGACCGCATTCACCAGCCCCCAATCCAGCGCTTCTTCCGATGTGAATACGCGACTCGAAAGCAGCAGATCATTTGCCCGGGTTAACCCGATCATTCGCGGCAGCAGCCAAGACAGTCCGTATTCCGCAGGCAGATTGAGTCGACCGTGTGCCGTGGTGAACTTCGCACCCGCCGCCGCAAACCGCAGGTCGGCAAAGCACGCGAGCGCGAGCCCTACCCCCGCAGCTGGGCCGTTGATGGCGGCGAGCACCGGTTTCGACAAACCAAAATGATAGGCAAAGCTCGCATCAAACTCGGGCGCCTTGCCAAAGCCCGACATCGCCATGCTGCTCGGGGTGCCCGGGTCATAACCGCCCTTTCGGGCGTGTCCGGCGAGCGCCTCAGTATCACCACCGACACAGAAGCCACGCCCCCTTCCAGTGACTACAATCACGCGAACATTCGGGTTCTGCTCAGCCTCGGCCAGACACCACCGATACTCCGCGTGCATGCGACCGGTCCATGCGTTCAACCGGTGCGGACGATCGAGCCAGATGGTGGCGATCCCATCAGCCACGACATAGTCGGTCGCCTTGAGCTCCATCGCCAAACGTCCTCAGCGAGCGTTGATGTAGGCCTGCTCAGAGACCGCGTGATAGGCCTTCACCTTCTCCAGGAAATCCATGTAGGACGCGTGCACCCGTCGGGAGAGATCATCCTTCTGCGCCGAAGCTTCCAGAATCGGCCCGGAGAGCTTCTTGAGCTCTGCCAGCACATCATCCGGCAGGGGACGAAGCTCCACGCCGTGCTCGCGCACCAGCGTGTCGAGCGCTGCAGTGTTACGTACCGTGAACTCTGCGAGCATGTCGTCGTTCACCACGCGGGCGGCGCTTTCCAGCATGAGCTTCAGATCCTCAGGAAGGGTCTCCCAGGCGCGCTGGTTGACGATCATCTCCATCGTCGGGCCCGGCTCATGCCAGCCCGGGTAATAGTAGTACTTCGCCACCGTGTGCAGCCCGAGCGCGAGATCGTTGTAGGGGCCCACCCACTCCGTCGCATCGATCACGCCGGTCTGCAGCGAGGTGAAGATCTCCCCGGCAGGAAGCGCAACCGGCACCCCCCCCGCAGCTTGCAGCACCTCGCCGCCAAGACCCGGAATCCGCATCTTGAGCCCCTTCAGGTCAGCGATGGAGTTGATTTCCTTGTTGAACCAGCCTGCCATCTGCACGCCCGAGTTCCCGGCGGCGATGGGAATCAGACCGAACGGCGCATAGGCCTCACGCCACAGCGCCATGCCGCCGCCGTACTGCAGCCAGCCATTCATTTCCTGGGCGTTCATGCCAAAGGGGACCGTTGAGAACATCGCGGCGACCGGGATCTTGCCACGCCAGTAGTACGCAGCCCCGTGGCCCAGTTCTGCAGTCCCTTGGGAGACGGCATCAAACACCTCGAATGGGCCAACCAGTTCCCCGGCTCCGTAAACCTGGATGTCGAGACGACCGTTGCTCATGATCCGGAGCTGGTCGGCCATACGCTCGGGCGCGGTGCCGAGCGCCGGCAGGTTCTTCGGCCAGGTGGTAATCAACTTCCAGCGGTAGACCTTGGCCGGTGCCGCGGGTTGTTCCGCGCCCGCCTGCTGCGGGTTACCGCCGCCACAGCCTGATAAGGCGAGCGTCGCGAGCAGCGCGACCGTCAAAGACCGGAGCTTCATGCCTCTTTCCTCAATCCAGTTGTTGCAGCTTCGCAAAGCCAAGCATCAGCCACTTGGCACCCGCCGCGGCGAAATTTACCTGAACGCGCGCGCGTTCACCCGAGCCCTCGCTTTGCAGAACGACGCCCTCACCGAAGGTGGCATGACGCACACGCTGCCCGAGCCGCAAACCGGGCGCGGTGCTTTCCAGGAATCGACCGCCGCCGGACGGTTGCGCCATCGGGCGGCTCACAGACCCGCCAAGACGCACCTCTTCGAGCACTCCGGGCGGTATCTCCTGCACGAAGCGTGACGGTCGATTGTAGGAGTCGCTGCCATGTAGCCTGCGGGTTTCAGCATAAGTAAGGACTAGCTTTTTCATCGCTCGGGTGATGCCGACATAGCATAGTCGGCGCTCTTCCTCGATCCGCCCCGGCTCATCCGATGACATGCGGTGGGGAAAGAGCCCCTCCTCCATACCGGTCAGAAAGACCAGCGGGAACTCGAGCCCCTTGGCCGAGTGAAGTGTCATCATCTGCACCGCTGCGCCCGAGTCGGATTGTCGCTCACCGCTGTCGAGCACGGCTTGGTCGAGGAATTCCGCTAGCACGGAGGAGGGCTCCACCGGGCTGTCGGCGAGCGGGAAGCTGAGCTCTCCACTGAACTGCCGGCAGGCGCTGACCAACTCTTCTAAGTTTTCCTTGCGCGCAAGGCCGCGCTCGCCGCGTTCGCTCATGTGGAACTCAAGCAGGCCGGTCGCCGACACACAAAGATCAGCCAGTTCGTGCAGCGTGACCCGTTCCGAGGCTGCGCCGAGGTCATCAACCAACGCCTGAAACTGCCGCAGCTTGTCCGCCATGCGAGCGGTCGCGGTACCCTCTTCGAGCGCGAGCCGGGTCGCCTGCCAGAGCGACACGCCGCGGGTTCGCGCAAGCGCGCGCAGCGCCTCCACGGTTTTTTCGCCAATGCCCCGCGTCGGCGTGTTGATGACGCGCTCGAACGCGGGGTCGGCGTGCCGATCAAGTGCCAACCGCATGTAAGCGAGCGCATTCTTGATTTCGGCGCGCTCGAAGAATCGAAGGCCGCCATAGATGCGATAGGGAATCTGCGCGCGCAACAGCGCTTCCTCGAGCACCCGGGACTGCGCGTTGGAACGGTAGAGAATAGCCACGTCTTCGGGCGAGCCGCCCTCCGCCACCCACTGGCCAATCTGGTCCGCAATGAATCGCGCCTCGTCGGCGTCATTGAAGCCAGCGTAAAGGCGAATCGGTTCGCCTTCCGCTCCATCGGTCCAAAGCGCCTTGCCCAGCCGTTCGGCGTTGTTCGCGATCAGCGCATTGGCCGCCGTCAGAATGTTGCCGGTGGAGCGGTAGTTCTGTTCGAGACGTACCACCGACGCCCCGGGAAAGTCATCGCTGAAGCGCTGGATGTGCTCGATCCGGGCGCCGCGCCAGCCGTAGATGGACTGGTCGTCATCACCCACCGCCATCACTTGTGCCGCGCGACCAGCGAGGACACGCAGCCAGGCATACTGGATCGTGTTGGTGTCCTGGAACTCATCCACCAGGATCTGCCCAAAGCGCGCCTGGTAATGCGAGAGCAACGCAGGCTGCTCGAGCCACAGCTCGTGACTGCGCAGCAAAAGCTCAGCGAAATCGACCAGCCCGCCCGCCTGACAGAGGGTTTCGTAATTCGCGTAAACGCGACGATGCGTCTCCTGAAACAGATCGCCGCCGGGAACATCGCGCGCCCGACGTCCATCGTCTTTCGCGGCGTTGATGAACCAGGCCGCCTGACGTGCCGGCCATTTCGCCTCGTCCAGGTCAAGCGATCGCATGACACGCTTGACGAGGCGCAACTGATCGTCACTATCAAGGATCTGAAAGTTTTGCGGCAGCCCCGCTTCGCGCCAATGGAAACGCAGCAGCCGATGAGCGATGCCGTGAAACGTGCCGACCCAGAGCGATTGGGCGGAGATGCGCAAGAGCGCTTCGATTCGCGCCCGCATCTCCGCGGCGGCCTTGTTAGTGAAGGTAACCGCAAGAATGCCGTGCGGTGACACGCGCTCCGCCTCGATAAGCCAGGCGATGCGATGGACCAGAACGCGCGTTTTGCCGCTGCCTGCGCCCGCCAACACCAGCGCGTGCCCAAGCGGGGCCGTGACAGCTTCACGCTGCCGCTCGTTCAGGGCGTCCAGGATGTGGGTAATATCCAAGAGTGAAGGCCAGCGCTGTCGCGAAGCCCCACATGATAGACCAAGTGACCGGCCTCGAATGGAAACACGCGGGCCCACAACCCGCGCAAGGGTGGCGAGCTACGGGCTTTGAAGGCGGTAGATGACGACTGAAGACGACCAAACGCTAGTGGCAAGGTGCCGAAACGGGGATCGAGCCGCGTTTGGCGACCTCGTTGTGCGCTACCAAAAGCCGATCTACAACGCGGCCCTGCGTATGCTGCGCGACCCGGAGGACGCCCGCGACGTCACCCAGACGACCTTCCTAAAGGCTTTTGCCCGTTTGGACAACTTTGATCCGCGCTTCAAATTCTTCAGTTGGCTTTATCGGATCGCCATCAATGAATCCATCAACCTCGGCGAGAGGCGACCCGTCTTTGAGGCGCTGGACGAAAATCTGGAAGAACCCGCCCCGGGGCCAGACCAGATTCACGGGCACTCCCAGCTGACGGCGACCATCGAAAGCACACTGCAACGCCTAACCCACGACCAGCGCGCTGTCATCGTGCTTCGACATTTTCTTGAATGCAGCTACGAGGACATGTCCGCGGTGCTCGAGATCGAGGTCAAAACGGTGAAGTCCCGACTGTTCGAAGCTCGCAAGCAGCTGCGGCAAAAACTCGAACACCAAATAGACGCCAACCTTTTCACCGCGCGCGGGTAGTTGGCTACAAGAGCAGCCGTTCGGCTGGAGGATCCATGAAGGTTGATGACCGCATCGAGTCGCTTCTGCAGGAGGAGATGGACGGCGCATTGCCGGACGCCGACCGAGAAACGCTCGCCGGACTGGTCGCCTCGGATCCGCTGATCGCAGCAGAGCGACGCCGGCTACAGGCGCTAGGCGCTGCGCTGTCAGACATGCCAATGATGGATCCGCCAGCCAGCCTCCTAGATGACATCCTCGCAAAGCTGCCAACGCCGATCGCGGCGCCGGTTACGAAATCGAGTAAGGCGCAGCGCGGGAGGCCGCGCTGGCAGGCGTTCGCACTCGCAGCAGGCATGAGTGCGCTCGCGGTCGGTCTTGGTCTCGGGCTCAGCCGTGAATCGGGGCTTTCGCCCGACGAGCTGGGCGGAACGCTGCTCGTCAAACCCGTCTCAGAGGCGCGGACCGGGGTGCTACTGTTCGATGAACGTCCGCTGACGGGCACGATTCGCGCCGAGGAAACGGATGCATCCGTGTTGCTCCACGTTGACCTTCAGGCGGACGACGCAGCGCAACTCTCCTTCTCAACGCCAGCAGACACGCTGGATCGGCGCGTGGCGCCCGGAAAGATCCTGGAGACCTGGGAGATAAAAGGTGATCTGACGAGTGGCGTTCAGGTGACGGTTGCGGCGACAGGGCATATCGGCAGCGAGCACCTGCTCATGCCAACCGACGCACGGCCAGCGGCAGAGCGATAAAAGAATTTCAAAGGAGCTCCAACTCTGTTGAGGGGCTCGGGGTAATTGTTACAGTGATCCGGCTGACGCAGCCTGATCGCTCCGGAACCAACGATTTGATCGGCGAAACGCGAGGCAAATGACATGAGCAATAAGACGCAGGGCCCACGCAAGGGTGTTTTGGTGGCAGGACTGCTCGCGGTCGCAGCCGCCGTTGGCTTCGTCGCTCTGCAGGACACGGCGCCGGCTGATGACGCTTCCGGCACGATTTTGCCCGCGCAACGCTTTCTGGATAACCAGGTATCCGCCGACGGCACCGCAAATGGCAGCAGAGGTGGGCTCCAAGAAGGCACCGAGTCGCCCGATTTAGAGACGGTCGGCGATCAGGGCATCGGTGACCAAGGCATCGGTGACCAAGGCATCGGCGATCAGGGCATCGGCGATCAGGGCATCGGCGGCATCGGCGATTAGGGCATCAGTGACCAAGGCATCGGCGCCATTCCTTGGTGATCGGGGGACGCCGGCACCGCCCGGAAAGTCCCCTGATCGGCTGGGACAGGGCGCCGGCTTGGCTCCCACGAAGTTGTTCGCACCCATGCTCTGGCTCGGTCGAGCTGCTCAATTTCATAGCAGGAATAGAGGGCTGGCTTCTCGAGCCCGGATCCTGATAGCCACCGGGCTCACGATCGCCCTCGCTCCATCATTCGCAACCCAAGCTCAAGCGGTCTCCCTAGACTCGATCGAGACCGAGGAACTGCTGCTTATCAACATCAGCACCAAAGATGAGGTAATTCCACCGCGTGCCGTACGGAGCGTGCTGAACGCGAAGCGATTTCACTCCGAGCTGTTCGGTTGGCAATCTGATGAGCAGGTGACCTTTTTGCTTCGCGACGTCGCGGACAGCGGGAACGCTGCCGCAGGGCCCGTGCCCCGAAACATCGTGATGGCTGAAGTCTCGCCTCCCGATAAGACCTTCGAGTCCTATCTACCCCTCGATCACCTGTTCGCGCTCATGAACCACGAGGTGGCACACCTTGCGACCAACGACGCCCATGGCGACGTCGAAGACTTCTGGCGGCGCCTGTTCCGCGGTAAACCCGCACAAACGTCGGCGCATCCGGAAACGCTCGCCTACGCCTACCTGACCGCGCCTCGCGCCACCTCTCCACGCTGGGCGTCCGAGGGTATCGCGACGTTCATGGAAACCTGGATGGCTGGTGGTATCGGCCGCGCCCAAGGGGGCTTCGACGAGATGGTGTTCCGGGCCATGGTTCGCGACCGCACGCCGTTCTACAGCAATCTCGGTGTCGCTTCCGAGGGCACCAAGGTGGACTTCAACACCAGCACCAATGCGTATCTGTACGGTACGCGCTTCATGAGCTACCTCGCCTACCGCTACTCGCCGGAAGAATTGATCGCGTGGTTTCGCCGGGACCCAGGCAGCAGGCGCTACTACGCCGCGCAGTTCAAGCAGGTTTTCGGTGACACTCTCGAACGTGTCTGGCAGGAATGGATCGAGTTCGAACACAACTTCCAAGCGCGGAACCTTGAAGAAGTGCGGCGTTTTCCGCTCACACGAGGCGAGCGTATCGGAACCGAACCCGTTGGTTGGGTTTCCAGAATGTTCGTCGACGAGACTAGCAACTCACTCGTCGGCGGCTTGATGTACCCCGGCGTGGTGGCACATCTCGGTGCCGTATCGCTCGCGGATGGGTCCGAGACGAACCTTCACGACGTGAAAGGTCCCATGAAGTACTCCGTTACCTCGACCGCCTGGGATCCGGTCGCCCGCCGCCTTTTCTTCACCGAAGACCAGTCGCGCAAGCGAGACCTGATGTACCTCGATTTGCCCACCGGCGAAGTGACGCGTATCGCCCGCAACGCCAGGATCGGTCAACTGGTGTTCAACCGAAAGGACCGGTCGCTCTGGGGGGTCAAGCATCAGGGCGGCAAAGTAGAGCTGGTCGGTACCCCGTATCCCTACGAGCGCCTCAAGACCGTGTACCGAGCGCCTTATGGGCAGGTAATCTCAGACATGGACATATCGCCCGACGGCCGCTTTCTCTCTGCTACGGTGGGGGACATCAAAGGACGTCAGTCTCTTCAGGTGTTTCGTATCGGCGATCTGGTGCGCGGACAATTCAAACCGGCGGCGCAATTCAATTTTGGACGCGCATATCCCGAGAATTTTGTCTTCTCCGATGACGGCAAGTACCTCTACGGCAGCTCGTATTTCACTGGGGTCTCGAATATCTATCGGTTCGAGCTGAAGAACGGCCGCATGCATGCCGTGACCAATGCTGAGACGGGTTTCTTTCGCCCGATCCCACAGGCCGACGGCTCGCTCATCGTTTTCGAGTACACGGGTGCCGGATTTGTACCCTTGCGGCTGGAAGACCCTCGACCCCTGCAGCATCTCGGCACTATCACGTTCTTCGGCAATGAGATCGTGAAAAAGCATCCGCTGCTCGCAACCTGGGGCGTCGGCGATCCCGACCAGATCGACTTAGAGCCCTTGATCAAGAGTCGCGAGCCCTACAACCCGATGCGACGTCTGGAGCAGGAGTCCGCATACCCCATCATCGAGGGGTACAAGGAGCAGGCTGCGCTCGGCTATAGCTTCAACTGGAGTGACCGTCTGGGGCTCGACTCGCTAAAACTCGACCTGAGCTATTCAATCGACAGCGCGGTGGAGAGCGATGAGCGGCTGCACGTCGACGCACAGTACAAGCACATGGACTGGACCGTGCGGTACTGGCGCAACGATGCCAATTTCTATGACCTCTTTGGTCCTACCGAGCGCAGCCGCAAGGGCGAGGCGTTCATCGTAGGCTACAACGACGCGGTGATCTACGACCTGCCACGGCGCCTGGACTTCAGCGCCGACGTTGCGTACTACCGCGACCTTGATACCCTGCCAGTCAACCAGAATGCTCAGGAACTGATCGACCAGCTGTGGTCCGGTGGTTTCGGCTGGAATTACGCACACGCGTATGGCTCACAGGGATCATCCGAGGAAGAGAAGGGCGTGCGTTGGACCGTGCGCTCCGATTTCGACTACGCTGATACGACCCTTTATCCTAGGATCTACGCCACCCTCGATCTGGGTTTTGCTCTACCGGTTGAACACGCCTCGATCTGGATATACAGCGCAGCGGGCGCCGGCGACGGCAATCGCGACGAGGCCCTGACCAATTTCTACTTCGGTGGCTTTGGCAACAATTACGTCGACGACAATGTGGTGCGGCGCTACCGAAACTACGACAGCCTGCCCGGATTCGAAATCGGTCAGATCAGCGCGCGCCAGTTTGCCCGGTCTGTGATGGAACTAAACGCACCGCCGATCCGCTTCGCGGAAGTAGGCTCACCGGGCTTCTATCTCGGCGAGATTCGCACTGCGGTCTTTGCTGGCACGCTTTGGAGCGAGCCGGGGACGTCACTCGATGAGACCTATTCCACAATCGGCGCCCAGCTCGATCTTTCGTTCACTGCCATGCACCGTTTGCCCATGACGATTTCGGTGGGCTTTGCCCGAGGATTTGGGTCCGGCGTAGACACTTCCAGCGAGTTCATGCTCTCGCTCAAGATTCTCTGACCCGGCAACCGCGAGTCAGGACGCCTCAAGCAATCTCAACTGCCACAGGTCTTTGCCTGTAGCCATGAGCAGGGGGCGGATGGCGAACTGTCCGGTCTTTCCCAGACTCGATTCCAGCGCTCTCAGCTCCTCGAGCTTCGAGCGGATCTCGTCATCGAGTTCCGGCTCAACGCCAAACTCCTTCATGATGAGCAGCCCCTTGGCGCGCAACGCCAGTTCGGCATGCAGCCTGAGAAGACAGAGCATGTCGGCAAGCGTTTCCCCCCCGAACCGGCCTGCCATGGATTGCAGGTGCTCGCCCATGCGGGACTTCAGAAACTCCCCGCCATTGATCAGAGCCAGCGTCTCCACATTGGAGTCGAGCCCCGATTCGAGCCAGTCGCGCAGGCTGTCCTCGCTGTAGCGGAAGACGAGGTAGAAAACACCGGGCAGCACGAGGAGCACCAGGAGCATCGAAAACGCGGGCCGAAACAGCAGCATGTTGTAGACGCTGTGCAGCAGCACCGCGGCCACAAGCCCGGGAAGCACCGCAACCAGGAACTGATGCGGTCGACGATCCGCAAGGACGACCGAGACCACGCCGAACATCGCTGTTGCGCCCCCGTGCATCACCGCGGTGCTGAACCCGCGCAAGATCATGCTCGCGGTCGCAAGATCGGGTTTCTGTAGCAGATAGAAAATGTTTTCCACCAGCGCAAAACCGGCGCCGGTTGCAAAGCCGGTGATCGCGGCGTCCACCGGCACGCCGACGCGTTTGCTGTGGATAAGCCAGGCAATCACCAGCGCCTTGAGCGCCTCTTCGATCCACGGCGCGACAAATCGGGAAAAGGTCCGGAACTCGAGAGCGAGAGCGTCAAAAGCGGCGGTATTGACAAGCAGAGCCAGCGCTGCGGAGGCAGCCCCCGCGGCGAGGAGCCCGATAACCACCGCACGACGCACGAGCCGAAAGCTGTCGAAGTAGATCAGCGCGCCCAGAAAACACAGCACCGGCAG
>JBMTYG010000039.1:0-23717 GCA_049454295.1 Pseudomonadales bacterium
TCAGCCAGGCGAAGCCGCAGCTGCGCCGTCAGCGCGTGCGCGAGCTCCTGCATCGTGGCAATATCCTCGACCGACGCTGAGCAGGCTCGGGCGGTCCGTGACAGAACCGTACACACCCCATGCGCCCGCCGTGTTGGCGGACCCGGCGGCAGGTTACCGGCGCCTGCATGATGACGCACCGCTTGCGTGGGTGCGTTCGTTTGATCCGCCGTACTGCATCCTGTCGCGCTACGCGGACGTGGCTCGAGCGCTGCGCGACATCACCACGTTCTCGAGTGAGTTCGGTCAAGGCCCGCGGTTTACGCCGCCGGCCGGCATGCTCTCCGATCCGCCTCAGCACACGTTCTTTCGCAGCCTGGTGCAGCAGGCCTTTACCCCGCGCAGCATGGCTGCCATCACCGATCAGGTGATCGCGTTGGGAGAGTCACTCGCCGCCAATCTCCGTGAGCGCGAAGCATGGGACCTGCATGACGACTTCGCGTTTCCGTTGCCAGTCATGGTGATTGCTGGGCTGCTTGGGGTGCCCGAGGACGACATTCATCACTTCAAGCGCTGGTCGGACGCCTCCGTAGCCGCCATGGGTGCAGAGGATCCTCGACCCTACGCCGAAGACCTGCAGGCTATGGCGCGCTATCTGCTGGCGGCCATTAGTGAGCGTCGAACCCGTGTCACGCCGGGTGCCGACCTCATTGCATTGCTGGTTGCCGCTCGAGAAGGTGAACGCGGGCTCGAGGATAGCGAAATCCTCGGCGTTGTGACGCAGCTGCTGGTGGGTGGTAACGAGACCACGACATCGCTCATTACCAACGCGGTTTGGCGGCTGCTCGAGCAGCCGGCGCTTTGGCGTGCTTTGGTTGCTGATCCCGGTCTGGTTGATCGCGTCATTGAGGAAAGTCTGCGTTTTGACCCGCCGGTGCTCGGTCTCTTTCGCAACACCACGCGCGATCTGGTATTGCATGGCGAGCCGGTCCCGAAAGGAACTAAGGTCTGGCTGCACTATGCCGCGGCGAACCGCGATCCGCGTGTGTTTGCCGAGCCTGATCACTTTGATCCTGCGCGGGAGCGGAGTCGCCACCTTGCCTTTGGACTCGGCGTTCACTTCTGTCTTGGCGCGCAGCTCGCACGGCTTGAAGCACGCAGCGCACTGCTGGCGCTTGCGCGCCACTTCCCGCGACTCGAGTTCGTGAACTCGGGTGAGCGCATCACGCCGTTCTTCCTCTGGGGGCGTCGGCATCTGCCGGTGCGCGGCGGCAGACATGCTTGACCGGCACGCGAAGACTGGCGGTTTTTTCAGCTATCTTCGCGCTCGTGAAATTGACTTTCCTCCGGTGGGACGTCTGCGCTGGTGGCTGCTTGGGCTCATTGTGGTGGGCTGGGCCGTTGAGCAGTACGAAGCCCTGAAGAATGGTCCTGTGCTGGTTTATATCCTCGCTGAATTCGATCGTACCCTCATTGAATGGGGACAGGTGGCCGCGATAGCGGGCGTTTTATACAGCGTGGGCGCAGTGGTCTTGAGCCGTCTTGCAGATCGATGGGGTCGGCGGCCGCTCATGATCTATCCCGTGTTCGCGTACGCGCTGATTTCCATGGCAGGCGCTTTCGCACCGAATTTCTGGACCTTGGCCGGTCTCGTCGCCATCGGCAGCTTCATGATGGCCGGCATGAATCCTGCGGTACATGCGGCGTCTCGCGATCTGACTCCCAGGATGGGGCGCGCGATGGTCTACGCCTGGGTATCGCTCGCATTCACCATTGGCGCATTGATGTCGACCGTTGTTGCCGCGCAAACGCTTCCCATCTGGCCGGGTTGGCGCTCGCAGTACTGGATTGCTGCCGGGCTTGCCCTTGCTACGTCGGCTCTCCTGTTTGTGTTTTATCGCGACCTCAGCGTCCGGGTGCGGGGATTGCTTGCACAGGAGTCACGCAGCCCTGGCGCACCTGAGATTGACGCAGCAGTGACGATGCACGCCGAGGCCTATGAAGCAGGGCGGCGCGTCTATCGCAGCGCTCGACTTTGGTTGCTGTCATTCGTCATCGTCTTCTGGTCGCTCACCTACGTGACCGTTTCGGGTTATGTACCCACATTTCTCGTGCAGCATTATGGGCTTTTGCCCGCGCGTGCCGCAGGCGTGACATCCTGGTTCTGGGTGGTTTTTACCGTCAGCGTGTTTCTTTCCGGCTGGCTGTCTGACCGGCTTGCCGTCCGCAAGCCCGTCACAGCGTTCGGAGGTATTGCGACGGGCAGCTGTTTCCTGATTGGCGCTAACCTGCCGCTCGACAGCAGCGAGTCAACGTTGATTCTCACCTGGTCACTGACTGGTTTTTTCGCTGGCTTTATTTATCCCGCGTGGTGTGCGATCTACTCGGAAACCGCGGAGCGCGTGAGCCCTCATGGGGTTGGTCGAGCCTTTGGTATTACTGCCACGCTGTCTCCGATTGCCGGGCTTGTGCTCAATCTCGGACTGCCGCGCGTGGTGGCAGCGTGGGGCTGGTCGACCTGGATGATGATCGCCGGGGGCGCCTGTTTTTGTGTTGCGTGTCTTGTGTCCGTTGGTCAAGGTCCCTGGTGGCCGCGTCGGCGAGAATATTCACGCTGAGAGGTAACCCGGTCTCGGACCGGCTCCGCGTCGGAGTAGCCGCTTCATGCTCATCGGAATACCATCGTGCAATTGACTCGAGGGTAGGGGGCACCTGATGGGCAGGCTGGAAGGCAAGGTCGCGGTAATCACCGGGGGCGCGAGCGGCATGGGCGCCGCGACCGTTCGTCGGTTTGTGGAAGAAGGCGCCCGTGTGGTGATTGCCGATCTGCAGGAAGCGCCCGGTGCGGCGCTCGAGCAAGAGCTTGGTGATGCCGTCGCTTTCTGTCGCACCGACGTCGGTCGGGAGCAAGACGTCGAGGCGATGATCGAGCTTGCGATTCGTCGTTTTGGTGGACTCGATATCCTGTTCAACAATGCGGGTTTTGGTGGCGTTGCCGGGCCGATCGAACAAACTGATATGGGCGAGGCCTATGCCGTCACCGTGGCGGGTTTGCTGACCGGACCCATTCTGGGCATCAAGCATGCTGTCGCACCGATGCGTGCGCGTGGCGGCGGCAGCATCATCTCCACGGCAAGCGTTGCGGGACTGCGCGGTGGTATGGGGCCGCATGTTTATAGCGCGCTGAAGGCTGCCGTGTTGGGGCTCACTCGTTCCGTAGCGGTCGAACTCTCCGTGGCCCGCATCCGGGTTAATGCTATCTGCCCGGGTGGTATCGTGACGCCGATATTTCTTGGCGGGCGCAAACTCAAGCCCGGTGCCAACGTATCGCTAGAAGATGCACTGCGACCCGCCTTCGCTCAGATGCAACCCATGCCGCGAGCAGGAGAACCCATAGACATCGCTAACGCCGCGCTGTTTCTTGCCAGTGACGAAGCAAGTTTCATCACCGGTCAGGAGCTTGTGGTTGATGGCGGTCTGATCACCGGTCGGCGGCGCACCGAGGAAGACATCGCCGCCAGTCCGTTGTTGCACGCGATCAATCAGCTGGTTCAGAACGATCCTGCTGGCGGCTGAGCCCCTGTTTCAGCCGCGCTCTGCTTGGGCCCATGCCCGAGCCTCGGGCGACGCGGTCCAGCGCAAGGCGTTATGAATCAGGCGTCGGTAGTCGGGATTGCCAAAGGCAACCGGACCATCGCCAATCTCTGAGACAACGATTGGGCTTTTTCCCGCCGCGTTCGCCCATACGAGCAGGTTGCTGCCGGGTGGATGAGACCAGCGCGCCTGCTCCTCCGCCGGCGCGAGCGGGGGCGGGCTGAAATTTGATTCGATGAAGTCGTAGTCGGCTCGCAGCAGGGGGGTGACGCTGGATTCGAAACGCTGCGTCTTGAGATACAGCTCGTCTGTTATCTCGAATCCCTCCTCTATGCCCTCGAGTACGGGATGCTGACCTTCTGCTACGAGTCGGAACGTTGCGTTTGGGTGCGGCCCGTGGCCCCCGCGATAGCCGGAGCCTGGTGTCGGCTGGCCATCAAGCTCTCCGTCTCGCAGCATGAAAGGCGATCGGGTAATGCGACGCCACAAGGGCCAGTGTGGCCACGATACGGTGGCGTGATTGAGCAGTACCATACCCGTGCCGCGTTCGAGCAGCGCGGCGATGGCGGTCGCATACTCGGGGTGCGGTTGTCCCTCGGCATCCGCCCGATCATGCACAAGGCCTGCCCCGGGGATGCCACTCATGTCATAAAAGAGCACCACGTCCCAAGCTGCCTGGTATTCGGGGGACAGCACCATTTGTGCTGCGGGATGCTCGACCAGGGTGGGACGTATATCTGGCATCTCGTCAAACATGGCGAGAAAGGCGTCGTGATCGTACGCGTGTCCCTTGGACACGATGAGTACGGAAAGCGGACTCGTGTGTTCGTTCATGGTTTCCCCTCCACATGCACGTGTGCTTGAAGCACGCGTGCTTGCAGTCTGCCATGACGCGCGCAACACTGCAGCCAGCTGATATGACGGGAGGAGGGAGATATGTCGCCGATTGAAGAGTTGCTGGAGAAGGAAGCAATCAAGGAGGTGCGGATCATGTATTCGCACCATTTCGACGGAAAGAATCTCGATGGTCTGGTGGACCTCTTCACCGAGGACGCCATTTGCGAGTTTGGCCCGGACTATGGCGGAGACTGGGTCGGCAAGGCACAGATTCGGGAGAACTATGGTCGGTTTACTGCTGCCCCGGGGCCGGAGTTTGGCGTGCTGCACGCAACGACCAATCCCTGGATCAGGTTGATCGATGCAGAGACCGCCAATGGCCGTTGGTACCTGCTCGATTTGCGGACCACGGAAGGTGTGGAAAACCCGCTGATCCTGTTTGGCGTCTATGACGATGTTTATCGCAAGATCGATGGGCGCTGGAAGATCTGGCGTACCCGCATCGATTTCCTGTGGCCGCGGCGTCACTACCACGGGTTGCGATCGATGTGAGCTCGCTGGCCGGGGCCGTTCCGACACGGCCCCGTGCTCTCAACAAGTTTCAGAACGGCAGCACCAGCGCCTGCATAGCGGTCACCGCGGCAGGGTCCGCTGTGCCTTGAAAACTTGCCTGTACCGCGGCGTTGCGCTGTCCCACGATGTCTCGGAATTCGGGATGGCTGCTGATGAAGAAGCGGCGATCCTGCATGGCTTCGAGCACGATCTGGCCGAGTTCTTGCGTCGACATGCCGGGCGCAGGTGCGGGTGCGTCTGGCGTTGGTTGCGCAATGCCACTGGCTGCCGCGGCACTTGCTGATCCGGGGGGCTGCGCCCGACCTGGGCGATTGCGTTCGCTCGTACCCAGCGCAGTGGCGACGATGCCCGGGCACAGCACGGAAACGGCGACGCCGCTGGCGGCGAGGTCCGCGCGCAGGGCTTCGCTCAGGCCTACCACCCCGAACTTTGTCGTATTGTAAATGGCGAGGTTGCGCATGCCGACGAGCCCGCCCACGGACGCCGTATTGACCACGTGTGCGGCATTGCCATGGCGGGTAAGCTCTGGCAGGAACGTCATCACGCCGTTTATCACGCCGTGTAAGTTGACCCCCAGCACCCAGTCCCAATCCGCATAGGTCATCTGGCCGATAGGCCCCGCGGCGTTGACGCCAGCGTTGTTGAACAGCAGTTGTACGCCGCCCAGCGCTGCGACCGCGCGATCGCGAGCGGACGCGAACGCCTCGCGGTCGGACACGTCGAGAACCGTAGTCCAGGCGTCAATGCCCGCTCCGCGCAGGTCTTCACGCGCGCGGGCGAGCGCGCCTGCCTCGATATCCGCCAGTGCGATTCTTGCGCCGGCGGCGCCGAGGGCGCGAGCGATACCCAGACCGATTCCGCTTGCACCCCCGGTAATGAAGGCGACCTTGCCGTTGACGCTGCTCATTGCTCCCCCTGGCTAGCTCCGCGCGTGACCGCATTGTGGTCAAATTTAATGGGAACTGCAGTATTTGAAGTCTGAACTCTTTGCGCCGCCGCTGGTGGCCAATCGACGGTTGGGCTGGTTTGCGGGTCGACAGCGATTGCGTGGTTCGCCGGAGACCTTCGGAAACCCGTTACGCGTGACTTTTTAACGTTTCTGTGATAAATCGAAACAAGTTGCACGGAGGGATCCATGCAGCCTCGGCAGGCTCCCGTCGCGGGGCCGAACCAGAACTAGAGGGGAATCAACATGAGTGTAGGAACCAAGGCCGTGCGCCGGTCGGCGCTGGCCGCGGCAGTGGCCGCGGCTTCGGTAAGCCTGACGCTGCCGGCGTTCGCGGAACAGGCGCAGGGCAACGTGCTTGAGGAAGTGATCGTCACGGGTACGAAGCGGGATATCTCCCAGCAGGATGCTCCGATTGCCATCTCCACGATCACCGCCACGGACATTGACAAAACGTTCAGAAACGACATCCGCGCGATCGGCGACTTGTCGCCTAACGTGACGCTGACCAATCAGACGGGTTTCAACGCGCTGGCGGGCGGTATTCGCGGTACGGGCACGATCTCGATCCTGACAACCCAGGACCCAAGCGTGGGTCTTCTGATCGACGAATTCGCGCTGAACCACGTGCAGTCCCAGCTGGTCGAGATGTTCGACCTCGAACAGGTGGAAGTGTATCGCGGTCCGCAGGGTACGCTGTTTGGCAAGAACAGCACCGGCGGGGTGATCGCCATCACCTCGAAGCGCCCCGATCTCGAGCAGTTCGGCGGACAGGTGAAGTTCAACGTTGGGCAATATGATGTCCCCGGCGACTCGGACAACCAAAAGATGCAGGTGGGTGTTGATATCCCTCTGATTCAAGGTGTCCTTGGCCTGCGTTTTGCCGGCTCCTATACCAAGGAAGACGGTTACTACACGAACGATAAGGACACGGCGACATTCCCGAATGCGCCGATTTACGGCCTTTTTGGCATTACCGATCCTGAGGCAGTGCTGCCCGATGATCTGTTGAACACCGCAACCAAGGGCGCGGGCGAGCAGATTGGGGGTAAGGAAGTCCTGGCGTCCAAGACCAAGCTTCTTTGGCAGCCGAATGACCGCTACGAAGCCTATTTCATCTGGGAAATGGTGCGCGACGAATCCGATTCCCCCCCGGGCATTAACGAAACGCCGGCAGGCGAAGGCTTCCTGCTGCCGCTGCTCGGCTTCCCCGGTATTCACGAGGCAGGTCATTCCAACCCGTTCAGCACCGGCATGTCACAACAAGGCAACGGTATCAACATTCGTGATGGTCACCGGGTCGATGTGGACGGTTACTACCTGAATCAGTCGCTCAGCTTCGACAGCTTCACGATCAAGTCGATCACGGGTTATCGCGAGCAGATGGAGACGTTGCCGAGCACCTACACCGGTGAGGCGTTCATCTCCCTGTTCGATGCAACGCGCAACCTCGAGCGCGAGCAGTTCCAGCAGGAAGTGCGGTTCATCAGCGAATTTGACGGCCCGGTCAATTTCGTCGCTGGAGGAATATTCCTTCGCGATGATCTCGACTTCCGTGCTTACTCCACCGTCGGTCTCACCTCGTTGATTCCGGGGGTGACTGCGGATGGACTGGCGTTCGATACGCGCGCCCTGACCAACGACCCGAACGCGGGTCGCGTCGAGCAGGCCCGTGATTCGACAGCACTCTATCTCGACGGCACCTGGGACGTGACTGATCGTCTGAGCCTCACCGCGGGTACGCGCTGGACTGAGGACGAGAAGCAGTTTTACAAGCCGACCGGCGGTGGCGCACCGTGTAATCAATACACGGATCCTCGTGATGTTTCGGCGGCAGGTGCTCCGCTCGGACAGCCGGGATGTATCGACAATAACTCCCAGCGTGTAAGCCGTGCAGGCATCACCGGTGCGGAAGTGTCGCAGCGTCGTATTCCGCTTCCGGACAGTCAGTTCCGGTTTATTGCGGACGAGAGCACGTCCTGGTCGGAAACAACTTGGCGCGCCGTGGCCGACTATGCTGTCAACGATGACCAGACGGCCTACTTCAGCATCGCGACTGGCTTCCTCTCCGGTGGCTACAGCGAGACCTGTTCGCAAGAAGCGACCTGTCTGGCCTACGACCCGGAAACCAATGTCAACTACGAGATTGGTTACAAGGCTGACCTCTTTGATCGCACGCTGCGTTTGAACGCAGCGGTGTTCTACACCGAGTTTGAAGATCTCCAGCGCAATCAGGTGTTCGCGTTCACCAACGCCGATGGCAGCCCGGGGCAGGAGACCATCACCCTGAACGCCGGTAAGTCGCATGCGAAAGGAATCGAGTTGGAAACCACGTGGCTTGCCACCGATCGGCTGACGCTGAAAGGTTCGCTCGGCTACTTGGACGCCGAGTACGATGAATTTGAGTTCGACGGTGATGGCGCGGGCCCGCGGCCGGCGCTCGATCTCACCGGGCTCGATATTCCCTTCGCGCCCAAGCTTCAGGCGTATGGCGAAGTGTCGTACAACATGCCGCTGGCGAATGGTGCGTCTATCGACTGGATGGCGAGCTTCAGCTACCAGGACGAAGCTGAGACCAGCCCGTTTGATCCCAATGCTGCGGCTCGTGCGACGGGCGCTGTTGCTCGCCACCCGACCTACACGCAGATGGAAGAGCGGACCTTGGTCAACGCGAACGTGACCTACACCAGCGCGGATGAGCGCTACTACGTCACGCTTTATGGCCTCAATCTGACCGACGAAGAGTACCGAGTGACCGCGAACTCCGTGGGCGCGCTCTGGAACTTCACGATGTATGGCCCGCCCATGCAGTGGGGTATGGAACTCGGCGTAACGCTCGAGTGATCTACCTCTAGGCTGCAAAACCCGTGCCGGTGCGTATGTGCCGGCACGGTCATTTTGGAAAGGACCATTTTGGTCGGATCCGGAATCCTGATGCAGGAACTGTCGCAGGAGTGCACAAGATGAGTCGAATTCGGAAACTCGATATTGATGCCTGGGATCCTGAGCTTCGCAATCTGACCCGTGCGGATAGCGCGACGCCCCTAGAGCAGGGGCTCATGCGCATGTTTGCGCATATTCCCGACATCGCTAAAGGTTTTGCCGCATTTGGTGGCGCCCTGAAGATTCACCGCCATCTGCCGGATCGGCTGGTAGAGCTTGTGCGCCTGCGGGTAGCTTTCCACAATCAATGCCGTAGCTGCATGGCAATCCGCTATACGGACGCGGTGAATGCCGGTGTAACCGAGGATCTTGTGTGTTCGCTCGCCAACCCGCCGGCGGCTGACAATTTGACAAACGCGGAAAAGGCGGCGATCGCCTATGGGGAGATGATGGCGACCAACCATCTCGCCATCGACGACCAGGTCTACGAAAATCTGCGGCAGCATTTTTCAGAAGCAGAGATTGTGGAACTCGGTGTGACGGTGGCGCTCTTTGTGGGCTATGGGCGACTGGCAGCCACTTGGCACATGGTCGAGGAACTTCCGGAGCAGTATCAGGAGGATCAGGGGACTATCGCCCCCTGGACTACTGATTTCGTTCAGGTACGTTGAAACAAAACTGCCCGCGGCCTTACCGTGGGGCGACGGGCAGTTTCCAGCAGGCGTGCATTTCGCCGATGTGTAGAGAGCGCGTGATGGGCGTAGCGCCGGAACCAAGACGGATGTCCGGCATAACATCCAGCAGCGCGTTGGACGCTGAGACCGCGGCGGAAAGCGTGATCGCATAGAGCGAACGCGGTCTATCTTCTGGCACGGCGGGGAACCGGCTTGGCTTGCCGAGTCCCACCGCAATACCTGCAGGCAAACCATCGGCTCGGTATTGACCTCTGGGTTCGCGCTGACACAGATCCTTCCTGGCAACTTGAAACTGATCAGGGTCCTTGTAGACGCGGGGGTCGCGGTTGCCGGCGGCAGCTGCACAGATCACTAGCGCTCCTTCAGGCAGCAATCGCCCGAATCGCTCGACCTCGTGACGCGCAAAACGTTGCGCGAACAGGACTGGAGTCGAATGACGCAGCGTTTCAAGCCACGCGAAGCGCAGCATGCGGCGCTCTTCTTTCACATGCTCGAGTTGATCGGGATGTGTGAGCAAGAGACGCCAGAGATTAGCCAGACCGCCGTGAAGCGTCTCGTGATCGCGTTCGAGCAGGGTGACGATCACGTCGCCTGGTGTGGCTGGGCCGTCTTCAAGGTCAAGCTGTGCCAGAACTGAAATCAGATCGTCGCCTGGTGTCGTTCGACGCGCCGCGAGAAGGGGCGCGACATAGGCGCAAAGCTCCGCATAGGCGCGAAGACCGGCCTCGCGTAGCAGTGGATCCCAACCCGCGCCCCGCTGTAGTCGCAGGTATCTCTCAACGAACATCGGGAAGTCGTTCTCTGGCAGACCGAGCAAGGTCGCCAGGAGTTCCAACGGCAGCCGGGCTGCGAATTCGATGGCAAGATCGCCGTGTCCGCGGGCGCTGATTTCCCTGGCTATGCGCTCGGCAATGACTGCTGCCGACGCATCCCATACCTTCTCATGCAGTGCGAGTACCGGCAGGTGATCCCACAGGTCGCGGCCCATGTCTTCGCGACCATAGAACCAGCGCTTGCTGCGCGTTTCGTAATTCGGGTCGTCAACAAAGACGGAGGTCACATCATCGTAGCGGCTGACCCAGAACGAATTACCCACCCAGTCCCGATAGCAGGGGTAGTTTTCGCGCAGGATCGCGAGGGTAGGGTAGGGATCTGCAAGGAACTCGGCAGAGATCAGCTGTTGGGGTTTCAGCTTCTCGGTAGACTCCTGAACGCGCTGACGTTGGAATACTTCATAGGTACGGTAGCCGGCGCCCAGGGCGCGCTGTGCCCGTACGATGATGGGGACGCCGTTACGTCCGATTCGGACCTCGGGCGTTTCCGTGGTCTCCACGGGCTTGCCGCCGCTGTCGAGTCGTGTGACTTCTTGTTGAGCGGTCATGTCGCAGAAGCCTCCAGGTCATAGTCGATCCACAGCTGGTTCACCGACGAAAGCCCCATGGGCTTCAGGCGTGTGCCGTCGATATCTTTGGCCATGCGCTCCGCGTTGATGCGCGGGTTTTTCAGGAGCTTGCTGAGGATACGAGATCCCACCACTGCTTCCTGATGCGAAATCCAAGCGCCTGGGCAGAGGTGCGGCCCCACGCCAAAAGCCATGTGGCTGCAGCGCCCTTCCTTGCGGAAGCCGCTGCGAAGGAGCTTGCCGCTATAGAGGTCGGGTCGGAAGATGTCGAACACTTCCGGGTCACGGAAAATGCGTTCATCGTGGTTGGCGGAAAAGTCGACCATGTTCACAAGCGAGCCCGCAGGTATTTTCACCCCGTGGATTTCGATATCGAACGTGTTGTGCCGCGGTTGCCCTCCGATGGGCGTTGAATGGCGCAACGTTTCGTGGAAAGCGGCGTCCCAAAGTGACTCGTCTGCCAAGACTGCGCGAAACTGGTCTTCGTGTTGCAGCAGCAAATACCACATGTTGAGAATGGCACCGCGCGTCGTCTCACCGCCGCCGCCGACGATCAAAGCAATGTTCGAGGTAATTTCCTCGGTAGACAGGTAGTCTCCATCCAGCTGTGACTCGCACAGCTTGGAGATGATGTCCTTGCTGATGACCTTGCCGTCGCGATCGCAGAGATACGTGGGGCGCACTCGCCGCTCTTCGACCAGGCCTTGTACGAAATCTTCCAGGTCTTGCCGGGCTTCAAGCCCCTTTTTCTGTGTTTCAGAGCCGCCCAAGCCGCTCATCATTGAGTTGTACCAGTAATAGAACTGGCCTTGAGCCTCTTTTGGGAAGCCAAGAATTTCGCACACAACGCTGATGGGGAACTCGTTGGCGAATGCTTTGCCGAGTTCCACAGTGCGCACACCGTCGTTGTCGATGATCCAGGGCGAGTCCTTTTGGTTGTCCCAGCTGCGGACCATCTCTTCAGCCAAGCGCTCGATCGCGGGTATGCGCGCTTGCAGCGACTGACCGACCAGATGCTGGCCGTAAAGGTTACGCCGCCGTCGGTGTTCGACGCCGCTCAGCTCGAGCTGGGTATTGCCAAGCACGCCGTTGGAAGAACCCTTTGGAATCGTGTTGAAACCTTCGTCGTCGAAGTAGCATTCGGTGATATCGTCATAGCGGGTGACGTAGTAGCAGTTGTGCAGCTTGTCATGGTAGACGGGATAGTGATCCCGCATGATTCGATAATAGGGGTAGGGGTTGCGAAAAAACTCTGCGCTGTCGAACAGGCGCGGGTCGATGAGCGGGGTACCGTCCGCTGCATGCCCCATGTCGCACGCCTGACCATAGGGCATGAGTGGAAAGTCGCGTCGGGCCCCGGACTGCGTATCGGCCAGGGTCGCATCGAGATCCACTGCGCGATTCAACACGTCGGCGAATGCGGTGGTGCTCATCGTGTATCTCCTTGTGCAGATGACGTGCAGATGTTCTGCAGATGGGTTGCGGGTGCTGTGCGGCTGAGGCGCTTGTGGTCGGCGCGACGCTATCGGTTGGCGCCCTTAATGCCGTTACTGTGCTTGAGTCTAGCACCCAAAACCGAGCTGCGGCAAAGACAAAACGCGTACAGTCACGGTTGACTTTAAGCAAGGCGCTCAGTGTAATTAAGGTTGTTCCGGCGAGTCGATCGACACCGGTTCAGTGCAGGAAATCAGGGGGCGGTCAGCATGACTTTCGTGATTACTTCGGCCTGTGTCGACGTGAAGGACCTATCGTGCATCGAGGTGTGTCCCGTCGACTGCATTTACCAGGTCGAAGACGACCGCATGTGCTTCATCAATCCGGATGAATGTATCGACTGCAACGTGTGCGTCGAGGCGTGCCCCGTGGCGGCGATTTATGCCGATCGAGAGGTGCCCTCCGACCAGCGAGCGTACACAGAGGTCAATGCGCTGTATTTCGGAGATCGTGACGCCGCGCGAGCGCGCGTGGATGAGCTTGCCCCGAAGCGCTGACAACCGCGCCGGTTAGACTGAGCCGCGGCGATCGACCTGGTTGGTGCTGAGTTCATGCTGCCAGCTGGAGTGGAACCATTCCTTGAGCCAGGCAATCTGGGCCGCGATGCGATCTTCTCGCTCATAGGTCAGGATGGTGCCGGTAATGCCCTCAAGCACGAAGCGCAGGGTATCCCGGTTTCGATCGAACTTGTCTCTGCCAACATGGGCGAAGTCGGGGAAGTTGTTGCCCGCCATGTCACGGCGCAGTCGTTCGAACTTTGCGGCAGCGGGAAGTATGATGCGCCGCAAGGCTTTATCCGTACGTGAGGCAGAAACCAGCTCCTGCCATGCGACGAAGAGTCGGTCGTTCACAAAGCGCCAGAGGGTGTCGACCGCGTAGTCGATAAAATCCACACCCGGGGGCGCCTCGCGGGCTGCGGTCATATAACCGTCCAGCCAGGACTTTGTGAGGTAGTTCACCGACGCCTTGAGTACGTGTTCCGTGGTTGGGAAGTAATGCTGTACGGCGCCGCGCGTGTAACCCGCCACCTTCGCGATTTCCGTGGTCGTGGTCCGCGCATAGCCGATCTGAACGAAGCAGGTAATCGTGGCCTGAATGATCTCTTCGCGGGTCTCAGCGCTCCGGGTACGACGGGGTGCCTCTTTGACCCGCGAGTCGATTCGCCCATGTGCGCCCGATGTTCTGGCGCCGCGTGCGGCAGGAGCGGTTGCCTTGTTCGTTGCCTTGGATTTTGCCTTGACCGTTGCTGGGGCGGCTGCGGCGGACCTTGATCGATTAGCGGCGCTGCGGGTTTCGGTGGTTCTGGCTTTGGTCGTTGTCGCGGCTGTTTTCGGGGCCCGAGGCACGGTCATTCTCCGTCAGTCCAAAACCGGGTCTGGATCATTGGCAGCACAGAAAGCCAGTGTAAGGCGCCAACGATCGAGACATTCGAAGTATTCTGACCTTGGCGCAGGAAAGAATCCACGCCCCACCGCGTCCGATTGAGCGCCTATCAGCCCCGTAGCCGGCTCCACCACTCAGGCACGGTAAAAGCGTGATTGCGAGCGTAAGTCTGCATCAGCTCTGATGCATCCGCCGGCATTGGCTGCGGATTTGTCGGAGCGAGATCGCTCGCTCCACCCACAGGGTCCAGGTATTCAAGGTTGATCTCGGCAAGAAGCGCAGGAAAATCCGGTGCTTCATGGTGGGGGCTGGTTTGGTGGGTCATAAAACCGACGAAATCGTCAAAGGATAACAGACAGTAGTAGACGCCTGGCTCTTGACCGCGCCAATACTCGTAACGACGACAGGCGGGTTCGAGCTGATGAGTCGAGGCCCACAGGGGTCGAACCGTGCGCTCGAAATCTGCTTCTTTTCCGGGATGTACGCGCAGACGGGCAAGCAGCGTGGTCATAGGTTAGGTCCTTTTTTCACTGATTTTCGGATGAGGCGTTTGCTGCTTGCGCTCGCTTGCCGAACGCGAGCAGCACGTTGCCTGGCATGTGCTGGTAGATGCCGTAGCCCGAGCTTGCGAAGATCATGCCGTTCGCAATGAGCGGGGCGGCCCCACCGCCAAATGAGCCCCCTTGTGCGGGAACTCCGCCCGGCGCCTCGAAGGGCCGCGCCGTTTCGTAGGACCAGAGCAGCCGCCCGTCGCTGACCGCATGGGCGCGGAGGACTCCGTCCATGCCGCCCGCGAGTACGAAATCCGGTGTGGCGGTTATCGCAGCCGAAATCCCGGCGTTGCAGAAGAGCTTATCGCCACAGGTTTCGCCTCGAAGAACATGCCGCCAATCGATGGCGCCGGTGGCGATGTCCAACGCGTGGATGCCAGGCTCTGCTGGATGCGGATAGGTGCGTCCATCCTGCATGTCATTGATGGGCACTATCACGCGATATCCGCTCACGGCCATGCCGAAATGCACGCCGCCCTGGATGCCGCCACGTCCTGCCCGAGTCTGCCAGCGCAGCACGCCGGTATCGGGATCGATTCCATGTACGACGCCGGATTTTTGTCCCGCGATCACGTAATCACGACCGTCGCTCCCGCGCGCGAGTATCGTGCCCGCGGCGAAATCGAAGTCGGGACCGTCCTCATCGGGGCAGTTGTCATCGTTGGGTTGATCACAAGCCGTATTCCAGGCATCGCCCGGGGTTGCCTGAAAAACCCAGCGAATCGCCCCGGTGTCGAGAGCGATGGCAATGATGGCGTCGCTGGTCCCGGTGGCGGGCGATGAGTAGTTCTCGCCGGTTCCGACGTAAAGCTGGCCGCGTTGGGTATCGATCGCAGGACTGTTCCAGATGGGCGCGCCTGAAGGACCAAACTGCGGCGTGCCGGAGGCATTGAGTCCGCGCTGCACCGGAGGCTCGGGAATGGTGTCCGTCTGCCAAAGCTTCTCGCCTGATGCTGCGGCATAGGCGACGACTGCGCCACGGAAGCTACAGCAGGGATAGTCCGGCATCGCCGCGGGCACTACCTCGAGAGAAGACACCGGCACGTACAGTCGATCGCCGGCAAGCGACGGTGTGCCGGTAATTGTCGCGTTGGGGTGCTCGTGAGCCTTCTGGCGCCAGATCGACTGACCGGTCACCGCATCGATGGCGTAGACATTACCGAGCAGGTCGCCAAAAAAAGCCAGCGGACGCGCTTGCTTGTCGCCCGGGGTCCAGCTGCTTACGACGATACCGGTCCGAATCTCGGCTGCGGCCTTGAACGTCCAGATGACGCAGCCGCGGGAGGGATCCAGTGCATGAACATCGCCATTATGCGCGCCCACATAGAGCCATCCGCCGGCGAGTGTCGGCGCGGAGCGGACTCGGAGCGCGTCGGGAAACGCAAACACCCATTTGAGCTCGAGATTCGGGAGATCGGCCGCGACTAATCCGGCGATCTCGGTCGGAATTTGCCGTTGATTGCCCGGATCGATCCCCCAGCCGCTCGCGAACGGCGGGGCGGCTGGATCGAACGCCGGAGCTGTACCGGCCGCGCAGTGGGCAAGCGGCGACACGTCGTGACGGTCACCGGGTGCCGCCCCGGATAAATAGCTCGCGATGGCGCGACGCTCATTTGATTGCAGCGAAGCGGATTGCTGCCGCATGACCCCAGACTCCATGGCGGCGAGGATTGAATCTGCAGTCATGATCTGGAGCATGGTGAGATGGGGTGCCTTGGCCACCTGGCCGAGGTGACAGTTGCCACAGGCACGCGCAAACAGCTCGGCGCCCGCGTCATCTGGCGTGGGCGAGGCCGTGGCGGCGCTCTCTGCAGCGCGCGCGAAGCCGCTCAATATCAGCGCGGCGACGATCCACGACGTGGTCAGGATACGACCGTGCCGCATGAAGCTCATGGTGCGACGCTGTTGCATGGTGGTTGCCTCCCCCTGCTGCCACCCTGTTTCGACGGAAAACTTCGGCGCGAAAGCCCCCTGCTGCCGCGTCGATTTACCTGCTCTGAAGGGTACGCTACCATCCGGTCAAAGTCATGCATGTCAAAGTCATGCGTGAAGGCAGCCAGAGATCAGCGAATTCCTCACAGGGAGCAGAGAGATGGCCGAAGCTGAAGACCGCATCCGGACCATGCTGAAGAATCAGATTGATCCGCGCGAATTCGACTCGCCGGATTTTCAAAAAAACCCGTTCCCGCTTTACCAACGGCTCCGGGATCACCATCCGGTGTACCACGACCGTTTCCACAATCGTTGGGCCATCACGCGCTATTGGGACGTTGACACCGTATTTCAGAGCTCGGAGGCGTACACGCGAGGCGTGTATGACGAGAACGGCTCGTACCGTTTCGGTTCGCGGCACGTCTTTGGACCCAACATCCTGGAGTACGGGGTGGGCGACCGCCACCGCTGGCTACGGAATGTCATTGCGGGTCAATTCGTTGGACAAAAGCTCGAAGACTTTCTTCCGATCATCGACATGATCGCGCGCGAGGTGATCGATCGTTTCCGTGGTGATGGCACTGTTGAACTCGTGCGCCAGTTCTCGAGCCAGCTGCCGATTCGTGTGATTTCGAACATGCTGGGTTTGCCGCGAGAGGATGAGGATCGTTTCGTCGACTGGTATCAGGCATTGATCGCGGGGCTCGGTTTTGGTGGTGAACATCTGGCGCGGGGGCTCGCTGCGCGTAACGAGATGTGGGATTACCTTGATCCCATCATTGCTGAACGCACGCGCCGTCCGGGCGATGATCTTCTATCGCGCATCATCACCGCCGAACTTGACGGCACCCGCATGTCGGTAGAAGAAATCAAAGGCTTCGTCGCACTCCTGCTTGCAGCGGGCGGTGACACCACGGACAAGGCCATCGCCAACATGTGGTATCACATGCTGTATACGCGTCCCGATCAGTATGCGGCGGTCAAGGCTGATCCTTCGCTCTGGTCGAATGTGTTCACTGAGATGATGCGCTATGACCCGGTCGTGCATACCCAGTTTCGGCGCGCGACCAAAGAAATTGAGCTTTACGACGAGGTCATACCGAGGGGCGCGTCGGTAGTGGTTTACCTGGGTGCGGGCAATCGGGATGAGCGCGTGTTCAAGAACCCGGACCTGTTTGATATTCATCGTGATGACCTGCATATGGGTCGCGAAAACCGATCAGGTCGCTACAAGGATGGCAAGCCTGGCCACCTCGGTTTTGGTATGGGGCAGCATTTCTGCATGGGCTACGCGATGGCGCGCCAGGAGGCGGTAATTGCGTGCACGCATTTGGCGAACCTGATCCCGAACCCGCGTCCGCGCGACAAGGATCATCCTGGCATCTCGTCTCCATCGATCGATTCCGGCGGATTCCGTTCGCCGGCCGAGCTTTGGATCGATTTTGACGCGTGAGGTCTTCTGATGAAGCTCGTCGTTGATTTCAAGAAATGCGAAAAGGCCGGGGAGTGTTACTACAACCACCCCCGGCTCTTCGAACGCAGTGAAGGCGGATTTCCCATCCTGCGCGTGCGGGAGCTAGTCGATCCTGAACTGCTGCGCGAAGCGCGCGAAGCCGTGGAGGTCTGTCCTGCGGTCGCAATCTCCGTGCAGGACTGAGTCCTCTCAGGCAGCGAGCGTCGGGTCCTCCGGCGCTATCTGCACCAACTCGAGATACGAATCCTCAAAGTAGACGAATGATACGTCGCCGCCGTCAGGAAAGGCCTCTCGGGTTACGGATCGCGTGCGGGATTTATCAAACGAAGCGAGTCGGAAATGGGAATATCCGGCTTCCAGAAATATATCTTCCGACCAACGCGGGAAGACCTGCTGTCCATCCCGCGGTGTCAGGAGTCCCACCGTGATGCCCGGGCGCGCCCTTCGCAAAAGATGCGCGCTGGCGATGCCGTGGAACGGCATGTTCCCGATTGACTTGAGATCAAACTCGCGCTGGTAAGCGGCAGCAACGTCCGCAACTCGCTCAGGGTCAGTCCACACGTAGACTGCGTGGTTTGCTGCCCGGTCGAGCGTGCTTGCGGCGAGCTCGAAAAGCTGACGCTGCGGTCCGCGCACGAGCACGCTCGCGACATGACCTTCAACGAATTCTCGGGCAGCGTCCTCGCCAGCGACGGTATCGATCAGCCCCTCCCCGGCCCAGGCAGCATAGACTTGGCGCGGGTTGGCGTGTGTCACCCGAAAGATCGTGTCTCCGATCCGCGGGCCCGGGCAGGGAGGACGTTCGACTGCCCGGTATGAGGTGAAGGTATCGATCTCAAGATAGTCAGGGTCCGACGGCAGGCCCCGCGACCAGATGTACTGTCGACCAATCCCCGGGTAGAGGTTACGGACGTTGGGCTCAAGCCCGAGGATCGATAGAAATCGCAGGGTGCGGGCAAGTTCCCCCTCGATCGGCAGGGTCGACTGATCGACGTCTGCGGGTGGTGGTGACTCACGCAGGGTGGTCCCGAAATGAGCAATGGCAGATGCGGCCACGATCACGTTCTCCTGTCTGAATGGCGCTTAGGGACCACCGCGAATATCAAGCACCTGACCCGTCATCCAGGAGGATGCTTCGGATGCCAGATAAATACAGGCGGGCGCGATGTCTTCCGGAGTGCCGACGCGCCCGAGCGGAATACCGAAGCGCGCACCGAGCTGAGGAATGTCTGACTCTTCAAGCTTCAGAAATTCCATGAACACCTCGGTCGGGATCGGTCCGGGTGCTACGGCATTCACGCGAATACCGAGTGGGGCAAGCTCTACGGCGAGCGTTTGCGTTAAATTGTTGACTCCCGACTTTGCGACTGCGTACGGACCGTTGTTGGGTGACGCGCGATTAGCGGCAGCGGACGAGATGTTGATGATCGTCCCGCCCCCATTGTCCTTCATGATCCGTGCGGCTGCTTGTGCACCGGTCCACACAGCTTTCAAGTTCAGATTGAGCTGGAAATCCCACTGCCGTTCGGGCATGTCGAGGAACGTGCGCGGTACACGATCATCCGCACCGCCCGCATTGCTCACCCAGCAGCTCAAGCGACCAAATTCATCGAACGCACGTGCCGCCAGCGCCTGCACTTGTGCCATGTCCATGACGTCGCAGGTGACCCCGAGTGCGCGTCGACCGAGTGCTCGTACCTTGGCAGCGACCGCTTCTACCTCGGCGGTGCGTCGTGCAGCGACGACGATATCCGCGCCCGCTTCCGCCATGCCAAGGGCGATGCCCTCCCCAATTCCTCGTCCGCCGCCGGTGATGACGACCACCTGGCCGTCGAGACGAAATTGATCCAGGATGCTCATGATTGTGCTGATTCCCCCATGTGTTCGAGAGTGAGCGGGCGAAGGCCCGTGTTCGTGACCGTTCTGTCTTTGTTCACTTGTCGTTACCAAATGCTTCGCGCAGCCGGTCGATACGACCGGAGATGGCAATCGCTTCGGCGCTGCCGACACGGCGGCGACGTGACTTGTCCGCAATTGCGGGTGGCACATAACCGTCATCTTCCCGACTCACGCTGGTGCCGGGTGGCACGATGGCATCGATTCGATCGAGCGTCTCTGCATCGAGTCGCACATCAGCGACAGACAGTAAGCCCTCGAGCTGCTCCGGCGTTCGTGGGCCAATGATGGCGCTGGTCACTCCAGGATGCGCGACGACGAAACCCATCGCGAGGCCCATCAGGCTGGTACCGGCTTGGTCCGCGACCTGCACCAGATCCTCCACAACGTCGTACTTGCGCGCGGTATCAGGTCGCGACGCGTCAAAGAGCTGGGGTTGAAGATTGGCGCGATGGACGCCGGCTGCCTCTGCGCCACGACGGTACTTGCCGGACAGCCATCCTTGCGCCAATGGGCTCCAAACGAGCACACCCATGCCGTAACTCTGGCATGTCGGAAGCACGTGGGCTTCGATGCCGCGCGCGAGAATGGAGTAGGGCGGCTGCTCTGTTCGGAAACGCTCTCGGCCTCGGCGCTCAGCAATCCAGTGCGATTCGACGATGAGCTCTGCAGGAAACGTCGAGCATCCAGCCATGCGTATCTTGCCCTGACGCACCAGATCGCTGAGCGCACCTAGCGTGTCATCGAGATCGGTGTCTGGATCCGGTCTGTGCATCTGGTAGAGGTCGATGTAGTCCGTCCCAAGGCGGCGCAACGACTGCTCGACCTCGTGCATGATCCATCGTCGTGAACCCCCGGCGTGGTTGGTGCGTCCACTCACGGGCAAACCGTATTTGGTTGCCAGGACGACGTCGTGGCGCCGTCCTTTCAGCGCTTGCCCCAATATTTCTTCGGATTCGCCGAACGAGTATACGTCCGAGGTATCGATGAAGTTGATGCCGGCATCGATTGAACGATGGACCATACGTGCGCATTCATCGCGATCCGTATTGCCAAAGCGACCGAACATGCCGGCGCCCAGACACATCGTGCTGACATGCACTCCGGTTGTTCCCAGTACTCGATACTCCACGAAGCCCCCTCCCTGATCGAACAAGCGGTAATCATGCATGAGTGCATGCGCTCAGACAAACGATGGGTGGGGTCCACGGCAGCGGTGGTTTTGCCGATGCTGAGGGTGCGATAGCAGGGCTGGATCCGAATTCTTCGGGTGCCAGGATGTCGCCTTGTCAAGCGCTTCCGGCTCGGCGTAGGCTACGGTTTGATGCCGTTACCAGCAGTCGTGCAGGTAGCGGACAGAGTGTGCTAAAGCCAGGGGCTCAGCACTTGATTCGAGGTCGTCAGAGGGAGGATGACTATGGCCAGTCTTAAGGGCAGAAATGCGCTGGTCACCGGCGCCGCAGTAGGCTTGGGTAATGCCTACGCGCGGGCGCTGGCAAAGGCGGGGGCAAATGTAGCGGTCTGCGATATTCGGCCTGAAGTAGATGATCTACCAGCCGAGCTCCGCGCTATGGGTGTGCAGTCGGCGGGTTGGCGTGGAGATGTGGCTAACGCCGCTGACGTGCGCCGAATCGTGGACGAAGCGATCGCTGCGTTCGGTAGTATCGACCTGCTGGTAAGCAACGCGGGTATCTGGGGCGGCAGTGTTGCGGATGATGATCTCGACAAGTCGCTCGCAGATTACGAGCGCATCGTCGGCACCAACCTCAAGGGTGAGTATCTGTTTGGCAGGGCGCTGATCCCTCACATGCTTGCGCACGGGCGTGGCGGCGACATCGTAAATATCTCCACCGACCACGTGCATACCTGCGGCACCCCGTTTCACGTGTGCCCGAAGCTCGACAGCTGTCCCTGGAAAGATGCGCCGCGCCCGACGGCCGGCGGCACCATCATGGACCTGTACGATGCAGGGAAGTGGGGGCTGCACGGTCTTACGTTCGCGTGGGCGAAGGCGCTGCGTCCCCATGGCATTCGTGTGAACGCGATCTGCATGGGCGCGACCGATTCCAACATGTTGCGCGGCTTTCACAACTTCAACCCGTCCCCTGAAGAGGTCGCGACGTGGATGAAAGCGGAAGACTCTGCGCAGGTGCTCATCGACCTGCTCATGGAGGGCCCTGCCGGGCGCACGGGCGAAAACATGAACCTATGCGTGGGTCGTCCGACGCGGCTTGAGCCAGCCCTGCCACCTGTTTACATCTTAGCGGAGGACATCCATGTCGAGGCTTGATGGAAAGACCGCCATTGTCAGCGGCGCCGGGCGGGGTCTGGGGCGTGCATTCGCAGAGGCGCTTGCGGGCGCTGGAGCTCACGTCATTGCGTTTGATGTCGCGTCGAACATGCCCTTGGTTGCCGCCGAGATCGCAGCTGCAACCCACGGTCGGGTGGATGGTGTAGTCGCCGATGTTTCACAGCGCGGCGATTGTGAGCGCATTGTTGCCCAGGCAGTGGCGGCGGGCGGCGGCATCGATGTACTTGTGAACAATGCGGGCGTCTGGCGTGAGACGCCGGTTGACAGCGATTGGGAAACCGCGCTGGCCGATTGGGACTACATCATGGACACCAACCTCAAGGGCGTGCTCATGCTGTCGCGCGCCGCGATTCCGCATATGAAGGGTCGCCCCAACGCGAATTTGGTGAATATCTCAACCTACTATGTGCTACCGGCGCGCAGCGGTGGTACCAATCCGCCGCGTACTGACCTGTATGCCGCGTCGAAGTGGGCGTTGAACGGTTTCACCGATGCATGGGCGGGTCATCTGGCAGCCGACGGAGTGCGTGTGAACGCGCTGGCCATGGGTGCGGTCGATACGCCGATGTTGCGAAACCTGTTCGCCGATGGGCAACTGCCGCCGGATCTGGCGGCCGGTGTCATGCAGTCGGGAGCGATCGCCGGGCTGCTGCTGGATCTCATTGCTGAGGGGCCGTCGGGTCGCACCGGCGAGAACATTGGTGCATGGGTGGGCTCGCCCGTTGAGCTGCCGCCACGGAAGGTACCGCACGAACGCATTACGGGGATCAATATTCGGATCGAGCACTGAGATCGATTCGGGAGAGAGGTGGAGGATGCAGCCGGTGCTGCATCCTCCGGAGGCGAGACCCGCCTCAGTTTCCGAAGCGGTAGGTTGCCTGCAGGGTCAGAAGGCGCGGGTTCGCGATCTGACCGGTGAGGTCCACTAGCCCAGGACCTGCTGCCTTGCCGAGCGGCTTGTCCTGGATCGAGGTCACGTAGATCTCGTTGAAGCAGTTCGAGCAGATCAGCGAGAGCTCCCACGGGCCAGCCGACTGGTACAGGCGCGCGGCGAGGTTGGAGACAGTGCGCGATTCGATCGCGGTGTCCGGCTGGCGACGCGTTTCGTACCCTTCGCTGTGATAGATCACGTCGGCGCCGAGTTCCATTCCCCACACGCTGTTCAGCATCCGGTCATAGGATGCGCCCACGTTGATCTGGAGCGGCGGACCGCCATAGCGCTCACCAGAAAGGTCTTGCACCTTGGCGCCGCTCGTGGGATCGACGTGGCAGCCGGGCCCCGTGGCTTGGGTGACTTGCGCTGTGTAGCACTGGGCGTCGTCGAACTCGTCGAACTCGAGCCAGTTGTATTGCCCGGCAAATCGCAGCTGGAATTCGGGATTGACCTGCCAGGTAGCCGACGCATCGATACCGGTGTTGGTCGCAACACCGGCGTTCTGCGTAGAGAACGTCGTGGTCACAGAGTCGAACACCGCCACCTGAAGGTCTTCGTACTCAAACGCGTAGATGCTCAGATCCGCGATCACGCTCTGGTTGAAGAAGTAGCCTTTTACGCCCACCTCGAAGCCATTCACCTCGGTCTCGTCAAAGATGAAGTAGTCGTTAATGGCTGCCTGACCCGCCGTAGACAGGTTCGGCACCGTGCCCGGGTTCGAGATGCCAAACGACTGGAAGCCGGTCTTGTACGACCCGTAGATCATCAGGTCGTCAATCGGGCGCCAGCTCAGCGTGAGCTCGGGCGAGACATTGTCAGAGTCACCTTCTGGG
>JBMTYG010000040.1:0-23575 GCA_049454295.1 Pseudomonadales bacterium
CATCAGTTCCCGCCGGGTAGGCGGGGCGTGTCACCGAGACCGCGTAATCGCCGCTCGCTACCGAGCCCGACACATCGACGCCGACGGCTCCCAACGTGTCGCTGGCCGTATCCACGAAGGCTTCGCCACCGCCCGGGGCATTCGCTTTGAAGTTGCCCGCCGCATCTTCGCCATTCATCGCAGCGAGCAGCGTTTCCGCGGTCAACAGCGCGTCCGCCGCCGCTGCGTCGGAAATGGTGCCCAGCGCAACCCCCGAGTGAACACGGCGCATTTCGTTGGTGATGTAACGCACACCCTCGTCAAAGTTCGACTGCACCTTGGCGACGTTCGCGTTGCGAATGTAATTTTGGTACGCGGGCAACGCGACCGCAGCCAGAATGCCGATGATCGCGACCACGATCATCAGCTCAATCAAGGTAAAGCCTTTCTGCGTGTTCTTAATGACCATCTCTCTCGTGACCGTCTTGTTCATGACCGTTCCTCACTCCGTATCATTGTCCCGCGTCATATATCGCGAGCAGGGGCTGCCGGGCCTGGACGGACCACGCCGACCAGTCGAATCCTTTCGTGCCCGGCGCCCTGCGCGCCATTCACAACCACTCTTACCCAAACGCGGCCACCCTGGCTGCGCCTGTCCGCCAGGGGTTTAGCAACCCCCGTGCCAGATCGTTACTGCCTCTCCCCGACCCTCATTGCGGCCAGCTCGAGGCTTCAAAAGTGCCGTAACAGCCTGAATCGCGCGGAGTTACCCGGCGAGCAGCTGATTCTTCTCCACTCGTGCGCCCGAGGCAGATCGAGCTGTAAGTGCACGGCGGGTCGGAAAGTGACGTTTTTCGTCACCTCGCTGACGTGATCTGAAAGCTCTTGTCCTCCTTACGCTTACGGTTGAGGCCTTCGATGCCGTCAGACCCGCCAACGGCGGACCCGTGTGTACTATGGTCGCCATCCCCGTAGACGCAGGAACCCAGTTCTGAAAATGTGATGCGGTCCGCGAGAATACGCCAGAAAACCACCCACAATTAGAAGCCGCCCAGGCGAGCTGCAGCCGCGCTGAGCAGGAACCTAGTTACCCGGATCGAAAGGACACGCATACCCCATGCCCGGCGAAGCCCTTGCACTGAACGGTCTGGCACGACAGCTCGTGGATCACGCGCTAATCGATGCAGACACCGCCGCCCGCTCGTCACAGAACGCTCGCCGCGCAGCCATGCCGCTTGTGTCCTATCTCGTTAGAAACGACATCGTGCCAGCGCGAGCCGTCGCCGAACGCGCCGCGGCTGCCTTTGGGCTGCCGCTGTTCGACCTCGCCGCCCTCGACCGCGAAGTCATCCCACGCGGGCTGGTCCGCGAGCAGCTGATACGGCGCCACCATGCACTGCCTCTGGTCAAGCGCGGTGGGCGGCTCTATGTCGCTGTCTCGGATCCGACAAACCTGCTCGCGCTTGACGAGATCAAATTTCAGACCGGTATCAGCACCGAGGCCGTGCTGGTCGAAGAAGACAAGCTGCGTGATCTGATCGACGCCTACCTGCGGGAAGAAGAAGACGAAGGACTTGGTGATCTGGGTGATGAGGCACTCGACGACCTCGAACTCGAAGTCAGCGACGATGAGCGCGAAGACGCTGTCGACATCCGTTCAGCCATGGACGATGCGCCGGTGGTACGCTTCGTCAACAAGCTCCTGCTAGACGCCATAAAAGGCGGCGCGTCGGATATTCACTTCGAACCCTACGAGCGCGCCTATCGGGTCCGGTATCGCACCGACGGCATGCTGCGCATCGTCGCATCCCCGCCTGCGGCATTGGGTCCGCGCCTCGCAGCGCGGCTCAAAGTCATGGCCGAACTCGACATCTCCGAACGGCGCCTGCCCCAGGATGGTCGGATCAAGATGAAGCTATCAAAAACCCGCACCATCGATTTCCGGGTCAATACACTGCCAACACTCTGGGGCGAAAAGGTGGTACTCCGGGTACTGGATCCGGCCAGCGCGCGGGTCGGCATCAACGCCTTGGGGTTCGATGAAGACCAGCAGGCACTGCTCATCGATGCGCTAAACCAGCCGCAGGGCATGATCCTCGCCACCGGCCCCACTGGCAGCGGCAAGACGGTGACCCTCTATACCGGTCTGCACATGCTGAATACCGCGGAGCGCAACATCGCAACCGCCGAAGACCCGGTGGAAATCAACCTCGAGGGCATTAACCAGGTCAACGTCAACCACCGCATTGGTCTCGATTTCGCATCGGCGCTGCGCTCGTTCCTGCGCCAGGATCCGGACGTGGTGATGGTCGGGGAAATTCGTGATCTCGAGACCGCCGAAATCGCCATCAAAGCAGCGCAGACCGGACACCTCGTCCTGTCGACACTGCACACAAATTCCGCCGCCGAGACCCTGACCCGGCTGCGCAACATGGGTGTGCCCGCATTCAACGTGGCCACCAGCGTGAGCCTAATCATCGCGCAGCGACTCGCCCGAAAACTC
The DNA here is from genome assembly GCA_049454295.1 of Pseudomonadales bacterium. GTDB lineage: Bacteria > Pseudomonadota > Gammaproteobacteria > Pseudomonadales > Azotimanducaceae > UBA7803. Next base: position 2,483 of record JBMTYG010000040.1, read on the forward strand.
TGCACCCATTGCCGACAGCCGATGCCTGTTCCCGTCGAAACTCTGCGGACTGAAGGTTTCACGCTCACCGAGATCGAATCAGGGATAAGCCTCTACGAACCTAATCCCAGGGGTTGCGATCATTGCACGGAAGGGTACCGTGGCAGGATCGGGATTTATGAAGTGGTGCCCATCACCCCCGCGCTCTCGCAACTTATCATGGCGGATGGCAACAGCATCGAAATTGACACTCTGGCCCGGGAAGAGGGCTTTGCCAGCCTGCGAACGACCGGGCTGCGCAAAGTTGCCGAGGGGATCACGAGTTTGGCAGAGATCAATCGCATCACCACCGGTCGGAACTAGGGACACGGTCAGTATGAGCGCCTCACATGGCGGCTAGCGCCGTCTTTATCTGGGAAGGTACGGATCGCCAGGGGCGGCGCTCGCGCGGCGAAATCACAAGCCCGAACCAGGCTGCGGCCCGTGCCGAGCTGCGTCGCCAAGGCATCACGGCGCGCCGCCTGCGCCGCAAATCCGAGGGTCTTGCCCGCTTGCGTGCCGGACGCATTGTCAGCGCGGATATCGCCCTATTCACGCGGCAAATGGCGACTATGATGCGCGCCGGCGTGCCGCTGGTGCAGGCCTTCGACATCGTTGCCGACGGCGTGGAAAAACCCAGCATGGCGACGCTCGTGCGTAGCATTCGCAATGATGTGGCGAGCGGCGGGAATTTCGCCGACGCGCTCCGGCGCCACCCGATTTATTTCGACGAACTCTTCTGCAATCTGGTTGCTGCCGGCGAGCAGGCAGGCGCGCTCGAGACGATGCTCGATCGGATCGCAACCTACAAGGAAAAGTCGGAGTCGTTGAAAGCGAAGGTACGAAAGGCCATGACCTACCCTGCGGCGGTCATCGCGGTAGCGATCGTGGTCACAGGAATTCTACTGATCAAAGTCGTTCCCCAATTCGAGCAGGTGTTTGCCGGGTTCGGCGCCGAACTGCCAGCATTCACCCGTTTTGTGATTACGCTGTCGGAGTTCGTGCAGGCCACATGGCTCATGCTCCTACTCGCTACGGCTGCTGCCGGCAGCGGCCTCGTCGCGATCTACCGGCGGTCTCGACCATTGCGAGACCGGGTCGATCGACTGGTGCTCAGGCTTCCCGTTGCAGGAAACATCATTCGCAAATCGGCGGTAGCCCGCTACGCGCGCACGCTATCCACCACATTCGCGGCCGGGGTGCCGCTCGTGGAGGCGCTGAACTCCGTCGCTGGCGCCACCGGCAACAGCGTCTATGTCCGCGCTGTGGAAAGGATCAGGGACGATGTCTCGACTGGGCAACAGCTGCACTTCGCCATGCGCAGTACTGGCGTGTTTCCCAATATGGTGAGCCAGATGGTAGCCATTGGCGAGGAGGCTGGCGCACTCGACACCATGCTCGATAAGGCTGCCAGCTACTATGAAGAACAGGTGGATAACGCGGTAGACAACCTGACCGCACTTATGGAGCCGATGATCATGGCGGTGCTCGGCGTGCTTGTGGGCGGGCTGATCATCGCGATGTATCTGCCCATCTTCCAACTCGGTTCGGTGGTCAGCGGCGGTGGCTGACGGAATACTTGCTTGGGGCTGGCTCGGTCTCGCCGGGGTCGTTTGGATCGGACTATCGGTCGGCAGCTTCCTCAATGTCGTCATTCACCGCCTGCCTATCATGCTCGAGCGGCAGTGGCGCCAAGACACGACCGGCGCTGTCGACGACACCCCATTCAATCTCGCGGTGCCACGTTCGCGCTGCCCCCACTGCGGGCACACTATTCGGGTACACGAGAACATACCAGTCGTGAGCTGGCTCGTGCTGCGGGGTCGGTGTGCAAACTGCAAGCACCCTATTTCTGTGCGCTACCCAGTCGTCGAGCTGATCGCCGCGCTACTTGCCGTGATCGTGATCGCAACGTTCGGCTTCACCCCGTTCGCACTGGGCGCGCTCGCCTATACCTGGGCATTGATCGCGTTGACCGGTATCGATTTCGACACCCAACTGCTGCCTGACGCGGTGACACTGCCGTTACTCTGGCTCGGTCTGCTATTCGCGAGCCTGGGTCAGGGCCTGGTCTCTGCCGCCGACGCCATCCTCGGCGCCGCGATCGGCTACGGTCTGCTCTGGGCCCTTTACTGGGGATTTCGACTGGCTACCGGTAAGGAGGGCATGGGTTATGGCGACTTCAAGTTGTTCGCCGCTATTGGCGCCTGGCTTGGTTGGCAGGTGCTGCCCGGGGTGCTGCTGATCGCCGCGGCGGGTGGGCTCGCATGGGCACTGGCCCTGTCACTGATCGGTCGACGCGGCGCGGGGCAGCCGATCGCATTTGGACCCTTTCTCGCGCTCGGCGGCTGGATTGCCCTGATCGGTCGCGATACCGTGGTCGCGATTTTGCAACCGGTCTGATTCATGACCCAAGCAACCGAGCCTCCTCGCATCATTCTTTGCCCTACTTGCCAAAAGCGGGTGAAGTGGACGCCGACCAACGTTTGGCGCCCGTTTTGCAGCGAACGCTGCCAATTGATCGATCTGGGCGCGTGGGCTGACGAGTCCTACCGGATCGAGGCAGACCCCGAAACCAGCGATGAACCATCGGAGCTCGGCGACGACCGCATGACCTGATTGCGCGGCCGAGCGTGCTCGTCCGCCGTCGCCCTATCAGCGAGTCAGCTGCGATACTCCGCGTTGATCCTGACATAGTCATAAGACAGATCGCAGGTCCATACAACGGCCTCCGACTGTCCACGGCCCAGTTCCACACGCACTTCGAATTCAGGCTTGGCCATGACCGCCGCACCCGCTTCTTCCCGGTAGCTTGCTGCCATGAGCCCGTGCTCTGCCACGCAGACATTGTCCAGGTAAAGAGCGACTCCGCGGGTGTCGAGCCCGGCGATATCCGAGCGACCGATGGCCATGCAGAACCTGCCCCAATTGGGGTCTCCAGCAAAGACAGCTGTTTTGATGAGCGGAGATTCGGCTATGGTATACGCCACACGTAAACATTCGTCTTCGTCTGCACCGCCCCGCACGCGCACGGTGACAAAGCGCGTTGCCCCTTCGCCGTCACGCACGATGCGCTGAGCGAGTTCCGTCGCCACTTCCGTCAGCGCGGCAGCGAAAGCATCAAAGCCAGCATCATCCTCTCCGCACAACACGGGGTTACCCGCGGCACCTGAGGCAATCACCACAAACGAGTCGTTGGTTGACGTATCACCATCAATGGTGATCCGATTGAAGCTCTTGTCAGCCACTCGTCGGGTGAGCGCTGCAAGACAGTCGGCGGAAATCGCTACATCCGTGGCGATGTAGGCCAGCATGGTCGCCATATCGGGCTTGATCATGCCCGCGCCTTTAGCAATACCGGTGATGGTCACTTCGATCGCCCCCACGCGAACCCGCCTGGAGACACCCTTCGGGCCGGTATCCGTGGTCATGATCGCGTGGGCTGCATCTGTCCAGCCGTCCAGGCGGGCACGCGCAATCGCCGTATCCAGCGCGCCAACGATTCGCTCTACCGGCAACCGCTGACCGATCACACCCGTGGAGAATGGCAGAGTCGTGTCCGGTGGAAGCTGCGCCTGCTCTTCCAGCGTCCTGCAAATCCTCATCGCATCCGCATGACCGGGCTCGCCGGTCGCCGCATTGGCGTTGCCGCTGTTAATGACAAGTGCACGCACAGCACCTCGGGCGACCGTCGCCTCTGCGATCGCCACGGGCGCCGCGCGAAACGCATTCCGCGTAAATACCCCAGCCACAGTAGCTCCAGGATCAAGCAACATTACGCAAAGGTCGTCACGAACACGTTGCTTCACGCCAGCGCAGGTGGTGCCAACGCGAACGCCAGGCACGGGCAGCAGTGCTTCTAGCGCAGGCAGATTAACGGCCATGGCAGGGCTCCAAGACTGATACGAGGGCGCCGACTCTAGCGGGGGGGCGAAGCACCGGCAACCGGCACTGGCGGCAGCGACTGGTGACCTTGGGACCTGAAATGGCTGGTCATGGCACCTGGCCGTGACAGTGCTTGTATTTCTTTCCGGAACCGCACGGACACGGCTCGTTGCGCCCTACCTTGCGGTCGCCACGAACGAACGTTTCCGGACGCGGGGCTTCGGCCATTCTCGACGACGCTCCGGCGCTCTGGGAAGGTAAACCCTGAGGCTCTGCCGGCGTCTTCGCCTGCGCTAGTCCTGTCGCAGCCGCATCTGGGTGGCTGAAACGCATGCCTCGCTCGGCTTCCTCGCGGCGACGACGCTCCGCTTCCTCGACCGCTTCCGGGGCTTCAATTTGCACGCGGGACAGGAAGCGCACGACATCACGGCGAATATTCGACAGCAGCTCCTGGAAGAGCTCAAAACTTTCCCGTTTGTACTCCTGTTTCGGCTGCTTCTGCGCATAGGCTCGCAGATGAATACCTTGCCGCAGGTGATCCATGCGAGCGAGATGCTCTTTCCAGCGCTGGTCGAGAATCTGCAGCATGATCTGCTTCTCCGCCAACCGCATGTCGACCCTCTGCTCTGACCACAGAGCCTCTTTCGCTTCGACCTCGGAGACGATCTGTGCGTGGATGCGGTCGGTCAGTGATTCCTCGGTCAGCGTCGTGTCTTCCTCAATCCACCGCGCAATGGGCTGCGAGGAGCCGAACTCGGTGAGAAGCGCCTGCTCGAGACCTGCCACGTCCCACTGCTCCTCGATACTCTGCGGCGGGATGTAATCGGCCACGAGCTCACGCACAACTTCTTCGCGGATATTGACGATGGTTTCCGCAATATCGCTCGCTTCCATCAGTTCCCGACGCTGCTGATAGATCACCTGGCGTTGGTCATTGGCAACATCGTCGTACTCGAGAAGGTTTTTGCGAACATCAAAGTTGTGGCCTTCGACCTTGCGTTGCGCCTTCTCGATGGCGTTATTCACCATGCGATGCTCTATTGCTTCGCCCTTCTCAAGGCCAATCGACTGCATGAGCCCGCGAATTCGATCTGATGCAAAGATGCGCATCAGATTGTCTTCCATGGACAGATAGAAGCGGGTGGAGCCCGGATCTCCCTGACGGCCCGCACGACCGCGAAGCTGGTTGTCGATCCGACGACTTTCGTGCCGCTCGGTCCCGATAATGTGCAGACCGCCCGAGCCCAGCACACCCTCATGGCGCACCTGCCACTCAGAGCGGATTTGCGCCACAGTTTCCGGCGTGGGTTCCTCAAGTGCCGCGACCTCTGCCTCCCAGCTACCGCCAAGCACAATGTCGGTGCCGCGGCCGGCCATATTGGTCGCGATCGTGACCGTGCCCGGGCGTCCCGCCTGCGCCACGATCTCGGCCTCACGTTCATGCTGTTTCGCGTTCAGCACATTGTGTGCAATTCCACGACGATTCAGTTCGCTCGAGAGCCGCTCTGACGACTCGATGGACGCCGTACCAACCAGGATGGGTTGACCGCGTTCACGGCGCTCGACGATGTCCTCAACGATCGCGTCGTACTTCTCCTCGATAGAGAGATACACGAGGTCGTTCATGTCGTTCCGGATCATAGGGCGGTGTGTCGGGATAACCACGACATCAAGGTTGTAGATCTGTCGGAACTCGAAGGCCTCCGTGTCCGCGGTGCCGGTCATACCCGAGAGCTTGCCGTACAGGCGGAAATAGTTCTGGAATGTCGTGGAAGCCAGCGTCTGCGTCTCATTCTGGATCGGAACGCCTTCCTTCGCTTCGACCGCTTGATGAATGCCTTCCGACCAGCGGCGACCGGGCATCGCGCGACCGGTGTGCTCATCGACGATCACGACCTCGCGGTTTTGCACCATGTAATCGACGTCGCGCTTGAAGATCGCATGTGCCTTCAGCGCCGCGTGAACATGATGCAGAAGACCCAGGTTAGTGGAGGCGTACAGGCTATCGCCTTCGGCGAGTAGCCCCATGGCCACCAGTTCTTCCTCCACACGTTGATGTCCGCGCTCGGTAAGTTCGATCTGACGGTGTTTCTCGTCAACGCTGAAATCGCCGTCCGGCTCAAACCCCGGCTCGCGATTCTCGACATGCTCGACCTGGTGCAACTTGGGCGGGATACGGTTGATTTTCTGGTAAAGCTCGGTGCTCTCTTCCGCCGGGCCGGAGATGATGAGGGGGGTTCGCGCTTCGTCGATAAGAATCGAGTCGACCTCGTCGATGATCGCGAAATACAACCCACGCTGGTATTGATCGCCCAGCGTGAACGCCATGTTGTCGCGCAAATAGTCGAATCCGAACTCGTTGTTGGTACCGTAGGTAATGTCGGACTGATAAGCAGCCCGCTTTTCCTGCGGCGGCTGCCGGCTTTGGACAACGCCCACCGAGAGTCCTAGCGCCGCGTAAATGGGCCCCATCCAGGTCGCATCGCGTCGCGCGAGGTAATCGTTGACCGTCACCACATGCACGCCCCGACCCGGCAGCGCGTTCAAATAGGCGGCCAGGGTGGCGACCAGGGTCTTGCCCTCACCCGTGCGCATTTCGGCGATACGCCCCTCATGCAGCGTAATGCCGCCAATGAGCTGTACATCGAAGTGCCGCATGCCCTTGCTCCGCACAGCCGCTTCACGGACGGCTGCAAACGCTTCGGGCAGGAGTTGGTCGAGCGTCTCGCCAGCGGCATGGCGCTCGCGCAGCGTCACGGTCGTCTCGCGAAGCGCTTCGTCAGACAGCGCCTGGAACCTCGATTCAAGGGCGTTGACCGCGTCGACCAGTCGACGCATTCGCCTTAACTCTCGGTCATTCTTGGAACCGAATAACTTTTGCAGGAACTGCACGACCGCAGACACCTCGGGGCGAAAGGGCGCCATCTTACCGCGAGACGGGAACAAATGGGTTCGGCGGGTGCTTTACCGCGCCGCCACGGGGACAATCACTGAGCCAAGCTTTGCCATGACCAACCGAGCAACCAGGATCGGTCTCAGAGATTTCCCGCAATGTAGCGGCGGGGATCGACGTGACGACCGTTCTTCAACACTTCGAAATGCAGATGAGGACCCGAGGCACGACCGGTCGATCCGACCGTCCCAATGCCCTGCCCGCGCTTGACTACATCGCCTGTTGCGACTTTGAGCTCCTTCTGATGCGCATATCGCGTGACATACCCATCGCCGTGGTTGATCTCTACGGTGTTGCCGTAGTCGGCTCGGTAAGCCGCAAAGATCACGATCCCTGCCGCCGCTGCGCGCACCTCGGTGCCAGGACGCGCGGTGAAGTCGAGACCCGCGTGCCATGCCGTGCCCCCGCTGAACGGATCAACGCGCTGGCCAAAGGGAGAAGACACCCAACCTCGCGCCACGGGGCGCCCAACCACTTCGGTGCTGCTGTCGTACTCGCGATCAAGCAGCAAGCTCTCAAGGACCTCGAGCTCCGATTCTCGCCGCTTCAGGCTGATCGAGAGATCCGCCAGGGCGTCTTTCAGTTCAAAACCCGCAAGCGGGCGCACCGAACTGTCGGGGCCGCCGGTTGCCGGCGTCTGATCGAACGTGAACTCGCCTTCATCAAGCGACGCCACTTCGGCTACGCGCGCGCCCAAGGCTTCCATTCGCATCAACCGAGCCTGCATGCCTGCCAATTGACGACCGACCGCCTGAGATTCAGCCGCGGCGACGGTTTCCAGGGATTTGAGCTCCGTCTGCTGAGCAGCGATCCGCTCGCGCCAGTCGGCGATATAGGAGCGATCCAGTGAGTTGGTCAATAGATGAACCGCCGATAGAACTGGCAGCGACGCCAGCACTAGCGCCAGAGCCCCGAGCGCTACCACGCGCGGACGACTCAACCTGACGGTCACGGCTTTGCCGGACTGCCGCAGCAGAATGAGTTTCATCGGCTTGCGCCCCCAAACACCCCCGCCGGGATCCGGAATCGTTATGATGATCGGGCGCCAGTGGCGCGCCGTACAGGATTCCCGGACGGTCGTTCAAATGTCTAAACGGAAGATAGAGGATCTGCTACGTGAAAGCCACAGTGGATTTTCTCCCCTGCAAAAGCTTCTACGTCAGGCAGCTAATCAAGATATCTGGACCGCCACGCTGCGCGCGCTCCTGCCAGACAGCATGGCCCGGGACTGCCGCGTTACCGAACTGCGCGGCACCACACTCACGATCGCCTGTCGCAATAACGGTAGCGCCACGCGGCTGCGCTTCATGGCGCCAGAACTTTTGCCCGCACTACGCGAACTCGGGGACTTCCGTGGCGTTCAGGATATTCGCGTCCGCGTCTCCCTGATCTGACGTTGACAGCGTCACCTGCTCCCAGGCGTCCGGGTCCATCAGGAATTTTTCCAGCAGCAATCGATGCAGCGTATGCCCCGAGGCAAAACCGGAGAAAGCGCCAATGAGCCCCTGACCCAGCAGGGACAAGTCGCCCAAGGCATGCATGAGCTTGTGACGGAGCCATTCGCGCCCTGCTGCGCCGGCGCTCTCCGGCGCGACTAGCGGAGACCGCGCGCGGGCGAGGTCGCGCACGAAGGCGGTGGTGGAGAGTTCAACGGCGGCGCTGCGGCGCTCGCGCGCTCCGCCCGCGCCGTCGAAATCGAGCGCGTAGTCGAGATGCAGTCCAGAGTGGGGGCGCAGCTCCGCCCACGCCTCGCCTTCCTGCAAACGAACTGATTTCGCCACTCGCAAATAGCGCCGGGGCACGTTTTGACGCACAGAGCCAGCGGCCTCCAATAGAAAGACGAAGGGCGCTGCGCTGCCGTCCATCGCAGGCAACTCCGGGCCGTCTAGTTCAATCAACAGATTGTTCAATCCAAGCCCAGAACACGCGGCAAGGAGCGGCGATACCCCGCTTACGGACACCCCGGCATGGGTGAGGGCGGTCGAAAAATTGCCCCCAGCGACGGCGCGCAGGGACACGGGAACCAAAGCGACCGGGCTTAGGTCAACGCGCGCAAACACGATACCGTGGTCTGCGGGTGCAGGCTTCAGGGCGACCCGCACAAGCGCGGACTGAGAGCGTCCTCGACCGGTGCAATGAACGACATTCCGCAGCGTGCGCTGACGATCGACCATGATGAGATCCCCTGAAGGCGCAGCAGACGCGACCGCGAAAAGCGGCGCATCCTAACAGAGCAAGGCACATGGAGACACTGCCGGGCGCGCCCACCCGGCAGCATGGCTCAACGATCGACCAGGGTCAGTCGGCCTGCCGGCGCAGGAATGCCGGGATATCGATCCACTCCATCTTGTCCACCTCGCGCTCCGCGACCGGACGCGTCTGCGCGCTGCCGCGCACACGGTCAGCGGGTCGGGTGATCACAGGTCGATCCCAGTCGTTGCCGAAGTCGCCACGACCGGCGTCCCCGAGCAGATCGGCCACCTGCGACTTGATACCTGTGTTATCCACCACAACGCTCGGCTTCGCGGGTTCGCCGAGGCCCGTCGCAACGACCGTGACTTTGAGATCCTCGCCCATGTCAGGGTCGATGACGGTGCCAATGACCACCGTTGCCTTATCAGAGGCGTATTGGTCGATGACTTGCCCCACGTCGATGAAGTCGCCCATGGACAGGTTCGGACCTGCGGTGATGTTGACCAGAATGCCGCGCGCACCATGCAGGTCGATATCCTCAAGGAGCGGGCTCTTGATCGCCGCTTCCGTCGCTTCTTGTGCGCGGTGCTCGCCAGCGGATCGGCCGGTACCCATCATCGCCATGCCCATCTCTGACATGACGGTCTTCACGTCCGCGAAATCGACGTTGATAAGCCCGTGACGGATGATGAGGTCAGCAATACCCTGAACGGCGCCCAGCAAGACGTCATTGGCTGCGCCAAAGGCCTCGAGAATGCTCGCGCGCTCTCCAAGAACGTGCATCAATTTATCGTTCGGGATGATGATCAGCGAGTCCACGTGCTCCTGCAAATCCTTGATGCCTCGGTCGGCAGACGCAGAGCGCTTCTCAAACTTGAAAGGACGGGTCACCACAGCCACCGTCAAAATGCCCATCTCACGGGCGATTTGAGCAACGATGGGCGCTGCGCCGGTCCCCGTGCCACCGCCCATTCCCGCGGTGATGAAAACCATGTCCGCACCGGACAAAACCTCGGCGATACGATCTCGATCCTCGACCGCCGCCGCCCGCCCGACCTCCGGGTTGGCCCCGGCACCGAGGCCGCGGGTGATGTTGCCGCCGAGCTGCAGCAATGTGCGTGCACCCAGCGCCTTCAGCGCCTGGGCATCCGTGTTGGCAGCAATGAACTCTACGCCCTCGACATTGTTCACCACCATGTGCTGCACGGCGTTACCACCGCCGCCGCCGACACCAATCACCTTGATCACCGCACTCTGGGGAGCGCTGTCTACGATTTCGAACATCATGAACTCCTGATCAGAAATTTTCGCTGAGCCATTTCCTGAGCCGACTGAACCCGCCCGCCGTGATGCGCGTCCGTCCGCGCCGCTCACGTTGTTCGTCCTCCCGCTGCTTGCCATACATCAGCAAGCCCACCCCCGTTGCGTAGACGGGGTTCTTCACGATGTCCCTCAAACCTGAGATGTGTCGCGGTGCGCCCTGGCTAACCGGCATGTGGAAGATCTCCTCAGCCAGTTCCACGACACCCTCGATCTTCGATGCTCCCCCAGTGAGCACAATGCCCGCGCCGACAAGCCCTTCGTAGCCGCTGCGGCGCAGTTCCGCCTGAATGTACGTAAACAGCTCCTCGTACCGGGGTTCGACCACTTCGGCCAGGGCCTGGCGGGACAACTCCCGTGGCGGTTTGTCGCCAACCCCTGGTACCTGGATGATCTCGTCCGGACGCGCGAGCTGTGTCAGCGCACAGGCATATTTTATTTTTATGTCTTCCGCGTACTGCGTTGGCGTGCGTAGCGCCATCGCAATGTCATTCGTCACCTGATCACCCGCGATTGGAATCACAGCGGTATGCCGGATTGCCCCGTGAGTGAAGATGGCGATGTCCGTGGTGCCTCCACCGATGTCGACCAGGCAGACGCCCAAATCGCGTTCATCGTCGGACAACACCGCGTAGCTCGACGCCAGCTGTTCAAGGATCATGTCGTTGACCTTGAGACCGCAACGTTCGACGCATTTCTCGACGTTCTGCGCGGCGTTCACCGAGCACGTCACCATGTGTACCTTGGCTTCGAGACGCACCCCGGACATGCCGAGCGGGTCGCGAACGCCTTCCTGATTATCGATGATGTATTCCTGCGGCAGCGTGTGCAGGATGCGCTGGTCCGCAGGAATAGCCATGGCCTGCGCGGCATCCAACACGCGCTCGATATCAGTCGGAAAAACCTCCGTGTCACGAACGGCCACGATACCGTGGGAGTTATGGCTGCGAATATGACTGCCAGCGATACCCACGTAGACCGCCTCAATTTGGCAGTTCGCCATGAGCTCGGCTTCTTCCACCGCGCGATGAATGGACTGCACGGTGGATTCGATATTGACCACAACGCCCTTTTTAAGTCCCCTGGAAGGAGCGGTGCCAATGCCGACGACCTCGATGTGGCCGTCAGGGCCGATCTCGCCGACCAGAGCCGCGACCTTGCTGGTGCCAATATCGAGCGCGACGATGCGCCTGCGATCAGTATCTGAAGCCATTCCGTGTATCCGATTCCTGTAACCGTTGGGTCTCTGTAATTCCGAGCGCGAGCAGGTTGTCATCAAGCGGTTCAGCGAGATTGACCGCCAACGCATTCTGATAGCGGGCATCCACGCGCACCGGAGCCGGCATGCGCTGCTCGAGGACTCGGTGGTACAACACCAGGAAGCGCTGCAGCCGCTCAGACAAACTACTGCTGCCCAGCATGAGCTCCACGCCGTTGTCGAGCTTGAGCGACCATTCGCCGATGACATTCTCGGCGAGCCCGCTGATGGTCAGTTCACTCGCCCGCAGACGCTCCTGTAACAGAAGGAACGTCTCCATTGTTTCCGCAGGTGAAGACAGCTGTGCGGACAGGATTGGGAGGCTGTCGTCCTCGTGCCCAGGCAGCACCACCACTTTTCCTGCGCTCGTTAGAAAACCAGTGTCACCCCACGCTGCCACAAAAGGTTCTCGCTGCACGCGCACGACAAGACCGTTCGGCCACTGGCGACGCACACGAACCTCTCGCGGCCATGACAAGGCAAAGATCCGTGTCGTTAGTTCTTCGAGATCAATACTGAGCACGCCATTTACCAGCGCGTCATCGAGAACGCGCTGCACCGCTTGCTGTTCAGCCACCGAAGCAGCGCCCTCTACGCGTACGAAGCGGATCGGCTGGTCCAGCCTGAGCCATAGCCAAGTGCACGCGATAACCAGCGAGAAAACAGCGATTACGGAGAGCAAGGCCCGAATCACGACGGTGTCTCCCGCAGCACGTTGGAGATGCGATTGACGTTGCCCGCTCCCTGCACGAGCAGAATGTCATCGTCACGCATCAATCCCGGCAGTATCGAGAGAGCCTCTTCCGGCGATTCTGCATAGACCGGGTTGATCTGACCGCGCTGACGAATGCCTTGCGCCAGGCTCCGGCCATCTGCGCCGGACAGCGGCTCTTCACCGGCGCCGTACACTTCGAGCAGCACAAGAACATCGACACTCGACAGCACTCGCACGAAGTCATCGTAAAGGTCTCGGGTGCGGCTGAAACGATGTGGCTGGTAGGCCATCACGACACGGCGCCCGGGCCACACCGCTCGCACCGTCTCGATGACACGCGCCACCTCGGTCGGGTGATGACCATAGTCATCGACCAGAGTGACCACGGCTGGGCCAACGTGAGCTCCCTCCGAAACCTGGAAGCGTCGCCCGACACCCCCGAATTCGGCGAGCCCGCTAACGATAGCTTGATCCGGCAGGCCTTCTTCTGTCGCGACTGCAATGGCTGCGAGTGCGTTGAGCACATTGTGATAGCCGGGCAGCGCAAGTTTGATCTCAAGCGCTACACGCCCGCGTGGACGAAGCGCGCGAAACCTCCAGGCACGCCCGGTCGGTTCAAGCGCCACAGCACGATAGTCGGCTTGTTCTGACAGACCATAAGTGACAAGCGGTCGACCCACCTCATCCAGGATGCCAGCCAAATGGGAGTCGTCGAGGCAAAGCACGGCAGTGCCGTAGAAAGGCAAACGATGCAAGAACTCGATGAAAGTCCGGCGCAGAGTGTCGAAATCATTGCCATAGGTCGCCATGTGATCACGATCAATGTTCGTGACCACCGCGAGCATGGGCTTCAGATGCAGGAAAGACGCATCGCTTTCATCGGCTTCGGCGATGATGTAACGCCCAGCCCCTAACCGAGCATTGGTACCCGCACTGTTCAAAAGACCACCGATCACAAACGTGGGATCAAGTTCGGCGGACTGGAAAATAGCCGTGATGAGACTGGTTGTCGTGGTTTTGCCGTGCGTGCCCGCAATGGCTATACCGTGTCGATAGCGCATGAGTTCACCGAGCATCTCAGCGCGCTGAACAATCGGGATATGGTGTTGGCGCGCGCTGGCTATCTCTGGGTTATGCGCGTCGACCGCACTCGAAACCACCAGCACATCCGCATCACGAACATACTCGGCCGCATGGCCGGCATGAATGACCGCCCCCAGCGCGGCCAAGCGATCGGTGGTCGCTGATGCCTGCAGATCGGAGCCAGAGATTGCATACCCCTGATTGATCAGGACCTCAGCAATACCCGACATGCCGGCGCCGCCGATACCCACGAAGTGGATACGGCGTATACGACCCATTTCCGGGACCTGGTAGAGCGGCGAATCAGACATAGCGACTGCGCTCCATCTGCAGCCGCAGCATGAGACCGATCATGGCGCAGCTGACCATTAGGCTGTTGCCGCCGTAGCTCACGAAGGGCAGCGTAAGCCCTTTGGTGGGAAGCACGCCGGTACTGACGCCAATGTTAACAAGGAACTGAACGCCTAGCGCGAGACCCACACCATAGGCGAGATAGCCGCCGAAATGATTGCCTTCCTGCAAAGCTTTGCGTCCGAGACGAAAAATTCGCAGCACCAGCAGCGCGAACACGGCGATCACCCACAGTGCCCCTGTGAGACCCAGTTCCTCTGCGATCACCGCAAAAATAAAGTCGTTGTGCGCCTCAGGCAGATAATCGAGTTTCTGGATGCCTTCACCAAGCCCTAGCCCGAATACTTCGCCTCGGCCAAACGCGATCAGAGACTGGACTAACTGGTATCCATTCCCAAAGGCATCACTCCACGGGTTGGTAAAGCTGATCAAGCGCTGCATACGATAGGGCTCGAACACAGCGAGCGCAGCCACCGCAGCAACACCCAGCGCCACCAGCAGCAGGTAATGACCGAGCCGCATCCCACCGAGAAAAAGGAGCGCGAAGCCCACAATCGCAAGCACCACCAACGTGCCAAAATCGGGCTGCAGTATTAACAATCCGCAGAGCAGGGCGATGACCACGACAGGACGAATGATCACGCTGAAAGCGCGAACCTGGTCGCCGTGGAAACGCGCGAGATAGCCAGCGAGATAAACCGGCAGCAGCAACTTCGCAACCTCACCCGACTGAATCGAGAACGCGCCGAGACCGATCCACCGACGCGCCCCATTGGCCCGCAGACCAATACCTGGAATCAGCACAATGGCGCAGAGCAGGAAGGTCAGCAGCAATAGCCACTGGTGGTTGCGTCGCCAAAGCTCGAGCGGCGTAAGGAGCGCACCCACAAACAAGATCAGCGCGAGCATGAGGTAAACGCCATGGCGCAGCACGATGCCATCGAGTCGCCCGACAGATGCTGAGGTGACCATCACACCTCCAAGAGCCAGCAACGCAAGCCAGCTGAACAACAGCGCGCGATCAAGGCTGCTGCTCATGGCAATTGCTCCACCGCAGCGGTAAACGCAGCGCCGCGCGCCGCGTAGTTTGCAAACATGTCGAGACTCGCGCAGGCGGGAGCGAGCAGCACGATGTCGCCACCGACCGCCCGGGCCGCCGCGCGCTGCACAGCGTCCGACATATCAATCGCGAGCTCGACGGGAACAAGATCGCCCAAAACTGCATTGAGACGCGGAGCATCACGACCGATCAGCACCAACGATTTGACGTGACTGGCAACCGCCTCGCGCAGCGGACTGAAGTCTGCACCCTTGCCTTCCCCGCCGGCGATGAGCACGACATTGCGGCAACCAGGAATACCCAATCCAGCGAGCGCGGCGAGTGCTGCGCCAACATTGGTCGCCTTGGAATCGTTGACGTAGCGCACGCCCGCGCGCGTCGCAACGTTGACACAGCGATGCGGTAGCCCGGCAAACGACTCCAAGCCTGCACGGAGCGCTCCCAGTTGTTCCGGGCACTCACCCAGCTGCTTTGGGGCGACTAGTGCAAGCGCTGCGAGCGCGTTAAGCAAGTTGTGAGTCCCCGCGAGCGGTACGCGATCCTCCGTTAGGAACTCGAGCTCCCCCTGAACCAGCCAACGTCGGCCGTCCCGCTCACGCAGACCCCACTGACACGATAACGGGACATCCGCTCCAAAGGTCACCGCGTCCGGGCGATCGGCACAAACGCCGATGGACAGTTCCTCTCTGGGCCAGGTGGCGGGCTCCTGGCGGTTGAACACCTGGCGCTTGGCAGTCCGATAGATACGCTGCTTCGCCGCCCCGTAGGCGTCCATCGTCCCATGACGATCCAGATGATCGTCGCTCAGGTTCAATACCGTAGCCGCGGCAAAGGGGTACGCGGGCAAGCGCTCCAGTTGAAAACTCGACAGTTCCAGCACCCAGCAATCGTGCGGAAGACGCATCAGATCGAGGGCCGCCTCGCCAAGATTGCCACCCACGCCAGGGTTGCGACCGAGCGCGCGGAGTAAGTGCCCCACGAGCGCAGTCACGGTGCTCTTTCCATTCGTGCCAGTAATCGCGTAGACCGGGTTCGCCCCAACAGATCCAACGGCATCGAGAAAAAGTTCTACATCACTTGTGATGCGCGCTCCTACCTTCCGCGCTTTCCGCACCAGTGGATGTTCAAGCGGCAGTCCGGGGCTAACCACGACGGTATCGGATGCCTCGAAACCAAAGGTGTCTGCCCGACTGCCGAAACGAAACTCGGCATGGTGATGCGCAGTGACCAGATCCCCATGCGGCGGATTGTCGCGCGTATCCAGGACGACCACCGGACTGCGTCCGGCAAAATAGCGGAGACAGGATGCGCCGGTGACACCGAGACCGAGCACTACCGCCCGATCCCGGACGCCAGGGATAACAACGGCGGTCACGCTGCGCCCTCCGCGAGGTATTCAAGCGCAATCTCTCGGTCACTGAACGGCGTGCGAACCCCACCGATATCCTGATAAGCCTCGTGCCCCTTGCCCGCGATCAAAACGATATCTTCGGCGCTTGCATCGGCAATCGCGGCTGCGATGGCTCGACGGCGATCTGGCTCCTCGCGCGCGCACACACGACCGCTGATTCCTGCACGCATGTCAGCGATGATCGCCAAGGGATCTTCCGAGCGCGGGTTATCACTGGTCAGCCACACCACATCCGCCGCGGTTTCAGCCGCCGCCGCCATCAGCGAGCGCTTGCCACGATCACGATCACCGCCACAGCCAAAGACACACACAAGACGACCGTGACTGCGCTGCTTCAGCGTGGTCAGAACCTGCAGCAGCGCATCCGGCGTATGCGCAAAATCAATCACCACCGTGGGCCGTCCGGCTGCGCGCAGATACTCGAGGCGTCCCGGGACTTGGGCGAGCGTACGAGCGGCGTGACCAATATCGTGAAGCGATGCGCCCGCGTCACCAAGGAGCGCCAGCGCGATCGCCACATTGGCAACGGAGAAGGGCGCATGAACGGGTAATGCGAAGTCAGTCTCACCCCAAGGGGTATGCCAACGACCGCGCACGCCGTTCAAATCAAACCTCAGGTTCGACCAGGCAACCATGGGGCTTGCGACGTTTTGCTGCGCGCCACAGGTCAGACATTGCACGCCGGGATCTATACGTCCGGTCAACTCGCGACCGAACGGGTCGTCGACGTTCACTGCTACCGTCTCAAGTGTTGGCCACGCGAATAGACGCGCCTTGGCCGCGGCATACGCCTGCATCGTGCCGTGGTAATCCAGATGGTCTCGCGTCAGGTTGGAAAAAGCGGCTGCACGAAAGGGCACCGCGTTCACACGGCCCTGGTCCAGCGCATGCGAAGACACTTCCATCGCCACCCAGCGCACGCCCCTGTCTCTGAGCGCCGCGAGTCGTCGCTGCAGCATGACCGGATCCGGCGTGGTCAGCCCGGCATCGACGAGCCCCCCGACCTCGCCCCAACCGATGGTGCCGAGATAACCACAGCGTTGGCCAAGGCGAGATGCCAGGTCGGCTAAGTAATAGGCAATGGAAGTCTTGCCATTCGTCCCTGTGATACCAATACACCGAACCGCGTCGCCAGGTTTGCCATAAAACGCCGCCGCTCGTGCACCAACCTCGCGCTTGAGCTGGGGCACTACAACAACCGGCAGCGGCGCGCTGGGCACGGGCCGCTCAACCAGCGCGACGACGGCACCGCGACGCTGTGCATCGGCCAGGTGAGCCGCGCCATCGTCCTGAGAACCGGCTAGCGCAATGAACACATCGCCAGCACTCGCCTGCCTTGAATCCAAAACCAGATCGCGCACCGCCAACGTCGGTACATCCGGCAAATCGTGCAGCCATTGATCAAGTCGTAGCGTCATACCGATGCCGGCTCCGCATCTGGACGTACGCCCAGCAGTCGCAGGGCGCCCGCTGCAATGCGCCCGAAGATCGGTCCCGATACGGCTCCGCCGCCTACCTGATCGCCCTTTGGCTCATTGACCACAACGACCATGACGAATCTTGGGTCCGTCGCCGGCGCGATGCCGGCAAAAAGCGCTACGTGCCGCTTGTCGTCATACCCGCCCGCCCCCACTTTGCGTGAGGTCCCGGTTTTGCCCGAAATCCGGTAGCCCGGCACTCGTGCGCCGGGAGCAGTACCTTCCGGAGCGGTGACCGACTCCATCATCATGACGACTTCGCGAGCGAGCGATTCCTCGATCACGCGCTCGCCCGCAGGGGGAGCGTCCTGTCGCACGATGGTGAGCGGCATCCGCACACCACCTGTGGCGAGAGTGAGATAACCCTGAGTGAGGTGCAGGGGTGTGATCGCAAGACCATACCCGTAAGCCAGCGTGGTTCGGACAACCGGATTGCGCAGACCGCGGTCGGTCAATGTACCGATCGCTTCGCCGGGCAGGCCGACACCGATGTACTGGCCCATTCCGACCCGGCTCAGTACGTCGAAGACTGCGCGTTGGTCGAGATCAAGCGCAACCTTGGCAATCGCCACCTGACTGGATTTCTGCAGCGCCTGCAGCAGAGTGATGGTGCCTCGGTTAACAGGATCACGCACGAGCAAACGACCCACACGAAACGTGCCTGGCGATGTAGGGATCTGCGTATCCGCGTGCCAGCGTCCCGAGGCAAGCGCCGCGAGCACGGTAAAGGGTTTCATCGTGGAGCCAGGCTCATAGCGGTCTGTAATCGCCTGGTTACGCAGCCCTGACATCAGAGCGCTGCTGGGGTCGTTCGGGTTGTAGCTCGGCTCGTTGACCATGGCGAGAATCTCGCCAGTGCGTGCATCGGCCATGACCACCGAACCGGAGGCCGCGCCATGCTCGGCAATCGCCGCGCGCAGCTCGCGGTGTGCTAGGAACTGTAAGCGCAGGTCCAGACTCAGCCAGACATCCTTGCCGAAAACCGGTGCGCGGAGGTATTCGAGGTCTTTGACGATGCCACCGCGGCGGTCCTTGAGTACCACCTTGCTGCCGTTATGACCGGTCAGGCGATCATCAAACGCGAGTTCCGCACCCTCAAGCCCTTTGTTGTCCACATCAGTGATGCCAACCACGTGGGCAGTCGTGTCACTCGCTGGATAGTAGCGCCGATACTCGCGCTGAAAGTGCACGTCAGGCAGGCGGAGGGCACGTGCAGCCTGATACTGGTTCCACGTCGTGCGGCGTTTCAGGTACACGAACTGGCGCTCACGGTTCTCGCGGAGCGTCATCTGCAGGGCAAGCGGGTCGATCTCGAGTACGGCAGCGACCCGCTCCACAGCATCAATGTCTAGTTCACCGTCGCTTGGATCGGTGTAGACCGACATCACCGGCGTGCTCACGGCAAGGGGCTCGCCATTGCGGTCATACACTACACCGCGAAAGGCCGGCATCGTCTCGGTCCGAATCGATCGGGCATCGCCTTGCTGACGCAAGAACTCGCTGTCCGCCACGCCCAGATACGAAACACGTGCTGCAAGCGCCATGCTCAAGCCAAGAAAGACGATCACCAGCAGGTAATGACGCCACACCATCATGGCTCGATGCGCTCCACCGCGTCAGGGAAGCGCATTGACAGTTCCTGGACAGCAAGCCGCTCCACGTTCTGGTAAGAGGCGAGGGTACCGCGCTCGAGCAAGAGTCGCGTGTACTCGGAGAGCAGTTCGTCCTGGGCTTTCTGCACGGACTGCAGCTCGACATGCAGCCGCCGCACTTCATGCGCCTGATAAACCACCTGAACGCCCGACGCCGCCGCACCCAAAAACAGAACGACCAGTCCGAGTACCGCAAGCCACCTCACGCCAGCTTCTCCAGCACTCTGAGTCGCGCGCTGCGTGCCCGCGGATTGCGCGCCAATTCTTCCGGCGACGCCGTGCACCCGCTTTCGACAACGCGTGCCGCGACGGCTGTCACCGCACTACGCACCGGCAGGCGTCGCGGCAGCGATGGGGGCGAAGAGCAGGCGCGAAAAAACTGCTTCACGCGACGGTCTTCCAGAGAATGGAAACTAATCACCGCAAGCCGCCCGCCCGGCGCCAGCCGCGCAAATGCCTGAGCAAGACCAGCGTCGAGCTCACCGAGCTCGTCATTTACCACCATGCGCAGCGCCTGAAAGGTACGCGTGGCCGGATGTTTGCCAGGCGTGGCGCGCGGTTGCGCCTGCCGCACCACAGCCGCGAGTTCACCCGTCGTGCGCAACGGACGGGCGGCGACAATAGCCGCGGCAATGCGGCGTGCAAACCGCTCCTCGCCAAGATCAAACAGCACGCGGGCAATATCTGCCTCTCCTGCTTCATCGATCCAGCGTGCGGCGCTGACTCCCCGACGCGGATCCATACGCATATCGAGGGGACCATCGTTCTGAAAACTGAAACCGCGCAGAGGGTCGTCCACCTGCGGCGAAGAGACGCCAAGATCCATCATCACACCCTGGACCTGGCCAACCCCCAGTTCATCAAGCAGCGCCGCGAGATTGGATAGCTGTCCCGCGTGCATACAGAATCGACGGTCTTCACCCGCGAGCGCAGCGCCCACGGCTTCCGCCTCTGGATCACGATCAATGCCGATGACCCGCGCTGAAGGTCCGAGCAAACCCAGCAAGCGGCGGCTATGCCCACCCCGACCAAAAGTCGCATCAACGAAGACCAGCGAAGACCGCGGATCCTGCGCGCCAAGCAGGCCCGCTACCGTTTCCTCGAGCAGCACTGGGACGTGCTCGCGCGTCACACAGAGAGCCCAGTGAATTCGTCGCCCTCGGCAAGCCCTGCCGCGGCTTCCGGCGCCAACCACTCCTCCATGCGCGTTTGCCAGCGCGGCTCACTCCAGATTTCGATCTTGTTGCCCTGCCCCACCAGCACCAGCTTGCGATCCAGTTCGGCAAAGCTTCTCAGCATCGGCGGCAACAGCAGCCTGCCGTTGCCGTCCAGCTCGATATCGGTCGCATGCCCAATGAGCAGGCGCTGCATGAGCCGTGCGCGATCGCCGATATTGGACAAAGCCTCGAGTTTTTGTTGCACCGTCTCCCACTCCGGGAGCGGATACAGGAGCAGGCACTTTTCGCGGGTATCGATCGTGACCACCAGGGCGCCGCCAGAGCGAGCCACAACCGCCTCCCGAAACCGGGCAGGCAAAGCCATCCGACCTTTCGGATCAAGCGTCGCGCTGTTGATGCCACGAAACACGCTGATTCCCACTCCACTGCACAGCTGAGCCCGCTTAGACCCACTTTTTCCCACTATTCACCATTTCGCGACACTAAAGACCCACCCAAGCACTGTCAAGCTCGCTCGAGAGCCATAAGTGCTGGAGAA
>JBMTYG010000041.1:0-22867 GCA_049454295.1 Pseudomonadales bacterium
TTCATGGCTTCGTCTTAACTGCAAGGAGACTGCGGAGGCTAAAGTAGCTGCGAAGTCGATGCAATCGGCGCCACGGGCCGGGGGGCGGCTATACTGGGCACCCGCAAGACAGGAATAGCACCATGGCGCTCGACAGTGACACCCTGCAACAGCTTTTGCGGACGCTGGAAACCTTCGTTAGCGAGCGTCTTATCCCACTCGAGGCTCAAGTCGCAGAGGAAGATCTCATTCCCGAGTGGCTCATTGCCGAGATGCGCGCAATGGGGCTTTTCGGCATGACCATTCCGGAAGAATACGGCGGGCTCGGTCTTGGCACCGAGGAAGAATGTCGGGCTGTGCGCGTGTTGGGATATGCCGCACCGGCGTTTCGCTCGATCATCGGCACTAACAACGGCATCGGCTCCCAGGGCATCGTTATGGACGGTACCCCTGCCCAGCGCGCGCATTACCTGCCGCGCATGGCAAGCGGCGATATCGTTGGCAGCTTCGCGCTCACCGAGCCCGACGCCGGATCCGATTCCGGTGCGGTCAAAACGAGCGCACGGCGAGAGGGCGATGTCTTCGTTCTGAATGGCACCAAGCGCTACATCACCAACGCGCCCAGCGCGCACGTGTTCACCGTCTTCGCACGTACTAATCCCGCCGAGAGCGGTGCGCGCGGCGTGACCGCATTCCTTGTGGATGCCGACACAGCGGGGATCAGTCTCAGCAAACCCTATCGGAAAATGGGACAAAAAGGCGCGCACGTGTGTGACGTCATCTTCGAGGACTGCCGCGTACCCGCCGAGGCCATTCTGGGCGGAGCCGAGCGGCTCAACCGGGGTTTCGAGACCGCGATGAAAACGCTGGATCGCGGGCGCCTGCACATCAGCGCGCTCGCTGTCGGATGCGCCAACCGCCTGATCGACGAGAGCCTCCGCTTTGCGCGCGACCGCAAACAGTTTGGGCAACCGATAGCCCAGTTTCAGCTCGTGCAAGCTATGCTCGCGGACAGCAAAGCGGAAGCCTACGCCGCCGAATGTATGGTGCTCGACGCCGCACGGCGACGGGACGCAGGCGAAGGGGTTAGCACCCTCGCTTCATGCGCGAAACTCTTCTCTACTGAGATGGTGGGTCGCGTCGCTGATCGCGCGGTGCAGATTCATGGCGGCGCGGGCTATATGGACGAGTACGCGGTGTCTCGTTTCTACCGTGACGTCCGTCTGTTCCGAATCTATGAAGGCACCAGCCAGATTCAACAGACCATCATTGCCCGCAACATGATCCGAGAGGCTTGACCGCGCTAACGAGGGTCAAGCGAAAGCGGCAGGAATATCCCGAACGAAGTGCCCTGCCCGGTACCTGCCCGAACATCAATGCTGCCGCCGAGAGCAGTCACCAGACGCTGGACCACCTGCAGCCCGACTCCCAAGTGATCGCCCCCCTTGGTGCTTGTCTGAGATTTTCCAAGCCGCGCCAAAACCTCGCGTGGAATACCGGGACCGGTGTCCGACACGACGACATACACGCCTTCCCGTCCATCCCGGAAGGCAGCGCCAAGCCCCTCCACGCGCACCTGATGTCCATGCCCCGCCTCTAGCGCGTTCTTGAGCACGTTAGTAACGATCTGTGCCACCTGATCTGCATCGCTCTGCACCATCAGCGGTCCGGGAGGAACAACGAGCAGCAGTTCCGCGCCGCGCTCTCCAGCGAGCCCTCGATGCACCTCCGTCAATCGTGCAAGCAAAGCACTGAGATCAAAGAGCTCGTGGCGTCTGCGCACCGCATCGGCATCCTCGATCGGCTGCCCCTCCTCGGTCGCCTGACGCATACGTGAGATCAGATCGGAGACCCGACGTAACTCGGCACCCATCGCCCGGACCTGATCAACCGCCTGCGCCCGGTCGCTGACCGTCAATTCAAGGATATGCAGATAATTCTGCACAATGCTGAGCGGATTGTTGGCTTCATGCACGAGCTCCCGCAGCCGAGCCTCGGTGCGCTCGCGAAACACCGTGAGCGGATTTGTGAGCACGAGCGCGCGCGCGTCGAGCCAGCGGCAGGAGAAAGCAAGTTCCCGCGCATACTGAACGAGCAGCAGGTCAGGCACGTCATCGGCGTCGTCATCGATGCTGAATAACAGAACACCGACACCAAACCCGTTTTCGTCGCGATCGCCCACGGGAATTGCAAGCGCGACCCTCGACCCCATGCGACGCAACCACTGTCGGTCGCCCACGCTTGAGGCTGCACTCTCGACAAATTCTTCCTGGCTCTGATCCCTGAATGCGCGCGCGATGACACTCGTGCTGGAGCTCACATTAATCGCCGGCCCCGAGCCCTCTGGCGCCGCCAGCTGATGCGCTTCCCGATTAAACACGAGAAAAGACGGCGCCGAACGAAACAGGAGCCGCGCAGCCAACTCGTGAGCAACGGTAAGACGCTCCCCGCCTGCAACCATGCCGCGGACCATCGCGCCCGCAGAAATCACCCGCAGACGCCGCAAAATGTCCTCATGGGTCAGGGCTTCGTCCGTGCCGTCGATCGGCAAGTCTTGACACGCAAGCGCCACCGCCTGTTCGGCCCGGCGCAAAACCCCCTGAAAGTCAGCCGGTGCAAGGTCCAAAAGACGCCCGGCCGCGTCCTGTGTCGTCGTAAGATCACGCGGATCGTAGCGATCAACGACCGCAAATATCCGTAGGCTTTCGTCCGCATCCTCGAGTAGGTCAATCGACACGCCGCGAAATGACAACCACTCCGCAATCTGCAGATCCCCCGGCAGCGACACGCCAGCCCTGACCAGCAGCGTGCGCCAACGTAGAACGCTGCCTTCTGCAAAGGGGGCAGTCGGCATCACGTGGTGTGCCAGCGCTTCCGCGAGGCACGCCGCGGTGAGCGCGTCCCGCCAGCGCGAGTAAGCAAGACGACCATCAGCCCCCGCGGCCAGCACCGAGAGTGCGTGTCCGGCTCCCAGCTCTCGCCGTTGTTCAGGCGACAATGCCTCAAGGCGGGGAACGAATCCTTCAGGATCTGCGTGCAGCCCGAGCGTGTTCAGCCAGGCTGCCAGCAAATCCGCGTCGCGACCAATTTGATGCGCAAGATCGGCACTGTCGAATGGTGCCGCGGTGAGCGCGTCTAAATAGCTGTCGATCACAGGGATCGGAGTCATTGCTTTTACCGCCAGCGCCCATCCCGCTTCCTCGCGAGCATCAAGCCTGCCTGGAACCAGCTCACGATCCTGTGAGCCGCCTTCTATGCAATAAATAGTACGGACTCGATAATAAGCCTAAAATAAGCGCAATGAGCGGGAATTGTAATGAATATTGCGCCGATGGCGGCGCCGAGGACCGAGGGAAAACCGCGCAGTGTTGGCGCAATCAGACGGCGTGAAATCCTCTAACCGCTGCGCAGAAAGCCTCTGCCGAGCGGGCTGCTGCCGCCGCGAAATCAGGTCCGTCGCTCGCGTAGAGAACGGCTCGAGACAGATTGATCACCAGACCGTCACGGGTTGCAGTCAAACCGTGAGACAACACTTCGCGGAGGTCTCCACCTTGAGCACCGATGCCAGGCACCAGGAGAGGCATATCGCCAACCAGCCCGCGAATCCGACCCAGATCCTCGGGGTAGGTGGCGCCTGCAACCAACATAAGATTGCCATGCTGGTTCCATTCCCGCGCGCCAGCAGCTACCCGCTCGAACACTGGCGCTTCTGGCGGATACTCCTGCAGCCAGGCGCTTCCTGGGTTACTCGTTCGACACAGGAGCACGACCCCTCGATCTGGCCAGGCAAAGTATGGCTCGATACTTTCTTTGCCGAGGTAGGGACTGACGGTCACGGCATCCGCATCGTAACGCTCAAACGCCTCTTGCGCGTACAGGCGAGCGGTATCCCCAATATCACCTCGCTTGGCGTCAAGAATGACGGGAATGCCCGGGTGAGCATCGTGTATGTGGTCAATGAGCTGCTCAAGTTCAGTCTCTCGACCCTCTGCCGCGAAGTACGCGATCTGGGGTTTGAACGCGCAGACAAAAGGCGCGGTCGCATCAACGATCGCTCGACAAAACGAGAGGAAGGCACCCGGACCCGAACCTACCGAAGGCGGCAGGCGTTTAATGTCGGGGTCGAGCCCGACACAGAGCAACGTATCGTGTGCGTGCCAACGCTGTTCGAGCTGTTTTAAGAACGGTACTCGCTTCATTGGGACAGTATACCCACGGGCGCTCAGAATCGTGATGCAGTCCGCGCCTCCCCGCTGCTTCTACGACTATGGTTCTGGGCATGGAGATCACCGCCCAGCTCAGACGGCCGCCCGACCTTGGGAACCAGCCCGATCAGCGCGCGCATCCGCGATATGCGGAGGAGCAGTCGCTACTGGCCCAGATTGTGATGACCCCTGGTGATCAACGTCTAACCGGGCAGATTGTCGCTGGGAGAACCGTCGACGTCTCACTGGGCGGTATCCAGTTTCTCTGCGCGGAGCCGCTCCTGCCGCGCACTCTCATTGATCTTTGGGTCAATGCCTCCGACACGCCAGAAAAGTTCTTCCTGATCGGCGTCGTGCGCTGGTGCAGAGCAGTGCCGGGCACTGGCGTCACATTCGAGCAGGCGCGAATGCCAGCGTCCAGCGGGGCGTCCCGATCGCGCGCAGAAATGCCCGACCGTCACTACGCGGTGGGCGCAGCACTACGTCAGAGCGGCACCACGGATCACGAGCGCTGGCGTGAATACCTCGAGCGACGTCACGAACGCTGACCCAAACCCAAGCGCAAAGATGGCAGCGCTTGACTTGCAAGCGCCAAGGCGCACAGTGGAACCGAAGTCTACGGGACCGACCGCATCCCTGGCTCGAAACACACTGCTTTGAAGTGAAAGGTCATGACCGAGAACACCGATTCCACGAATCTGACCATCGACAGCGTTGAGCGCCACGACGACCCGGCGAGGGTGCAGATTCGCGACGCTGTCAAAGCGCTCCTGTCGGGCTTTCTTCAGGGACTGTATGCCGCGATATCCGAGCTCATCGACCCGACCCGCATGGCTCCGGAACAAGCCCTGTACTTCTTTGTAGAAAGACAACTTTCAGCCCGGCAGGCAGAAATTGTGGAGGCCACGCTCCTGCATCTCGCACACGCAACCCAAGCGAACGAGGAGCGATCCAAACCGGCAAACGTCGCTGCCGACACCACTCTGTCCACCGACCGCACCGGGAGCGACGTCGTGGATCGAGCCTGCCAAGCCATTCGAACAACGGCGGGGCCGGGCATCACCTCTCACCTGATCGTCCACGGTATGTTGCTTCGCAACCAACTGCAGGAGGACGACGAATACTGGGCGCAGCTGAGTGGAGTAGCGCTCAGGAACGCGTTCAGAAGTGCAATTGAGGCTCTCGACACAAACTCGAGAACAAAGACCCTGCTGATCCGGCTCTTTGACGGTCTGGTGATCGACGGTCTGCAAGCAGTTCCACCCCCGGAAACGAAGGCATCGCCCGACGATGCACTCACCCTTCTGCCCATTGGCACCTGGGTCAGATATTTACGCCCCGGTCAGGAACCGCTCATCTGTCGACTCCAGCTGGTCGACGAAACAGATCAAAGACTGATTTTCGTGAATCAAAGCGGCTTCGAGGTCCTTGCACTTCCAGCACCTCGGGTCGAATCGACATTGCAGGCCGGCGCGCTCACGATCATGACCGAAGCTGACCTGCTGCAACGAGCACTGCAGGCCATGCACCCCTAGCGCCGATCGGAGTCGTGTGATCGCTCCTATCTCACCAACCTGTCGTGAAGCTCCCGGTCAGCCAAGACGCGTTCTACGGTATCGACGATAGCTTGGGTCTGAGCGTCGACCTCAAGATTTACTCGGTCTCCCAGCTTTACACGTCCGAGCGTTGTGCGGGCAATCGTCTCCGGGATCAGGCATACGCTGACCTGATGCAGATGCCTGTCAACCGTAGCCAAGGTCAGACTCGCGCCATCCAACGCAACGAAACCCTTGTGCAGCAAATACTTCATGCAATCCGGCGGCGCGCGGAAAAAGAGATTGCGCTCATTTTCACGCTCATCGACGCGCTCAAGAACCGCGGTCCCCGAGATATGCCCCGATACCAAGTGCCCGCCCACCTCCTCACCCACACGGAAAGAACGCTCGACATTCACGAGCGTGCCCGTGCGCAGAGCCCCCAAATTCGTGAGCGATAGGGTTTCCGCGATCACGTCAAAGGAAACCGCCCCAGCGTCCACCGCAGTGACCGTAAGGCAGGTCCCGTTCACCGCCACGCTAGCACCCAGCGCGAGACCCTCGGCGAGCTCATCCAGCGCTACCACAAGCCGACGCAGATGGGCGCGCTCCTCGACCTGAAGGATG
This sequence comes from Pseudomonadales bacterium, assembly GCA_049454295.1. Taxonomy (GTDB): domain Bacteria; phylum Pseudomonadota; class Gammaproteobacteria; order Pseudomonadales; family Azotimanducaceae; genus UBA7803. The sequence continues at coordinate 6,347 of JBMTYG010000041.1, forward strand.
GGTTTTAACCCCTGAACAATTCCCGTAAACACCGCGGCAGGCCTCTATCAGCAAACAAAACGGCCCGCACAGGAGGCCAATGCGGGCCGTGGGATCCAAACACTACGCCGGGATACTAGCCCAACCTCGTATCGCTCAATCAGTTCGCAGCAGCGAGCTGGGCGCGACGATTACTCTCACTGTCGATATAGGTGATCCATTGGGCGCAGATGCGGAGATTGGTCTGATCATTACCCTTACGCGACGCCGCTTGGCAGGCTTGGAAGGATTCCCGCGCCCGCGCAAGCTTGTCCATGTTGAACAGACACATGCCCTTGATGACGTTGACTGTCTGGATTTTACGTAGACCGCCTCGCTCAAGTGCGCGACCGGCTGCGCTATCGCACTTCTCAAACTCGTCGTTATCCAGATAGAGCGATGCCAACCGCTCGTAAACCTTGCCATCGGGCGCCTGTCGAGCCGCATCCTCAAGCACCGGGATCGCCTTCTTCGTCTCCTGCGCCATTTGCCATGCCTGGCCGAGGGACAACAGGTTCTTGTCGTTCTTCTCGACAACGCCTTTCTTAATGCCATCCTCAAGCACGCGTGCCGCTCGGTAGGGAACTTCAGCCTGCATCAACAAGCCCGCGTAGTTCGTGAGGTCACCCTGCTGGGTGAGGAAACCAGCCGTGCTCGCCGCCTCGTAAGCGCCAAGAGCCTCGCGGTCATTGCCTTCCTGCCCATGAATGCCGGCGAGCCGCAGCCAATACTCTCGTTTCGGAAACTTGATGACCAGCTCCTCGAGTGTTTCGAACACCTTCGGCCAGTCTTCCTTCTCGAAATAGAGGAAGTTGAGAAGCGCAAGCCACTGTTCCTTAATCGTCACGTTGCGCTCTCGGGCAATGCGCATGCCGGTTTCGATCTGTTCGATCGCGGCATTGAAATTGTTCATCTGGTAATAAACTTGTCCCATGAAGATGTGGGGGTCCGCGCCAGGATTGTTAGCCTTCCTAATCCACGCCTCCATGTAGTCGAGGGCTTTCTGGTAGTTCTCGGCAACAAACGACAGCTGGGCTAACGTGTACAACGTTTGCACCTCGAGCCCTTCAGGAACGTTCTCCCCTTGCGCTAGGACAGCCTCGTAGGCTCTGATCGCCGCCGGGTAGTTCTCCATACTGAAGTAGACGAAGCCGATAATGTTCTGGACCTGACCAATCTCGTTGCCATTCATCTTCCGGCCGTCAGCGAGCATGCCGTTCAGAACGGTGAGTGCCTGCTGAAAGTTCTTGGCATCCAGCGCTTCCTGGGCTTCGGTCAACTTCTTGAACGTCGCCTCGCTCATTGCAGGGACCTTGCGTGTCTCTTTCGCCGGCGCAGCCTGCTCCTGCGCCTGAGCTGTTGCGACGATGAGCCCCTGTACCGCTTCTGGAAGCACGGGCGCGCCAGCTGCCAAGACAACAAACAGGCTGAGTGCCATACGCTTCAACATCGAATAGACCTCATTCATCACGGCACATCACTCCGCCAGCTCGAACGTGATGAGGTTGCGAACACCCGCCACCTCGACTGGTTCGCCATTGACGACCTTGGGCTTGTACTTGAACTTGAGCGCCGCCTGCATCGCCGCGTTGTCAAAGATGCCCGGCGGCTTGCTCTCGACGACGCGGGGATCTCTCACCGCACCGGTCGTTGTTACGAAGAATTCGAGCAGCACATAGCCTTCAATGCCTCTCGTCTGTGCGCGCCGGGGATACACCGGTGCCACCTTGACGATGGGCAGATACTCACCATCCGAACTGAAACCTCCCACGCCGCCAACGTTAACGTCCACTTTGACATTCACCGCCGAGACGTCGACCCCCATGCTCTGCGCATTGCTATCGAATTCTGGCGTGGGCGCATCCGGTGGCGGCTCCTCCGGGGGCGGGGGCGGCGTCGGCTTGCGCAGGCGAGTCTGAACTTCCTGGTCTTCCTGTATGCGTACGAAGTCGATCAGCTTGCCCTTTACACCTTCCGTCAACGCACTCTTATCACTCTGAATAAGTGACTGCATGAGGAAAAACAGGAGGAAAGTAGTGACGACACTGAGCGCCAGCCCACTGAAATAACGACCCATCACCCAGCTTCCTTTAAGATTCCGTGGAGACCGCGACATCGGAGATTCCGATGGCGCGCACTGCACCGAGGACAATCATTAGTTTCTCGTTCTTGGCGCCCTTGTCAGCCTGGACCACGACGCTACCCTTCGGGTTCTCCGCATGAAGGCGCTCGATAGCGGATCGCACCGCCGTGGGGTCTACCTTCTTCTTATCCACCCAGATCTCGCCCGTTTCGCTGATCGCTACCAATACACTCACCGTGGGTCGTTGCTCCCCGGTCAGCGCTTCGGGTCGCGTGACGTCAATACCTGCCTGCTTGATGAAGCTCGCAGTCACAATGAAGAAAATCAACATAATGAACACCACGTCCAGCATGGGCGTGAGGTTGATCTCGGACTGCTCGTTCGAGCCCGAAAAACGAGATAAATTCCTAGCCATCACGTTCTCCTATCGGTGTCACAGCAAGCCGGCGAGGCTCGCTCGCCGGCGCTGAAGACACAGAATCAGTGATCCATCGTGAGACGATCCTGAAACAGTTCGATCTCATAATTGATCTTGCGCTTCAGAATCTCCGCAGCCACAAGGCCTGTGATTGAGGAGACCATCCCCGCCATCGTCGGAATCGTTGCCATGGAGACACCTGCCGCCATCGATCGGGCATTGCCCCCCTGGGTCGCCATCGCATCGAACACGCTGATCATGCCCGTCACTGTACCGAGCAAGCCCAGCAACGGGCACAACGTGACACAGGTCTGAATCAGAGGGAGCGTGCCGGAGATGGAGGCGATGCCGCGCGAAACCATCCCATCACGGATCTGGTGAGCGCTCCATGACTTGCGCTCGGTACGCGATTCCCAGACAACGGAGACATCACGCACCATGCCACGATGAATGGACATGAAATAACCAATGCGCTCGAAGATCAGGGTCCACATGAAGAACGTGATAGCAGCGATGGCCCAGAGCACATCCCCGCCCGTTTCCATGAAGGTCATGATCTTGAGGTAGGCTTCATAAAACATGTGCAGGACTCACACTTAGAGGTGTCAAAACCGTTCAGAGAAGCGCTGGGATTAACCCAGCGCCTTCCCTGCTCGCTCTGCCTGTTCGGCGATGATCCCGGCGCTCTGCTCTTCCAGGATGTGGATCAGCCCACGGCTGCGTGCCGCGACGACGGCATGAAACAGCGTCATTGGAATCGCGACGACCAAGCCTTCAACGGTTGTGACCAGTGCGGTGGAAATACCATTTGCCATGGTCTTCGGATCGCCTGTGCCGAACAGCGTGATCGCTTGGAACGTCATGATCATACCGATAACAGTACCGAGCAGACCCATGAGCGGTGCCACGACCGAGATCACCTGCATGAGGGTGATGTTTCGGGTGAGCCCGGGCGTTTCCCTCAGAATCGCCTCGCCGAGCTTGAGCTCGAGCGTCTCGAGGTCCACATCCTTGTTCTCGTCGTAAGCCTTCAGCACGCGACCGAGCGGATTGCCCTCATCGATCGTGGTGGATTTGCGCTGGCTATTGACCTTCCCGGCTATCAGCGACAAGGACACGAGCCGCTCGATACCAATCAGCACACCCACAAGACCGGCGAGCAGAATCACCGAGCCAACAGACCCGCCCTGACCGTCGCACCAGGGGAGATAGCATTCACCCTTGGAGATACCGCCCATCAGCGAACCGATCTGGTCGCCAAGCGTTGCGGCTTGAATCAGCAGAGACAGGAGGGAGCCACGGGTCGGATCGATACCGAAGGCCACTATGTCACCGACCGATGCTTCGCTGAGCGCCTCTGTGGTGCTGGTAAAGCGACCGCTCGGCTGGCGCGGCAGCTCCACCATACTGCTGTCGTTGGCATCGAACTGGATGTACTTGCCGTCCGCCACGAGATTGAACGCGCCAACACGGATGATCTCCTGATCGACCTTGTCGCCGTTATTCAGAATCACCGTGCCGTTGAACTTGGCAATACGACCGGTTTCAGTCATTTCACGCTGCAGCTCGAACCAGAGCGTTTCCATTTCCTCGATGGACGCGAGCTCGGTGGAGGTACCCATCTTCTTCGCGAGCGCACTCAGCCACTCGCCGCGGCCCGGGTACTGGGCGCTGATGATTGACCCCTCGAACAGACCGCGAGTGTCCCCCGCTACCTGCTGTAGGACGCCAAACAATTCACGCAGCGATCCGAGGCGCTTGTCGAGCGCTTCCTGCAAATCGCCAATGGCGGTTTCGTTCTCCTGAAAGCGGGTTTCGAGCGCCTCAGAGCGGCGTTCTTCCCGACCTTGCTCAGCCTTCGCATCGGCCAGCATCTTCGCTTGCGCGGCCTTGTCGCGGGCGAACTGCGCTTCGCGTTGCGAATGCTCGCGGGATTCCACCACGCGACGCTGTTCAACGTTGCGGAGCAGTTCGTCGAGGCTCGCGGCCTGGGTCACTTTCAGGTCGTCCACCGATGCTGGCTCAACCGCCTCCGCCTCAGCAGAGGCTGCTTCTGCGGCTACTGCGGCAGTGCCGAACCCGAGCAGCGCGTAAAGCGCGAGTGCGCTCGTGAGCGCGCGGCTCCAAGAATTGGTCGTTTTCATTATTGCGCGCTCTCCCCAATCTGAACCGGTACTTCGAGCAGGTCTACCGTCAGCTGCTTGTTCGCCATCCGAATGCCGTTGCGTACTGACGTCTTGAAGTCGTCATCCAAGGGTTCCCACGCACGGGTTGCCGGATTGAAACGTCCGGTCTCTTCGCCATCAGGAGACTGATAGACCAACGCAACGCGACCGACCTTCAATATCTCTACTTTACGCTCGACGCCATCGATCGTGATGGTGTCGCCATAGGATTCCATGGTGCGACCGTACTCGTTCTCGATCTGGTAGGCACGCAGCACCTGGCTCAGCTTTTCTGACACGGCCACATCGGCGCGATCCATGGTTTCGCGAAGCATCTGGACGCGATCATTACGCTCCTTCTGCAGGAAGGGCAGATCGAGACTGACGAACTGTTCAAGCCCATCCACCATACGCGTCATCAGCGGGCCGATCTGACGTTCAATCACCGTGACCTGCTCGATCGACCCGGAGATGGCGGCCTTCTCGCTCTCCTGATTCGCAATCTGGCGCTCGAGCTGACGGTTGTACACCCGCAGGCCTTCGATCTGCTTTAGCACCGTCTTGTAATCATTCAGCAGATTACGAGTTTCTTCCGTGAGGGTGTCGATCCGCGCCTGCGACTGCTTTGCCTGGCCGTTGATCTGATCCGCTGCGCGGTAGATGTCGTTCAACGTGGCTGCCGACGCGCTGCCCGCAGCGCCAAGCGCAAGCAGCAAAGGCGCAGACAGCCTCTTCATCCAAACTCTATTCATACGACTTCCTACGGGTTTTACAGGTTCTTCGACCCACCTGGATCCATCGCATGCCCACGATCTGCTAGCCCGATCGATACGCAGCGACGCTCCGGAGTTCTCGTTTGCTGACATGAGGGGACGCGTGCTCGGCACGAACACGTAAACCACCCCTCCCCTACGCGTCTAGAAGGATCATCAATGGTCTCGATGAAGTCAAGCCAAGCGCCCGCGTCGGGTCTCTCGCCGCTGCAAAAGCCACTGGACGGGCTCCGATAAAATGTCATCCTTGCGTAACAATCGCACCGGAGCATGCGACCCCAGACGCCGACGGGCGCGACGAGACGAACACTCCATGAGCAGCAACACGATTCTGGTGGTAGAAGACGAGCCTGGCATCCTTGAAATGCTGAGCTTCTCTCTGACGCGTGCAGGATTCCAGGTGTGGGAATCACCCTCCGCGGAAGATGCTCTAAGAAGGCTCGAGGGAACCTTGCCCAGCCTGATCGTACTTGACTGGATGCTGCCGGGGCTGAGCGGCGTGGAACTTGCGCGACGGCTGCGTCGGGATCCGCATACCGCAGACCTGCCTATCCTCATGCTCACCGCCCGCGGCGAAGAAGCGGACAAGCTCAAGAGCTTCGACGCGGGTATCGATGACTATGTCACCAAACCCTTCTCCCCGCGCGAACTCGTCGCGCGCGTTCGCGCGCTGCTGCGACGCAGCGGAGCACCGGACGGTGGGATCATCGACCACGGCGCCATGCGACTCGACCTCAACGCGCACCACCTGTCGATCAACGGTGTCCAGGTGACGCTGGGACCCACCGAGTTTCGCCTGCTTGAGCATTTCATGACCCACCCGGGGCGAGCTTTTGATCGATCCACACTCCTTGACCGCGTCTGGGGACGCAGTGCTTACGTCGAAGAGCGGACTGTCGACGTGCACATTCTCCGCCTGCGCAAGGTGCTACAACCCCACGGGCTGCAGCACGTTGTGCAAACCGTGCGCGGCGTTGGCTACCGGTATTTGCAACCGGAATGAGCCTGCTGCCGTCAGAGAGAGTGCTCGCGGCGCTGTTGGTCATTGGCGCGATCATCGCGGGAACACTCACCGACACCCTTGGCTGGACTGGGCTTGGTGCCGCTCTTATCTGGATTGCGCTGCAACATCGCGAATTTCTTGAACTTCGACGGTTCAGCCGCGAGCCGCTCTCGTCCCCGAATTTTCACCTGCGAGGATGGATGAGCGCGGGCGACCGCATGCTTCGCCAGGTCCGCATGGCGCGGCGGCGCACGCGAAGGACTCTGGCGCTGTCCCGAGCACTGCAGCGCATGACCGCCGCGCTTCCCGACGCCGCAATCATGGTGGACGCGCACGGGCGCATAGAGCAGCTAAACGCGGCAGCGGAGCACATGCTTGGATTGCGCCGAGGCGACCGCGGCGGCTACCTGGCGAGCCTGGTCCGCCAACCCGATTTCGCTGTGCTGGTCCGTGGACGGTCCGATGCGGGTATCGTCGAGTTTCCATCCCCGTTCGATGATCAGCTGCGACTCGAAGCGCGCCGCATCAACATGGAGGCCGGACGATCGCTCATCCTGGTGCGGGACGTGACCCAACTCAATCGCTTGCTCACCATGCGTCAGGACTTCGTCGCCAATGTTTCACACGAGCTACGCACGCCGCTCACAGTGATCGCAGGCTACCTGGAAGCGCTCGCCGAGGGCGACGTCGACCTCGCGATGTCGCGCAGGCTCGTGAAGCGCCTCGAGGCGCCCACACAGCGCATGCGCGCCCTGGTCGATGATTTGCTCCTGCTCTCCCGGCTGGAAGCAAACCCGCCACCAAGCGACGCCGACCTGCGACCAGTCGATATGCCAAGGCAGCTCGAAGCCTGTCTGTCCGAAGCACGGATGCTGAGTGACGACAAGCACCGATTCTCGACCTCGATCGATCGTACCCTTTGGCTGCGGGCTGTGGATCACGAACTCCACAGCGCAGCACTCAACCTGCTGTCCAATGCTGTGCGTTATAGCCCTGACGGCGGCGACATTACCGTGTCCTGGGGGCGCCTACCTTCTGGCGCGGCACGCCTGGCTGTTCAGGATCAGGGAATCGGCATCGCGCCGGAGCATCTCACGCGTATCACAGAACGCTTCTACCGCGTTGATCTCGCTCGTTCCCGGATCGCCGGCGGCACCGGCCTCGGCCTCGCCATCGTAAAGCACGTGCTAAAACGGCACCGCAGCCAGCTTCAAGTACAAAGCCAGCCCGGTAAAGGCAGCACGTTCTTCTGTGACTTCGATCGCACGCTGGTCGCCAACCCACCGCCTGCCAGCCATCCACTCATTGAAAACCAAGAGCACTCGCGTCATCTTTAACGGTGACCGAAGAGACCCTTTCGAGCGGTCGGGTACAAACAGCATCCTCGCCAGTCAGTCACCGGAAAATAACATGGGCCAGCACATCTCCGAGCAGTTTGATATCGAGCTAGGTCGTATTCGGGACGACTTCATGGAGATGGCCGGACTTGTCGAAGCGGTCGTTAGGGATGCCGTCAACGCGCTCGTGCATCACGACACCGAGCTTGCGCAGCAAGTGCGCGAACGCGACGCGGCAATCAACCGGCTTGAGGTCACCCTTGACGATCTATGCGTGCACACGATTGCCAAGCGCCAGCCGGCAGCCTCTGACCTGCGCATGATCATCAGCATCATGAAGGCCTGCACCGATCTCGAGCGTGTCGGAGATGAAGCGGGCAAGATTGCGAAGATGGCGCACGCGCTCGCGGAGGGCAGCTACCCACGGGATCAATATGCGGATTTCCGCGTGCTTGCGGACCTGGCGCAAAACATCCTGTCGCGCAGTCTCGACGCGTTCGCGCGCCGCGATGCGGACGCCGCGCTCGCGATCGCACCCTCTGACCGGGCTATCAACGAACTCTACAAACGCATTCTGCACGATCGCACGGAAGAGATGCGGACTGATCCTGCCAACGTAGACCGGGCGCTCAACATTATCTGGGCGGCACGTGCGTTGGAGCGCGTGGGCGATCACGCAAAAAACCTTTGTGAGTACCTGATCTACCAGGTGCGCGGCGACGACATTCGCCACGCACCGAAGCCGCAATCCACCTGACGCCTGTCAGCGCCGAGCAAAGGGTTGCTGGGCGAGGTGATGACCACCATCCAGAATGAGCGTTTCTCCCGTCACGACCGAAGCGCTCGATAGGAAAAACAGAATCACTTCGGCGACCGTATCGGGCGTGCACGTCAGCTTAAGGGGCGTGCTTTGCTCGAGCGCCGCCTTCGTGCGCGCGTAGGTTTCCGCGCCCATCCCCTGCTCAAGCCAATCACCCTGAATGAATCCCGGACAAACCGTGTTGAGCCGAATCTCCGGGCCGAGGACACGCGCGAGTGACAATCCCATGGTGATCAGCGCGCCTTTAGACGCTGCATAAGCGATGCTGCTACCAACCCCCATCACGCCAGCGATCGATGCCACATTGACGATACTCCCGCGCCCACCGCGACGCATAGCGGGCTCGACCGCACGCACCATTTGGAAGGCGCCGACCGTGTTCACCGCATAAATGCGCTGAAAATCAGCGAGATCGAGGCCATCCAGCTGACGGTGGTCGACAAACTTCGTGGTGCCCGCATTGTTGACAAGACAGTCGATGCGTCCCCAGCGAGATTCCGCAACCGCCGCCAAGCGGCGACAGTCGGCGTCATTTGCCACATCGGCCTGTACTACTTCCGTATCGACTCCGAAGGCAGCACAGGCTGCTCGGGTCTCCTCGGCTCCGGATGCGTTGCTCGCATAGTTAATCACTACATGACAGCCTCGCTCAGCCAACTGGCGTGCGGTTGCCGCACCCACCCCAGATGACGAACCGGTGACGATTGCCACTCCCCCCTCGAGATCCATAGGCGATTTCCTCCAAGCCTCAAAAGTTCCACCAGCGAAACGCAGCGTGGACCAGCCGGAGAACGCTAGCAGACCCGTCGGGCGCCATCCACTCATGCTGCCCGAGTCGCGGGTGGAGCGAACGAACTGCTTTAAGTACCATCGCCCCCCATCGCGCCCACTCAGGGCGAAATAGGAGCGTCCCCATGCCCTTTGCGCCATTCGATCTCACCGGAAAAGTCGCGGTCATCACCGGGGGTAACGGAGGAATCGGGCTGGGCATGGCCCGCGGTCTTGCAGCGGCGGGTGCCGAAGTGAGCATCTGGGGGACGCGGGCTGACAAAAATGCAGTCGCGCTTGCCGAACTCGAACGGATCGGGCCGCGCGTGAGTGCACTTGTCTGCAATGTGGCCGACGAGGCGGACGTGGAACGTTGCACACAAACGACACTCGCCACTCACGGCCGCATCGACGGCTGTTTCGCTAATGCAGGTATTGGCGGTCGAAATACGCGTTTTGACGAGACCACAGACGAGGAGTGGCAGCGTATTCTCGCAGTTAATCTTGATGGTGTGTTTTATACCTTCAAGCATGCTGCACGACACATGCGTGAGCGCGCCGAGCGCGGGGAGCCCGGCGGCCGTCTGATTGGAACAGCAAGCCTTGCCGCCATCTCCGGCCAGGCACGCGGGGAGCATTACGCGGCGACCAAGGGCGGACTGGTCGCAATGATCAAGGCGCTCGCCGTGGAGTACGCCCGCTACGGTGTCACAGCGCATACGCTATTGCCCGGCTGGATCGAAACGGCGATGACCGAAGGTCCCTTTGGCAATCCGAAATTCGTGGACAACGTGCTTAAGCGGGTGCCGATGCGGCGCTGGGGTCAACCCGAGGACTTCGCCGGCATCGCCGTCTACATCATGAGCGATGCAAGCGCGTACCACACGGCCGAAACCTTCCTCATTGATGGCGGCTACTTCGCCTTTTAAACCTCCTGTTAGCCGGAACGAACATGACTATCGAAGCTATTCTCTGGGACTTCGGCGGAGTACTCACGACAAGTCCATTCGAAGCCTTTAACCGCTATGAGTCAGAACGCGGAATCCCGCGAGACTTTATCCGTCGCATCAACGCGACAAACCCGGAAACGAACGCCTGGGCGCAATTCGAATCCAGCAGCGTAGATCTGGACACTTTCGATCGTCTTTTCGCGGAAGAATCGGCGGCGCTCGGGCACGTCATCCCCGGACGGGAGGTCATCGCGCTTCTCTCCGGCGATGTTCGACCGCGCATGGTGGAGATGTTGCGCCGCTGCAAGGCCCACTTTCGCGTGGCGTGCATCACCAATAACGTTCGCTCAGGCCATGGCCCCGGCATGGCCTCGTCATCCGCGCGTGCGGACCGGGTAGCGCAAGTCATGACGCTGTTTGATCTGGTGGTCGAATCGAGTGTGGAGGGGATTCGCAAACCGAACCCCAAAATCTATGAACTCACGTGTGAGCGCTTGGGTGTTTCCCCCGCCAACGCCGTGTTTCTGGATGATCTTGGGATCAATCTGAAACCTGCCCGAGATCTCGGCATGCGGACCATCAAGGTAGTGAGCGAGACACAGGCCATCGAGGACCTTTCCGCACTCACCCGGATCGAGGCGCCTTGAGCTTCGCTGAGCGGGCGGTCGACGAGCCACCCCCGGCTACAGCCCGCCGGCTACAGCCCGCCGGCTACAGCCCTGGACCTCACGCCATCAACCGCCCTCGATACGTGGCAGGAAGAAGACCTCGCTCTCGGGACCGATCGGCTCGAGAAAAGCGTCCTGAAAGATCTGCCCATCAATCGCGACCGCGACCCGCCCCAGCGCGTCCCTGAAACCCGGACAGCGCTGTTCGAGCTCAAGCATCAGGTCGCGCACAGTTTCCGCGCGTGTCTCGACCACCCGCTGCACCCCTGACAGGTGCAGCAGGCGCTCGGGTATGGTCACCCGAGCCGGCATTGCGCGTCAGCGGCCAGCCCGCTCCAACGCCTCGAGCACTCTCGGCGGAGACAACGGCAGGTCGCGCATGCGTACGCCCGTGGCGCGCGAAACTGCGTTAGCCGCGGTCGCAAGCGGAGCCACGATCGGGGTTTCACCCACACCGCGCACACCGTAGGGATGCGTGGGGTTCGGTACTTCGATGATCTGCGTATCGATCATCGGCAGATCCGACGCGACTGGCATGCGATAGTCAAGGAATCCAGCGTTTTGCATCACGCCGTTGGCATCGTAGATATATTCCTCGTTCAGCGCCCAGCCAAGCCCCTGCACAGCACCGCCCTGCATTTGCCCCTCGACATAGGCCGGATGAATCGCTTTGCCAGCATCCTGAATCGCAGTAAAGCTCAGCACGTCGACCTTACCTGTTTCCGGATCGACGCGGATATCTGCCAGATTGACCGAGAATCCCGCCCCTGCACCCTGGGCATTGAGCGAGGCGCGGCCAAGCAGCGGACCGCCCGTTTTGGGAGAGCCCGCCGCAATGTCGGCCAGTGCGAGCGGCTTCAGCGCGGCGTTCACGCCAGGCGCTGGAATCGCCGCCCCATCGCGCCAGTCCACCTGATCCGCATCAATCCCCCACGTCGCGGCCGCCCGCGCCTTGCACTGAGCGATGATGTCCTCGCACGCACGAATCACGGCCATGCCCGTCGCGAACGTCGTGCGGCTGCCGCCGGTGACGTTGGAGAAGCCGGCACTCTCGGTGTCGCCAATAATTACCTTGATGCGCTCGTAGGGAATGCCAAGCGTCTCCGACGCCATCAGCGCCATCGAGGCTCGCGAGCCGCCAATGTCGGGGCTACCTTCCACGATAGTGACGGTGCCATCCTCGTTGATGTGGACTTCGGCGCTCGATTGCATGCCCACGTTGAACCAGAACCCAACGGCCATCCCACGCCCAGCGCCCGCAGGTAGCGGACGCGTGTAGTTCGGGTGCGCCTTGGCCGCGTTGAGGCACGCCTTCAAACCAATGGCTGGGAACTTCGGACCGTACGGTGCTTGCGTGCCCTCTTCCGCCGCGTTCTTGAGACGCAAATCGATGGGATCCATTCCCAACCGCTCTGCGAGCTCATCCATCGCACACTCCATCGCGTACATGGACTGCGGCGCGCCGGGCGCGCGGTAGGCCGCAACCTTCGGCTTGTTCAGCAAAACGTCGAATGCCTCTACCGCGAAATTAGGCAGTATGTACGGGGCAAAAACGGTCATGGCGCCCGGGCCCATCGGGGCACCCGCGTACGCGCCTGCCTCATACGCCAGCCAGGCGGTTGCTGCGGTCAGCGTACCGTCGTTGCGCGCGCCCACACGAATCCGCGCGAGGGTACCGGAGGTCGGACCCGTTGCACGGAACACCTCTTCGCGGGTCATGGTCATCTTTACCGGACGATGGGCTTTGCGAGAGAGCATGACCGCAAGTGGCTCTAGATAAACCACTGTTTTGCCACCGAAACCGCCACCAATCTCAGAGGCGATAAACTTGAGGTCCGCAATGTGCATACGCAGCACCTTGGCCGTCATCGCACGGAACTCGAAGTGCCCCTGCGTGCAACACCACACCGTCGCCTGACCCTGTTCATTGCAGGAGGCGATGCAGGCGTGAGGCTCGATGTAGCCTTGATGCGCCATCGGGATTCGGTACTCGCCCTCAATGATCACGTCTGCCTGCGCGAAACCTTCGTCCACATTGCCGCGACCCAGCTTCATGACCGCCGCGATGTTGCTCGGCGTTGTGGGTTTTTCCGGCAGGTTCTTGGTATAGCAGGACGGATCCACCAGCGGCGACCCAGGCGCCATGGCCGTCTCCAGGTCGAGCACGGGGGCAAGCACCTCATACTCGACCTCGATGGCGTCCAACGCCGCCTGTGCAACGCTCAGCGACTTCGCGGCCACTGCTGCGACGGCATGCCCGTGATAGAGCACCTTGTCCCGCGCCATGATGTTTTTGGCGAGATCCGAAACGTCACCGCCGCCTTCGCCGCCGATCTCGCCACCCTCGGCTTCCGGAAAATCCTGTCCGGTCACGACCGCGAAGACGCCCGGCAGCGCAAGGGCGCGTGAGGTGTCGATCTTCAGGATACGGGCATGGGCATGGGGGCTGCGCAGCACTTTCCCGTAGATTTGCCCTGGAAGATTAAGGTCAGCGCCGTATTGCGCCCGACCGGTGACCTTATCCACTCCATCCGGACGTACCGGCGACGTCCCGATCGCTTTGAAATCAATTGCTTCTGCCATGATAGTTAGCTCCTAGTCACGGTCCAGAGGTTAGGCGGGGTGGGCAAGACTGCGCGCCGCGTCCTGCACCGCTCGGATGATCTTGTCGTAACCGGTGCAGCGGCATAGGTTGCCAGCCAGCCAATAACGAATCGTGGTTTCATCCGGGTCCGGGTGCTGGTCGAGCAGCGCCTTGGTCGCGACGATCAGTCCGGGCGTACAAATGCCGCACTGCAGTGCCGCGTGTTCCAGGAACTTCTGTTGGATCGGGTGCAGGCCTGCATCCGTCGCGAGCCCTTCGATTGTCGTAATCTCGTGACCGCTGGCCTCCGCCGCAAGCACCAGGCACGCACAGACTAGCCTTCCGTCCATCAGTACGCTGCAGGCGCCGCAGTCGCCGGTGGAACATCCTTCCTTCGTACCCGTTCGACCCAGGGTGTCACGGAGCACCTCAAGCAGCGACTGCTGGGGCTCGCAAAGAAACTCCACCGACTCACCATTGATGGAGGTACCGATCTGAATCTTATCCATGTTGTTTTCTCTCAAATAGCCGCGCAATTAGCCGCGGGACGCTAGAGCACGATCCCGGGCAATGCCGGCTGCGCGTCGACACAACACACCAACCACCTTTCGGCGATAGTCCGCGGTGCCACGCTTATCGGAAATCGGCGAGGCCGCCTGGCTGCAGGCGGCACCCGCAGCGGCGAGGGCGGGGTCTTCGAGACGTGTCCCGATCAATGCCAAAGCCGCAGCCTCGACCAGGAGCGCGGTGGGTGCGACGGCGCCAATGCCCACGCGTGCTGCGGTGCACACGCCGCTTGCATCCAGTGAGACGCTGACACCACAACCCGCCACCGCGATATCCATCTCGGTGCGCGGTGTGAAACGGAGATACGCGTCGGCTGTGCCTGCTGCGGGACGTGGCAGAGTCAGGCCGAGGAGCAATTCGCCCGGCTGCAACGCGTTGCGACCGACGCCGGTGACAAACGCCTCAACCGGCAGTTCGCGCGTGCCCGCGGCAGTCGCGATGAGACACTTCGCGCCTACAGCGATCAGCGCGGGGATGGTGTCGCCGGCAGGCGACGCGTTGCACAGGTTGCCACCCACTGATGCTCTACCCTGAATCTGGGTCGAACCGATCAAATCTGCGGCCTCCAAAAGGCCCGGATAGAGGCGAATCAATTCCGCATTTTCGTTAAGCAGAGCACTCGGAATGGCGGCGCCAATAAATACGTGATCCGCCCCCACGTGGAGTCGATTGACCTCGGCAAGCCCCTTTATGTCCACCAGAGATCGAGGGGTTCGATCAACACCGCGGAGTTGAACTAGCACATCCGTGCCCCCGGCTAGCACTTGGACACGCCGCCCCGCTTGCGCGTGATCGCCCAGCAGCGCAAGCGTCTCAGCCACGCTGGTCGGTGCGTGGTAAGCAAATCCCGTCATGAATCCTCCCACTGTCTCCGGCGACTGAATCCGCCGGGCTCCGCGGTACACTAGCATGAACATTTCGCCCCGTGGAGCGCTTGCCTGTGTCCAATTCAAACCTGGAATCGTCCGCGCAGGGTGCGCGCACGACATTTAGCGATCATCTGCGCATCCTTGGCGCGCGCTGGGCGCAGGCCCTACAGGAGACGGGATTCGACGCGGTGCGCCTGGACGCCGGCGAACTCGATTACTACTTCCTCGACGACCAGTCACCGCCATGGCGGCCCAACCCGCATTTCGCACAGTGGGTGCCGGGCGTCGACTGCGCGGGCAGCAGTCTCGTGGTCGGTGCCGACGGCGCAGCCACCCTGTTCTTTTTATCGGCCGAAGACTACTGGCACCAACCCCCGACACTCCCCGAGCGCGTCGCGACCGCGCTGCCAGTGCGCGTGTTCAAATCAGCCGAGGACCTCACTCGCGCACTGCGCCAGGCTACCGATAACGCACGAATCGCTCAGATCACTCGGCATACGCCCGAAAACGGGGCGGCTCTCAACCCAGCGGAGCTTATCGCGCGCATCGACTGGGACCGCGCTCGCAAGACGACGTGGGAACTTGAATGCATGAGCGCCGCAACGGATCGAGCCGTGCGCGGACACGCCGCCGCGGCTCGCGCTTGGGCGCAAGGCAAAAGCGAGTTCGATATCGCGCTTGGCTATCTGGACGCGACTGGTCATACGGCGACCGAACTGCCCTATCACAGCATCATTGCTTGCAACGCCCACGCAGCCCTACTGCACTACCAGCACTACGACCGCACGCCGACGCTACCTCGACGCTCCCTGTTGATCGATGCAGGCGCCGCTGTGCACGGCTATGCCGCGGACATCACGCGCACCCATGTCGCGTCCGACACCCCCGATGCGGCGCAATTTGCCGCCTTGCGCGACGCGCTTGACGTGGAACAGCAGGCGCTCTTGCGTCAGATCCGGCCTGGTATGAGCTACCTTGATCTGCATGTGTCAGCCCACAGTGCGATCGCACGAATTCTGACTGACCACGAGGTGCTCCTGTGCTCCGCCGCCACCGCCTTCACCCGGGGACTCACGCGAGCCTTCCTGCCTCATGGTCTCGGTCACCTGCTCGGACTACAGGTTCACGACGTGGGCGGCTTGCAGACGAATCGATCGGGCGCGAGCGCTCAGCCACCCGCCGAATACCCATCGCTCCGGTTAACACGAACCGTGGAGGTGGATCAGGTGTTCACCATCGAACCCGGCATCTACTTCATCCCCATGTTGCTTGAGCGTCTGCGCGCCGGGCCCGATGCCGCGCTGCTCAATTCACCACTGATCGAGCGTCTGATGCCCTTCGGTGGGATCCGAATCGAAGATAACGTGGTGGTGACCGCCAACGGCGTGCGTAACCTGACGCGCGAGGCCTTTGCTCGCATCGAGGCAACACCCCAAACGAGCGCCCGCTACCATGGCTAAGCAGGATAGCTCCATTGAGCCGGGGAGACCGCTTGTGC
>JBMTYG010000042.1:0-22381 GCA_049454295.1 Pseudomonadales bacterium
TAAAGACCCACCCAAGCACTGTCAAGCTCGCTCGAGAGCCATAAGTGCTGGAGAATTAAAGGATTTTTGGTGAAGAACGG
Organism: Pseudomonadales bacterium; assembly: GCA_049454295.1. Lineage (GTDB taxonomy): Bacteria > Pseudomonadota > Gammaproteobacteria > Pseudomonadales > Azotimanducaceae > UBA7803. The sequence goes on from JBMTYG010000042.1 coordinate 81, forward strand.
GGGAATAGTGGAAATTCCCGGGCGGCGGCTTGGAGTAGAAATGAACTCTTCCACAGCCTTTGAGAAGCTAGATTTTTTTTGTCTAAAAATCGATTTTGATATTGCTTGCCGTCGCCGAAACGAGGGGGCGGCCAAGACGGGGACAGGGGGGGACTTGCGACAGTCGAGCGCGTAAAAAAGTGCGAGTCGGCCGATAAGCCGGGTTCTGTCGAGGCATCAGCGATGCCCGGGCAATCATTCATCTAGGACGTCCGTCACCGAACGTCTCAAGCAGCCTACCCGAACCCGACGCGGACCACGTCACGGGGTTCCTATTTGGCCTTGCTCCAGGCGGGGTTTACCTAGCCGCGGCATGTTGCCACCCGCGCGGTGCGCTCTTACCGCACCTTTTCACCCTTACCGGCCGCGCACGCGCGACGTAGGCGGTTTACTTTCTGTTGCACTTTCCGTGGGCTCACGCCCCCCAGGGATTACCTGGCACCTTGTCCTGTGGAGCCCGGACTTTCCTCCCGCAACGTCCGATATCTCGGGCGTTACCGGCGATTGCCTGGCCGACTCGCGGGACGCAGCTTAGGCGCCCCGAAGACGCATCGCCAGCGCGTATAAGTCACGCTTGTTGGCGTTGAGCAGCTCCGCCCCTATTCGCGCAGCCTGAGCTGGTGACATTTCGCGCGCGAGTATGGTCATGGTGCGCAACACATCAGGCGCTGATGCATCCTCAGGCGTCGGCGGCAGCACCAGAACAAATTCGCCACGAAGCTGATTTCCTGTCTCCAGCCGCCGGCGCAGCTCTCCCGGCGTCCCGCACAGATACTGCTCATGCAATTTCGTCATTTCGCGTCCCAGCATGATCGCGCGATCGGGGATCAGTTCCTCGAGATCGCCCAGGCAGGCGGCGATTCGGTGCGGGGCCTCGAACACGACCGACGCCTCCGGACCCGCCAAAAGCTCCTCCAGCCGCTCGCGGCGTGACAGGGCACGCGCGGGGAGAAAACCCTCGAATCGGAAACGGTTTACTGGAAGCGGGCACACCGAGAGCACAGCCATGATGGCGCTCGGACCGGGGACGGGCAGAACCTGAATGCCGAGATCGAAGCAGGCGCGCACGAGTTCGAATCCAGGATCAGACAATAACGGCGTACCCGCATCTGACACGAGGGCAGCATTTGCGCCCGACTGCAGTGTTTGCAGCACTGGGGTCAGCGCCCGTGCCTCGTTGTGTGCGTTGAGCGCGATCAGCGTTTGCCGCTGTCCGTTCGCGCCAATGGCGTCTAACAGCACCCGCGTTCGTCTGGTATCCTCCGCGGCAATCATCGCTACGGATCCTAGGACTTCAGCTGCTCGACGGCTCAGGTCCGAGAGGTTTCCAATGGGCGTCGCCACGACATAGAGCACCCCGGGCATGTCCATCCGTTGTCCTGCTGTCCGCTTGCTGTTAGGCACCGCTATTCTCGCAATCGCCGCCTGCCAAAGCACGCCGCCGCCCCCGGAACCGAAACCGCGGCCGGAGCCGGCGATTCAACAAGCAGCGGCGCAAGCCGCAGAGCGTAGCGCCCGAGCCTCGTTGCGAGAGGCAGAGCAGCTGCTCGCCGCTGACGATCCCGTGGGCGCCACCGCAGCCTACAGCCTAACCGACCGCTCCGCCCTCTCGGCAAACGATCGTGCCCGAGCCGCGCTCATTGGGGCCGAACTTGCGTGGCGATCGAAGGACATCCCGACCGCTCGGGCCCTGCTCGCTGACATCACGAAACCCGACGCCACTACCGCACTCCTCGCCGCAGCGCTAACCGCGGCGCTCGACGGTCGCACCGACGACGGTGCACGCGAGCTCATGAATGCGGCTATCGATGACGCAACACGTCCCAGAGTGCACGATCTTCTCTGGTCTTTGCTGCAGGAAACCGATCTTTTTCTCGCGCTCGAGGAAAGTGAACGTGGAACCCCAGTCGAACGCGGTTGGTGGCAGCTTCGGCTCGCCGCGGCGATCAGCATCAATAGCGCGGACCGCACCGCCCGTGTCGATCGCTGGACTGATTCCCACCCAGACCATCCCGCCGCGCGAGATCTTCCCAGGGTCCTACAGTTGCTGCCGGACCCGGGTCCAACCCGCATCGCGCTGCTCCTTCCCGACAGCGGTCCGCTCGCCGCGGCCGGTCGCGCCATTCGCGACGGATTTATGGCCGCCTGGCTCGAACTCGCCCCCGAAACGCGTCCCCACGTGACCTTCTACGACACGGAAAGTGGCGACATTGGCCTGGTGTACGCGGCAGCGCGCGCGAAGGGAGCGGACCTCGTCATTGGTCCGCTGCAACGTGATCAGGTGGCGGCGCTCAATGGTCTTGGACCGGAACTTCCCGTGCTCGCGCTAAACAATCTGGGCGATGCCCCACCGGCGCCCTCGCTGCACCAGTTCGGATTGGCGCCCGAGGACGAGATGATATCGCTGGCAGCGTGGCTCACGGACAGCGGTCGGGAGCGAATTCTGGTGCTGAGGGGGCCGCACGAGTGGGCACTGCGTCTCGAGCGCGCGCTCACGGACGCAGGGCAGAAACCCGTTGGCAGCTACCTTATCCCCGAGTTACGTACGGTGACCGATACGGTGGGCACCGCCATGCTGATCACTGCGAGCGAAGCGCGGCATGCCGAGCTGGAACAACTCACAGGTTTGCCGCTTGCATTCGCGCCGCGTGCGCGACAGGACGTCGACGCGATCGTCACGCTGGTCGACGGTCTCGAGATCACCGCGCTCGTACCGTCGCTCAAATTTCACTACGCGAATGACGTCCCGGCATTTGCACCCGCGCTGACCTTGCAGGAAGCAAGCCCGGGCGCGCTATCCGCCATGGAAGGCTTTCATGTCGTCGAGCTCCCTTGGATTCTGCCGGGAATAAGGGCACGAGACGATCTACTCGAGGCTTTTACCCCTCGCTCAGGCTCCCTCGCTTCGCTTTATGCCTTTGGCGCCGACGCTCTGCGCTTGGCTGACCGGGTCTGGCGCGACCAGCGCGGAGGACGTTCGCGCACGCTGGGCTTCACCGGCAGTCTGGTTCTGAATGAAGACGGGCGCGTGCACAGAACCCTCGCTCGAATGCGGATCGAAGGCGGGCAGGCGGTGCCCGAGCGCACGCCTTCCGCCACATCGAGCGGACAGACCACCACACCCGGCGCAGCGCGACCTGCCCGCAAAACTGGGGTAACCGCGTCTTCCTCTCGTTCCCAGCGGTGATCGGCCGTTACTCAAACGCCGACCCGCGTGGCCGAGCCCGCCAATGCATTGGGCGCGCCGCTGAAGACGCGGCGCTCGTGACGCTGCAAAGTGCGGGGCTAAACTTGATCGCGCGCAATTATCGGTGCCGTCGTGGCGAACTTGATCTCGTTCTAACCGACGGAGGTATCCTGGTCTTTGCAGAGGTACGCTACCGAGCGCAATCTAAGTTTGGTGACGGAGCGGCTTCCATCACCGCCTCCAAGCGCAGCCGAATTATCGCCGCAGCCGCTCATTTTCTCGGTATACGTTACCGAGATAAAACGCCGCCCTGTCGCTTTGACGTGCTCTCCGTGAGTCCGCCAGCGCTTCAGGTCGAGTGGATACGAGATGCCTTCGGACTGGACTTTTAACCCTTCCCGATCAAAGCGCAGCCTGTGTCCGCGCCTCAGGGGTTAGACCGCACTCCCACGCTTCAACGAGCCGCTGTTGGCAAGTACCATAGGGATCGCCGGAGCACCCACGTCGATCGCCGGCGCCGCCAACGGCAATCCACAGAGGTCACCATGCGGCTTTGCGTAATTTGGCTTGTTTTCCTGCTGGTTGTTTCTGGCTGTACCACCATGTCCAGCGATCCGCGCGCGCGAACGCCCGGCACGGTCATCGATGACGCAGGGCTCGAATGGGATGTTCGCCGCGATCTGCAAAAGTCGGACCCAGGTTTCGAGCGCGGCAACCTCACCGTGGTCGTGTACAACGCCATCATGCTGCTGGCTGGTCAGGTCGAGTCGGAGGCGCTGCCGCAGCTCGCGGAAGAACCTGCCAAGGGCTTCAATAACGTGCGCGCCGTTCACAACGAGATCGAGGTCATGCCCCCTATTTCCCGGGTCGCGCGGGCTAATGATTCCTGGCTGACCACGAAGATCAAAACCCAGATGTTCGCCGATGCTGAACTCGTTGCCGGCAAGATCAAGGTCGTGACGGTGAACAACGTCGTCTTTCTCATGGGCATACTGCCGCGCGAGGAAGCCGACCGAGCGGTTGAGGTCGCGAGAGGCGTTTACGGTGTCAAAAAAATCGTGAAGGTCTTCGAGTACCTGTGACTCTTGGTGGCCATGATTCCCTGACAGGAGTTACTTGACCCGCTTCAGGTGCGAAATCTTTGAAGGGGTGCCTGCACCACCGCCGCCGGGGGGAAGTTCATCCCGCGGAGCGGGATCATCAGGCGATGGAAAGTCCTCTGGCTCGAAGACCATTCCGTCCCCAGTTTCCCGCGAATAGACCGCCGCAATACTGGCCATAGGCAGATAAAGCGCGAAGGCACGCCCGCTGAAGCGGCCGTCGCAGCCCAGCGCACGCTGGTCAATTGCCAGGTTACGAACCGCCGCGGGCGCCAGGTTGAGCACAATGCGACCGTCTTTGACGTGCTCCGCAGGTACCGAGACGCCCGGGACAGATGCATCCACAAGAACATAGGGGGTGTGTCCACAATCGACGATCCAGTCGATCATGGCCCGAAGCAGGTAGGAGCGACGCGGGATGGTGGCCATCAGCACACGCCAGCTCGGCGTCAGTCCTGCATCTCCAGTTCGGCCTCTGACAGGCTGAGCCGGAACGATTCCCGCGCAAACATGGTTTGCATGTACTTGAGCATCGGGCGGCACGTGCGCTCCGGCAGCGCAATATCGACCACCTTGAGGCGCCAGAGAATCGGTGTCACACAGCAGTCCACGAGCGTGAACTCGTCGTGCATGAAGAACGGCTTCTCGGCAAAGATTGGCGCTACCGCCACCAAGCTCTCACGAAGCTCTTTACGCGCCTTGGACAAGGCGGGCTCACGCGACTTGTTGGACATGAGGATATCGAGCCGCGAGCTCCACTCTCGTTCGACCCGAGTGATCCAGAGCCGCGATAACGCCCGCTGCACCGGATAGACCGGGAGCAGAGGCGGATGCGGAAAGCGTTCGTCCAGGTATTCCATGATCACGTTGGCCTCGTACAGAACGAGATCACGATCAAGGAGCGTCGGCAGACTGTTGTAAGGATTGATCTCGGCGAGATCTTCCGGCTTGTTGTCGGGGTCGACATCGACGATGTCACAGGTGACCCCCTTCTCAGCAAGCACCATACGCACGCGATGCGAATAATGCTCACGGGCATCTGAAAACAGCGTCATGGAGGAACGTCTGGTGACCAAACTCATGTTCGATAACCCCGCAGCTAAGTAGTTGGGCGCATCGCCGGATCAGGGCAAGCGCAAGGGAGGGGAGCCCTAATTCAGGCTCCCAGCCGGATCACCGAACGGCCTTGTTGTACTCGCGACCGAGAAGCCAGGTGAAGACCCACAGGATCACCAGGAAGATCAACACAAACCCGCCGATTCGATGCCGATCAGCACGACTCGGATCACCGACGTAATGAAGGAAGTTCGTAATGTCGTACACGGCTTGGTCAAAAGCCGCGGCATCATACAGACCAGAGCCCTCCTCGAGAATGAGGAGCCCGCACTGTTCTTCCGTAATCGTCTTGCCGGGGACCAGCGGGTCTCGCATCTCCCCGCCATTCTCCGCAAGCTTCGGCACCTGCTTGCAGCCGTCACGCTGCACGCCCTGAAGTTCAAGCAGCGCGTGAGGCATTGCCACGTTCGGGAAGACCTTGTTGTTTACGCCGAGCGGCCGCGATGGGTCGACATAGAACGTCTTCAAGTAGTTGTAGATCCACTCCGCGCCGCGCACTCGTTCAACCATGGTGAGATCTGGCGGAGGCGCGCCGAACCAGTTCTTGGCCAATTCGGGCGCCATCGCTACGCTCATCTGTTCACCGATCTTCTGACCCGTAAAGATGATGCTGTCCAGCATGACATCATGGGGGATCAGGAGATCATCCGCAGTCCTTTCGTAGCGCTGAAACTTCAGTGAGTGACAGCCGAGGCAATAATTCACGTACAGACGATAACCATTCTGCAGCGAGGGAATATTCTTCAGGTCTGGCTCCATCGACTCCATGGGCCAATTGACTTCTTCCGCTGCGAAGGCGATTCCAGGGAGCAGCACCAACAGGGCGAAAAATCTTCGCATGTTCATCGCATCGTCACCCTTTCCGGCACCGGCTTCGTCTTTTCGATCCGCGTGTACCAGGGCATGAGCACAAAGTACGCGAAGTAAACCACCGTACAGATTTGGGCGAGGAGCGTGGCACCGGGCGAGGGCGCGATCGTACCGAGGTAGCCGAGCACGAAAAAGCTCACTACGAACAGCCCGAGCATGCCCTTCGACAAAAGCCCCTTGTAGCGCATCGACTTCACTGGGCTGCGGTCGAGCCACGGCAACACTGCGGGGACCACGATCGCGCCCGCCATGACGACAAAGCCCCAGAACTTGGCAGACAGCCCGAAGAGCGGGAAGGTGGCCGCCCGCAACATGGCGTAGAAGGGGGTGTAGTACCACACGGGTGCGATGTGCGCCGGCGTCTTGAGCGGATCAGCCATTTCGAAATTCGGTTTTTCGAGGAAGTAGCCGCCCATTTCCGGCGCGAAAAACACGATTGCACAGAAGATGAACAGGAACCCGACGATCGCTGGCAGGTCGTGCCCGATCGTGTAGTAGGGGTGGAAAGGAATGCCGTCGAGCGGCACTCCGCGCGCATCCTTGTTCTTCTTGATCTCGATTCCGTCCGGGTTATTCGAACCCACGTGATGGAGTGCCACGATGTGGACGAAGACGAGCATCACCAGCACCAGCGGCAATGCCACCACGTGGAGTGCGAAGAAGCGATTCAGCGTGATCTCCGACATGAGGAAGTCGCCGCGGACCCATTCCATAAGGTCTGGACCTATCACCGGCAACGCGCCCACCAGCGACACGATCACCTGCGCTCCCCAATACGACATGTTGCCCCACGGCAACAGGTAGCCAAAGAAGCCCTCCGCCATCAGCACGACAAAAATTGCCATGCCCACCAGCCAGAGCAATTCGCGCGGCTTGCGGTAGGACCCGTACATCAAAGCGCGGAACATGTGCAGATAGACCACCACGAAGAAGGCGGAGGCGCCGGTGGAGTGCAGGTAGCGCAACAACCAGCCGTATTCGACGTCGCGCATGATGTATTCGACCGAAGCAAACGCACCCGCGCCGCTCGGCACGTAGCTCATAGTCAGCCAGATGCCGGTGAGCAACTGGTTGACCAGCACGACCATCGACAGAACACCGAAGAAATACCAAAAATTGAAGTTCTTCGGCGCCCAGTAGTGGGACATGTGGTATTCGAACGTTTCCGTGAGGGGAAAGCGCTCATCCATCCACGACATGAAGCCAGTCCAGGCTGCGGCAACTTTTCCCGGCTTTTGCTGCCCGTGGGAGTGGTGCGTCTCAGACATCACGCGGCCTCCTCGTCTTCACCGATGACAACAACCGACTCACTGATAAAGCGATAGGGCGGGACAGGAAGATTATCGGGCGCGGGAACGCTTTTCACGACCCGACCCGCAAGATCAAAGCGAGACCCATGGCAGGGGCAGAAAAAGCCTCCCTTCCAATTGGGATCGAAAGGTTCCGGCTGAACCTTGCCAAAATATTTGGGCGAGCACCCGAGATGCGTGCACAGCCCCACATAAATGCCAATTTCTGGACGCAGCGAACGCCACGCATTCTGGGCAAAGGCCGGCTGCTGCTCCGGATTCAGAGAGTCCGGGTCAGCCAGGTTGTCGGTCGAAGACTTGAGCGTCTCGACCGATTCCGGCGTACGGGAGAGCACAAATATCGGCTGGCCGCGCCAAGCGGGCGTGGGCCCCAGCATTTCGCCCGTCTGCAGTTTGCTGATATCTATCGTGGCGGGTGCCCCCAACGCGCGCGCCTTGGCGCTCGGCGACCAGGAGGCAACGAACGGGATCGCCGCCCCCACCGCTCCCGCTGCGCCAACAGCGGCAGTAGCCCCGATCAGGAAATAGCGCCGCTGCTTGTTGATACTACTGGTATCAATGCTCCCCGCCAGCTGCTCTGCGGGGGGTTGAGCAATTCCGTCGCTATGGCTCACGGCCGCGCTCTCCACACTGGATTATCAGCGAAAGTCTACCACACGGGGCTCTACGGACATCCCGCCTGTCGCGGCGCGCCGCGCATGCGGCACCGCCATAAACGGGACAAGTTCCGCAGCGAACGCGTCAGCGCTTCGAGTACTGGGGACGCTTGCGCGCCTTGCGCAGACCGACTTTCTTACGCTCCACAGCACGCGCATCGCGGGTCAGGAACCCAGCCCGGCGCAAAGGGGCGCGCAGCGACTCGTCGTGCTCGACCAGAGCACGCGCGATGCCGTGGCGGATCGAACCGGCCTGACCGGTGTTTCCGCCACCAATGACGGTGACACGCACGTCGACACGCCCGACAACATCCGCCACCTCGAGCGCCTGACGCACTACCATACGGGCAGTCTCACGGCCAAAGTATTGATCGAGGGGCTTATTGTTCACGGTAATCATGCCGGTGCCCGGCTTGACGAACACACGGGCTGCCGCGGTCTTGCGACGTCCGGTGCCATAGGTCTGGGTAACTGCCATGGCTTATATTCCAGCCTTAGATATCCAGGGGTTGCGGTTGCTGCGCCGAGTGCGGATGTTCCGCTCCAGCGTAGACCTTGAGTTTGCGCAGCATGTCGCGCCCAAGCGGATTGTGAGGCAACATGCCCTTAACCGCCCGTTCGATGATGCGCTCTGGGTGCGACTGGCGCAGGTGCTCAAAGCTGATGCCCTTGATGCCACCCGGGTAACCCGTGTGGTGCCAGTAAATCTTGTCCGTCGCTTTAGCACCGGTTACGTGCACCTTGTCGGCGTTGATTACCACCACATAATCGCCGGTGTCGACGTGCGGCGTATATTCTGCCTTGTGCTTGCCTCGCAGACGGCGAGCCACCTCGGTCGCCAAGCGACCCAAGGTCTTGCCGTCGGCATCTACGACGAACCAAGAGCGGCGAACGTCCTGCGCCCGCATGCTTACAGTCTTCATGAATTCGCACCCTTCAGGGACCGGCGCCGCTGACGCCGGATTTTTGGGAGGGCGAATGTTAGCGGACCATCTGGTCCTTTACAACGAGAGCCCGTTTCCCCAGCGCGGCCATTTACGACGAGCGGCCATTTACAACGAGCAGCCATTTACAACGAGCGGCCATTTACGACGAGCGCCCCTCCATGTCGAGGGCGCTAAGGGCGATGCGAGCGTGCCAGATAGTCATGGGATTGCATTTCGAGCAGGCGGCTCTCGGTGCGCTCAAACTCGAAACGCAGACGTTCGCCCTGATACAACTCGGTGATCTGGGCTTCCGCGGAGATAATCAGCTTCACATTCCGGTCGTAGAACTCGTCCACCAGACTGATGAAGCGCCGCGCCGCGTCCTCGCTACGCAGCGTGAAGCGCGGCACGTTGGCGACGATCACGGCCTGGTAAAGCCGCGCCAGCTCGATGTAGTCATTCTGACTGCGAGGCCCCTCGCACAGATCCCGAAACTCGAACCAAGCGACAGCATCAGCCGCGGCACGCGCGCGGATCGGACGCCCCTCGATTTCCAGCGTGACTGCTTTCGCTTCAGCCTCCCCCGATAGCGCGAGGAAACTGGCGGCAAGACTCTGCTGCGCGGCGCGATCGAGGGGCGCGTGATAGATCTCCGCCTGCTCGAGCACGCGCAAGCGATAGTCCACCTGCCCATCCACATTGTGAACCTGGGTATGTTGTTGCAGCAGCCCTATGGCGGGCAGGAAGCGGCGCCGTTGCAATCCGTTCTCGTACAGCCGATCCGGGACCACGTTCGATGTGGCTACCAGCGAAACGCCGCGGGCGAATAGACCCTCGAGCAATTCGGCCAAAATCATCGCGTCACCAATGTCGGACACGAAAAATTCGTCGAAACACAGCACGCGGCACTCGGTCGACAGCCGCTCGGCGACAAACTGCAAAGGGTTCGGCGTGCCCGCAAGGTCGCGCAGCTCATGATGCACACGCTGCATGAACCGGTGGAAATGCATGCGCTGACGATCCGCGGGAGGCAAACAGTCGCAGAACAGGTCCATCAGCATGGTCTTGCCGCGACCAACGCCGCCCCAGAGATACAAACCCCGCTCGGGGGCCGCGCTGCTCCCGGAGCCGAAACGGGCACGCATGCGAGCGAGCAAACCCTGCTCCCGGGTCCGACGCTTGACGAGACGCGCGTGCAGGTCATCGAGCAACTCCACCGCCGCACGCTGTGCCGGATCCGCGGCAATCGTGCCGGCGGCCACCAGCGCTGCATACCGTTGCCGCGGGCTCTCACCCGCCCGGGGTGACACGACTGTTGTCATTATCAAACGGTCGGTTCTGCCGGGCTCGCATCAGCCACACGCGCTTGCGCGGCCGCTGCATGAGCTTCCAACCCTTCACCTTGTGCCAGCACCGCCGACACCCGCCCGAGCTCCGACGCGCCCTGGGGCGACAGACGAATGACCGAGCTCCGTTTCTGGAAGTCATAGACGCCGAGTGGTGAGCTGAAACGCGCAGTGCCGAACGTGGGCAGGACATGGCTCGGCCCCGCCGTATAGTCACCCATCACCTCGGGGGAATGTGCGCCCATAAAAATCGCGCCGGCATGGCGAATGTCGGAGAGCAGCGCGTCCGGATCGGCAACAGCGAGTTCGAGGTGCTCCGGAGCAATGCGATTGGATAGCTCGACCGCCTCCTTGAGATCGCGCACTTCGATGAGCCCACCGCGCGCCTGTAGCGACGCTGCGATGATGCTCGATCGGGGGCGAGCCGACAGCAGGCGTTCCATCGCCGCAGCAACCGCGTCGAGATATCGTCCATCCGGACACAGCAACAGCGCTTGAGCGGCAGCGTCGTGTTCCGCCTGGGAGAACAGATCCAACGCCATCCACTCGGGGGGCGCCGAGCCGTCGGCAATGATGAGCACTTCGCTCGGGCCCGCGATGACATCAATCCCGACCGTTCCGAAGACCAACCGTTTGGCAGCGGCTACCCAGGCGCCTCCCGGACCCACGATCTTGTCGACGCGAGGAACCGTGGACGTGCCATACGCCAGCGCTGCCACTCCATGGGCACCTCCGAGCGCGAATGCGCGCTGAATGCCAGCCACGTGAGCCGCCGCCAGCACCCAGTCATTACGCACGCCGCCCGGTGTCGGCACCACCATGACTAGCTCACCGACACCGGCAACCCGGGCTGGAATGGCGGTCATGAGCACCGTGGAGGGGTATGCCGCCTGACCACCGGGCACGTATAACCCCACCCGATCCAGGGGTGTGACCCGCTGCCCAAGCTGATTACCCAAGGCATCACTGAAGAACCAATCCGGCGCAAGCTGCGCCCGATGGTAGCTTTCAATGCGCTCGGCTGCCGTTTCCAGTGCGTGGCGCGCGACACTGTCGAGCGCATGCCAGGCCGCGGCGAAATCGGCAGGATTGATCGCAAGAGCTGCCGCGTCGGCGGGCTGCCAGCGATCAAACCGAGCCGTGTAGTCGATGAGCGCGACATCGCCCTCGCGACGCACCCGATCGATGATGTCTCGTGCCGCCTGATTGACCGCCGAGTTGTCGTCAAAATCGACCTGAAAGAGCGCCGCAAACGCCGCCTCAAACTCGGCATCGCGGGTGCGAAGACGTCTGACCGCCGTCATGACAGCTGTACCTCAAGGGCATGAATGAAGGCTTCGACTTCATCAAACCGCAGCTTCATCGCTGCTCGATTGACGATGACTCGAGAGCTGATCTCAGCGATGGTATCGAGCGCTTCCAATCCGTTCGCTTTCAGCGTGCTACCGGTATCCACGATATCGACGATACAGTCCGCCAGGTCCATCAGCGGCGCGATCTCCATGGCGCCCGAGAGCGGAATGATCTCCACCTGCCGGCCCTGTGATTCGAACCAGCGGCGCGCCGACTGGGTGAATTTGGTGGCGACCCGCAGAGGCCCCCGACTGATGTCCACCCCGCGTGGCGCGGCGGTCATCAACCTGCAGCGCCCCAAGCGCAAATCAAGCCGCTCATAAAACCCCGCCCCGGAATGCTCCAGGAGGGTGTCTTTGCCGACGATCCCGATATCGGCTGCACCATATTCGACATAGGTGGGCACATCGGCCCCGCGCATCACGATAAGACGATGCGCGCCATCCATCGTGGGAAAGACCAGCTTGCGACTGTCCTCGAACCGCTCCGCCGGCGCGTATCCAGCAGCGGTGATGAGCGGCAGGCACTCCTTCAGGATGCGGCCGCGGTTCAGCGCAATGGTGAGACCCATGGCAGGTTCCGTGTCAGTCAGTGATGCGTTCGACCTGAGCCCCGAGCGCGCCGAGTTTTTCCTCGATATGCTCGTAGCCCCGGTCAATATGGTAGATGCGATCAATCACGGTGGTCCCTTCCGCTACCAGCGCGGCTACCACCAGGCTGAAGGAGGCCCGCAGGTCGGTCGCCATCACCGGGGCGGCGCGCAGTTTTGGAACGCCATGCACGATTGCCTGCGAAACTCCGCGCAATTCGATCTGCGCACCCAGCCGATTCAGCTCCTGCACGTGCATGAAACGATTCTCGAAAATGCGTTCCGTAATTCGGCTCTCACCCTCCGCAATCGCATTGAGTGCGAGGTACTGCGCCTGCATATCGGTAGGAAATCCTGGAAACGGCGCGGTCTCGATATCGACAGCCTGTGGTCGTCGCCCATGCATGTCGAGCTCGATCCAATCGGAGCCAACGTTCACTTCAGCTCCGCTTTCGCGCAGCTTGTCGAGCACGACCCCAAGATCAGCAGGACGCGCCCCATTAACCCGAATGCGGCCACCAGTGGCCGCTGCGGCAATCAAGTAAGTCCCGGCCTCGACGCGATCAGTCATCACGCGCCAGTCGGTACCGTGCAGTTCGGGAACACCCTCGATCTCGATGTCCGCCGTACCGTGCCCGATCACACGCGCGCCCATGGCATTCAGGCACTCGCCGAGATCAACAATCTCGGGCTCACAAGCGGCGTTGCGAATGCGCGTGGTACCGCGCGCGATGGTGGCTGCCATCATGAGATTCTGGGTGCCGCCGACGGTGACCAAGTCAAATGTGAAGTCGGCACCCGACAACCCGCGCGGGGCTTGCGCCAGTACATACCCGTCCTCCAGGTCGATCCGAGCACCGAGCGCCTGAAACGCCTTGAGGTGCTGATCTACCGGTCGCGCACCGATCGCACAGCCGCCGGGCAGAGAGACCTCCGCGCGACCAAATCGGGCCAGCAACGGCCCCAGCACCACAAAGGATGCGCGCATGGTGCGAACCAAGTCATAGGGGGCACGCAATGTCCGCAGCCTTGCCGCCGTAATCTCGAGGGCCCCGGACTCATCAAGCGTCAAGGAGGAGCCGAACTGCCCGAGCAGTTCCAGCATGGTCGTCACGTCGTTCAAGTGGGGGACGTTGCGCAGCCGCATGGGCTCTGCCGTCAGCAGCGTCGCAGCCAGAATCGGCAGCGCGGCATTCTTCGCGCCCGAGATATCGAGAGCGCCTTCGAGCCGCCGACCGCCGCGAATGCGCAGCTTATCCATCAGCCCGAGCGCGCCTCGTCGGGTGACAGCACACGCATCGTCACCGCGTGAAGAGATCCATCCGCGATGAACTGCTGAATGCAGCCATAGACCGCCTGCTGCCGCCGCACGCGGGATAGACCGGCAAACGCCCCGCTCACGATTGTGAGTTCGGCGCGATTACCCGCTAACTCGACCCCAATCTCGGCATCGGGGAACGCAGCCGCCAGCGCCGAGACAATGGTGTCTTTCATGACAATTTCTCCTTCGCCGATACGCTCGACGCCGAACCGCCATCGTCTACGGACCACGCGTGCCCATCGCCTCCTGCCTCCAGCGGTAGCAGGCTGGCAACGCCGTACAGGTCGATAATGTTGCGCAGGTCTGCAGGCACATCGGAGAAGACCACGTCAGCGCCCCGAACACGCGCGAACCGCACCCACGCGAGCAGCAGGGCAACTACCACGCTGGTGAAATCCTGCAAATCTCCCAGGCTGATGCGTACAGGCCCAGGCGCCGAGCGAATGAACGCCTCACCCGACGCGCGGAGCGCCGCGACGTCTGCATAGCGCACGCGCGCAGGCAAGCGCAGTTCAGGCTGCGATCCGGGCGAACCCGCTACAGCTGGCTCTGACGCCGAGGGCACGGAGCGGTTCCCCGCGCTCACTGCCCGCCCGCCTCGCCGCCACCGCCCTTGGCATCGCCCTCGCCAGAGTCACTGGACAGGGTATCTTCCAGTTCTTCCGCTTCTTTTTTGAGCATGTTGCTCCAGCCATCGATCACTTTATCGAGACTTCCGCCGTTAGCCGGGTCCTTCATGGCCCCTGCAAACTGGTTCCGGTAGGTCAGCCCCATGTTGACGCCGTTGACGATAATGTTGCGCACGCGCCACTCACCATCGCTGCCGAGGGCCATGGCGTATTGCACCGGATAGACGTTGCCCGACGGCGTGGTCACCTCCATCCGCACGCTCTGCAGACGCTTGTTCTGCGCCGGCTTGGCGCTTGGCACCACCCGGACTGTGCCGTTGCTGAATTCCGTGAGCGCGAGGGCATAGGTCCTTACCAGACCCCACTTGAACGAATCCGCAAAGCGGCGACGCTGCTCTGGAGTTGCCGCGCGGAAATGAACCGCCATCACGCTGCGCGCAAAGGCGTCGAAATCGACTGCGGGGTCGAGAATTGCAGTGAACTCGCGATAGAAGCGCTCCGGGTCATCATTCGCATAGCCGCGCGCTGCCTCGATGAGGACGAGCACGCTGTCCGAAACCTGCTGCACTCGCTCCTCGGCGGACAACGCTGTGGCTGCCGCAAGTCTTGCCGGGAACCATGCAATCGCCACGAGGGCGATGAGTAGCGCCAGACGACCACTGAGCCCGCGGGAAAGACGCGTCCTGCCGACCACCCACTCAGGGCGGATGAGGGACGCTGCGCGAATCGACATATCAGGAATCTCCGAGCGTGGTGATGAAATCGCCAATCAGATTCTCGAGCACCAGAGCCCCCTGTGTGTCTTCTATGGAGTCCCCGTCGCCGAGCATTTCTTCGTCTGCCCCCGGCATGAGGCTGATGTAGCGCGCGCCAACGATCCCTTCCGTCAGAATCCGCGCGCCCGTATCGATGGGTAATGACCCTGTGCCCGGATCGATACGAATCTCGACCTCGGCCTCGCCATAGGCGGTGTCCACCGAGATGGCGGTGACGCGACCGATCGTCACTCCCGCCATGCTGACCTTTGAACGTACGCGCAGCCCCGCCACATCATTGAACTTCGCATACAGGCGATATCCCTCGCCGCTGGACTCGAAGTTGACACCGCTCACCTGCACCATGAGCACCACGAACGCGAGCGCACCCGCCAGCACGAAGGCACCCACACTGATTTCGATCGTCCGCATCCGCATCATTACTTGAATTCTCCATACATGCCGAGCGTCAACACGAAGTCGACTGCCAGCACCATGACCGAGCTCAACACCACCGTGCGCGTCGTCGCGCGCCCAATTCCTTCTGCAGTGGGTTCGGTGTCATAGCCCTGAAACACGGCGATCCAGGTGACGAAGACTGCGAAGACAATGCTCTTGATCGTGCCCTTGCCGAGGTCTTCCCAGACCTCCACCGCATCCTGCATGCCCGACCAGAAACCGCCCGGATCGCTGCCCAGCCAATTCACCGCCACCACGGCGCCGCCGTAGATCGCAACGACGTTGAACAGCGCTGTCAGGAGAGGCATTGAGATAACGCCGGCCCACAGACGCGGGGCCACGATGCGCCGCAGCGGATCCACGCCCATCATTTCCATGCTCGAGAGCTGCTCCGTGCTCTTCATCAGGCCAATCTCGGCGGTGATCGCCGACCCTGCACGTCCGGCAAACAGGAGTCCTGTGACCACGGGACCCAACTCCCGCAGCAGAACGAGCGCCAATCCGAGACCGACGGCATCCTCCGCGCCAAATCGCGCAAGCTGGGTATAAAACTGCAGCGCAATCACCGAACCGATGGAGAATGCCGACAACACGATGATCAAGAGCGACAGCACGCCGATGCTGTAAATCTGGCGCACGAGCAGCCCGAAATCACCGCGGCGCGGCAACCCCCAAATGGCTAGCGCCCACATGAGGCTGGCCTGCCCCAGATTCGCAAGCCGCTCGAGAGTCAGCGCGCCGATGCGCTGCAAAACGTCCGTCATGGCGCGCGCTCCAGGAAATCCCGTTCGATGTTCGAGGCCGGGAAGTGAAATGGTACCGGTCCATCCGGACGTCCATGCATGAACTGGCGAATGAGCTCTGAACCGTCCACCCGCAGCTCTGCCGGCGTACCGCCTCCGATCACCCGACCATCGGCAATCACATACAGCTGATCGGCAATGGTCGAGGTTTCATGAATGTCGTGGGACACGACGATATTCGTGGTTCTGAGCGCCAGGTTCAGATTTTTGATGAGCGTCAGCAAAACGCCCATGGCAATCGGGTCCTGTCCGGTAAAGGGCTCGTCGTACATCAGCAGGTCGGGATCGAGCGCAATTGCGCGCGCAAGCGCTACCCGCCGCGACATGCCGCCGGACAGCTCGCTGGGATACAGATCGCGTGCGCCACGCAACCCCACAGCATTCAGCTTCATCAGCACCAGATCGCGGATACTGTCCTCCGGCAGCCGGGTGTGCTCGCGCAGGGGAAAGGCCACGTTCTCGAACACCGTCAAATCAGTAAAGAGCGCGGACGACTGGAACAACATTCCCATGCGTTTGCGCAGCTCGAAGAGCTCGTCGCGGGACACGCGCGCCATGTCGACACCATCGACACGAACGGATCCGGCGTCCGGCTTCAACTGCCCGCCGATAATGCGCAGGAGCGTGGTCTTTCCAGTACCACTCGGCCCCATGATCCCCGTGATCTTCCCGCGCGGGATACGCATGGAGAGGCCGTTGAAGATCTTCCGTGAGCCGCGCGAAAAGTGGAGATCTTCTATTTCAATGTAGGCATCTGCCGCCATCCGGACCCGCCGATCCTCACGAAAGCCGCGAACTATACCACCGCCATCGATTTTTTCGGTGAGCGCTGCCCGCGCGCGAGGCGCAAACGCTCTTGCGCTAGAATCCATCCGATTGCCATGCTCAGTTAAGCCATGCCCAAGCTTGCAGACACTCTCCTTCAACGCGCGCGACGGATCCGTCTGGTGACGTTCGACGTGGATGGCGTCCTCACCGACGGTCGGCTGTATTACGGTGAGCACGGCGAGACGCTTAAGGTGTTTCACGTGCAGGACGGCGCGGCGCTCAAGCTGCTGCGCGAGCAGGGCGTCGAGGTCGGATTCATTACCGGGCGCGACTCCAAGATGGTCGCCCAACGTGCTGCCGAGCTCGGCATTGCGCACGTTTTTCAAGGAGTCAGCGAAAAGGGTTTGGCTCTCGATGCTGTCTGCAAGACACTCGGACTCAGCGATTCGGATGTCGCCCACGTCGGAGACGACCTGCCGGACATTGCCCTGTTTCGCCGGGTCGGCTTCGCTATCGGCGTCCCCAACGGCCACCCGACCACCCACGACCACGTGCACCTGGTCACCACGGTGCCGGGCGGCGCTGGCGTGGCGCGGGAAGTCGCCGAGCTTCTGCTGCGTGCCCAGGAGCGCTGGCCGTACGACACCAGCACGGAGATTTCGTGACGACGCCCCCTGACTCCCCGCGCACAGCGGCTCGACTGGGTCATATCGGCTACCAAATCCTGCTCGCCGGGGCGGTGATGCTCGCCGTCGGTCTTACCGCGCTCCTGTTAAGCCCGGAGCCCAACAGCGACCGACCACGTCCGGAGCGGCCACCGGACGTGCGGCTGAGCGGCACCCGCCTCGCAGCGTTTGATGCGCAGGGGCTACTGCTGTACGTGGTCGCCGCCCCGGAGATTCGCTTGTTTCGATCCGACGGTCGCGCCGATCTCACGGCACCGGCGTTCGAACTTTTCGACCGTCATCAGACCTGGTCAGGCTCGGCGGCCCGCGGCACGCTGACCGGCCCGAGCGTGGGCGGCGAGGGCGAAGACAGGCTGAACCTCGACGGCGACGTGCGTCTCACACCCGCCGACAGCCTGTCCGGCGCCAGCCTGGAAACCGAAAGCCTCATCATCTTCCCCGCTCGTCAATGGGCTGAAACTGACCAAGCTGTTATCATTCGCGGCGCTCGCGGCCAAACCGACGCCGCCCGATTGGAAGGTAATCTGCGGCGTGGATCGCTCAAACTTTTCGCGGCTGGCGATCAGCGCGTGGCAACACGCCTCGAGCCTGGCACCGTCCACTGAGCGACTTTCCATGCACCGAGCACCCATCATCGCCCGTCGCATCGCCATACCCATCGCAATCGCTGTCGCCCTTGTCATTCCAGGCGCGGTCAACGCGCTACCCGAGGACTCGACCCAGCCGATCCTGATCCAGGCCAATACGGCTGAGATGAATCAGCGCAGCGACGAGATCGTGTATATGGGCGACGTGCGCGTCGAGCAGGGCTCACTCCGGGTGAACGCCGACCGCATCACCGTCGAGTATGTCGACCAGAAGGTGGTGCGGATCATTGCCGAGGGCGCACCTGCGCGCTACCGCCAGGCCATTGATGACCCAGAGGGCGAGGTCAAGGCAGAGGCAGACACCATCATTTACCGCACGAGTGAAGAGCAGCTCGAACTCAGTGGCAAGGCTTCGCTCGAACAGCAGGGCAACACCATCAACGGCGACACCATTCGTTATGACATGGTGGCAGGTCGTGTCGAGGCCGTCTCCGGTGCGGGTAACTCGGTGCGCATGGTGCTACAGCCACCGCCGCGCGCGCCGAGATAAGCCATGGCTCGGCTTCACGCCAACCGCCTGCGCAAGACCTATCGCAACAAGGTCGCGGTGGAGGACGTGAGCCTGCAGGTGGAGGCGGGTGAGATTGTCGGCCTGCTCGGCCCGAACGGTGCGGGGAAGACCACCTGTTTCTACATGATGGTCGGTCTATTGGCGCCCGATGCAGGCAAGATCCTGCTCGACGACAGAGACCTGACCACTGCGCCCATGCATGTTCGCGCGCGAGCCGGGATCGGCTACCTGCCGCAGGAAGCCAGCGTGTTCCGACGGCTCAGTGCGGCTGACAACCTGCGAGCCATCCTGGAACTCCGCGGGGATCTCGATCCTGATGCCCGTGCTGCCACGCTGGAGCGGCTGCTCGATGAGTTCCACCTGCAGGGCGTGCGCGACACGCTGGGTGAACGCCTCTCCGGGGGCGAACGTCGCCGGGTTGAGATCGCGCGCGCGCTGGCGACGCGTCCTGCATTCATGCTGTTGGATGAACCGTTTGCCGGCGTCGACCCGATTTCAGTCGCAGACATTAAGACCGAAATTCGCGGGCTCGCCGCCCGAGGTATTGGTGTTCTCATCACCGATCACAATGTCAGAGATACTCTAGACATTTGTGACCGCGCTTACATAGTCAGCACAGGGATCATCATCGCGAACGGTAGCCCAGGGGAGATACTGGCGGATACACGAGTTCGGAACGTTTACCTTGGTGAGGATTTTCGCCTCTAGGCACCCATGAAGCCAACGCTTTCACTCCGCATCGGGCAGCAGCTGGCGATGACGCCACAACTGCAGCAGGCCATTCGTCTTTTGCAAATGTCGACGCTGGATCTGCAGCAGGAAATACAGCAAGCGGTCGAAAGCAACCCGATGCTTGAGTTGGAAGAGGACAGCCGCGATGCATCAGAGGAGCAGCTCGAGGCAGCAGGTCTCGCCGGGCTGGAGTCCTTCGCTACACCCTCCGACAGCAGCGCTTCCGAAGACCCGCGGGCGCTGGACGACTCCCGCGATCAATCGCTACCCGAAGAGCTACCGATCGATACTCAGTGGGGCGATATCTTCCCGGATGAGACCAGCGCTGGAGGCTCCAGCGACGAGGATTGGGACCTCGACTCGCGCAACGCCAGCGCAGTCGGGCTGCACGATCACCTGCGCTGGCAGCTCAATGTCTGCCACCTGAGCGACCGCGATCGCGCAATCGGCGAAGCCATTATCGACGCACTGAGCGACGACGGTTTGTTGTCATGCTCGGTCGAAGAGTTGTGTGAAAGCCTCAATCGAATGGGCGGCGGCCAGATCGAAGACCTATCGGCCGCCGAAGATCCGCTCGACGCGTTGTCCGAAATCGACGCGGTCGAAACAGACGAAGTGATCGCCGTTCTCAAACGCATTCAACAACTGGAACCCACGGGTGTCGGCGCCCGTGACCTGTCTGAATGCCTGCTCCTTCAGCTGCGGCAGCTGCCCCCGGATACCCCGTGGATTGACACCGCGGCGACGCTGCTGACTCATCATCTGGGGCTCCTTGAGAGCCGCGACATCGCAACGCTGATGCGGCGTCTGCAGGTGAACGCGGACGAATTGAGCGCAGTCATGAGGCTCATCCGAACATTGAATCCACGTCCCGGTGGCACGTTGCCGGGGGAGAAAGCCGAGTACGTCGTGCCGGACGTCTTCGTCTTCCGCCGCAATAATCGCTGGGTCGTGGAGCTGAACGCGGACACAACGCCCAAGCTCAGGGTGAACGAGCGCTACGCGGGGCTTATTCGACGATCGGACACGAGCAGCGACAACGTGTATCTTCGGGATCACCTGCAGGAAGCGCGCTGGTTCCTGAAAAGTCTGCAGAGTCGCAACGAAACGATGCTCAAGGTGGCTACCAAGATCGTCGAACGGCAGCGAGGATTCCTCGACCACGGTGCAGAAGCCATGAAACCTCTGGTGCTCGCCGATATCGCCGACGCCGTGGAGATGCATGAGTCCACCATCTCACGCGTCACCAACCGCAAGTACATGTACACACCGCGGGGCATTTTCGAACTCAAGTACTTCTTCTCCAGCCACGTTTCGAATAACGATGGTGGCGAAGTATCCAGCACCGCCATCAGAGCGCTGATTCGTCGGCTCACGGCGGAGGAAAATCCGAGAAAACCGTTAAGCGACCAGAAGCTCGTAGAGCTCCTTGCCGCCCAGAACATCGTCGTCGCGAGAAGGACCGTGGCAAAGTACCGCGAATCGCTCGCCATACCGTCATCCAGCGAGCGGAAACGGGTGCTATGACCTTGTGCGACGACAGGAGCGAACCCCAACGACGGAGTCTGTACGATGCAGCTCAGCATTTCCGGTCATCACGTCGATGTCACCGATGCGCTTCGCGCGTATGCCAGCGAGAAAATTCTGCGCCTCTCGCGCCATAATGATCATGTGACCAACGCGCACCTGGTGCTCACCGTCGAACGACTGGTGCAGCGCGCGGAGGCGACCCTGCATGTCGTGGGTGGGGAGGTGTTCGCCGACGCGGAGGCCCCTGACCTGTATGCGGCGATCGATCTTCTGGTCGACAAACTGGACCGTCAGCTCGTGCGCCATAAAGAACGCGCGGTCGAACGACTCCAAGGACGCATCTGAACTCGGAACACCCCATCCGCCATGACTGACATTTGCGCCCTGCTTTCTCCCGAACGCACTCGAATTGCGGTCGACGCTCGCTCGCGCAAACGCGCGCTCGAGCTTGCCGCAGAGCTGATTGCGGCCGGCGATCCTTCGCTCTCGGCGTCCACTGTCTTCGAAAACCTGATGACCCGCGAACGACTGGGATCGACCGGGCTTGGCGAAGGCATCGCGATCCCCCACTGTCGAGTGGACGGTGCAAAACCGGCGGCAGCACTGCTCCGCCTCGCCGCCCCGGTGGACTTCAATTCCATCGATGATGCTGCCGTGGACCTGATCTTCGTGCTGGTGGTGCCGACAGCGGAAACCCAAGCCCACCTGACGACGCTCGCCGCCCTCGCGCGAGTGTTCCAGGACGCCAACTATCGCAGCGTGTTGCGCGAACAATCGAGCGATCGCGCGTTCTATGACACCTTCCGAACCCTGGTTACGGCTAACAGCGCGTGAGACTGCTCATCATCAGCGGGCGCTCCGGATCCGGAAAGACGACGGCTCTGCGCGCGCTCGAGGATGCCGGCTATAACTGCATCGACAATTTCCCCGTCCCGCTGCTCGCCTCGCTGGTACACGACGCTTTGCGC